>JAKVAZ010000001.1:0-304477 GCA_022447225.1 Fuerstiella sp. | reverse complement strand
TCCCTGTGTCCACCAACCTGTTCTGGAAACAGATTTACGAAGAAAAGCCGCCGCGGTCCCTGTGGCAGTCTTTCCGACATCTGCTGTCACTGCTGCTACAGCTGCTGCTGCTGCTGCTGCTGGCCCTGGCAGTGGCAGACCCCGATCTGCCCTGGCAACAGACGGAACCACGACGCCAGGTTTTGGTCATCGATCGATCGGCCAGTATGCACGCTGCTGACGTCAAACCGACCCGGTTTGCAGCTGCTCTCAGCGATGCCCGCAACAGAGTGAACGGACTCCGTGCGTACGATGAAATGGCCATCGTAACAGCAGGAGTCAGACCGGAAGTTCTGGTCGGTATGTGCCGTCATCTGCCGACGCTGCACCGGGCGCTTGACCGGCTGGTTCCACTGACCGGCCCCACAGAACTGAAACCTGCCGTTGATTTGGCGATTCAGCTCACTGGTGAACATCCGCGCGGCCGGATTATTGTGCTGACCGACGGATGTACTGCAGCCCCTGAAACAGAGGTGTTCGACACGAAGAACACCGAAGAAGATTCGCACAGGTTCCGACGGACTGCTGTTCACAGCAAACCGGAGATTCAATTCCATCTTTTCGCAACGGATGCTTCGAACATCGGCATTACACAGTTTCAGGTTCGCCGGAGTATCAGTGATCCGCTTGGTTACGAAATTCTGTCACAGGTCCGAAATTCATCAGATGTCGCAATCGAGTGTCGACTGGAACTGGAACTGGATGGATTACCGGTCGACATTCTGCCCCTAAATCTGAAACCGAACGAACTTTGGACACGGTCAATCCAAAAAACATCGCTGGAAGGCGGCCTGTTGTCCGGCCGACTGACAGAAATCAGAAAATCCGGCCGATCAATGCAAGGTAAACCGACGATGCCGACACGATCGCTCAACGGTATATCAATCGATGACAGAGCCCGGGCACTTCTTCCTAACCGTAAGGTACAGAAGGTGCTGATTGTATCTCCGGGAAACCTGTTTCTGCAGAAAGTCTTCGAAGCCAGCCCGCTGGTGGAGATCGAAGTCGCTAAGAAACTCCCCGCCGAGTGGCCTCAGAACACACTCCTCGTACTGCATCAACTGACTCCGTCGAATGTCCCTTCGGGTGATGTGCTTGTCATTGACCCTGTACAAAGCACAGATCTGTGGACACTGGGAGAATCACTGACCGATCCAATTATTACCAGACAGGACACAGCCTCTGCACTGATGAGACATGTGCGTCTGGACAACGTACTGATGCCTCAGGCACGCAAAGTTACGGCTGTGGGCTCGAGCCATCTGCTGGCAGGTACTGACTTGGGTGACCCGGTCTATGTGGAATTGCATCGAGACAGTGGTCGTTGTCTGCTGCTGACCACAAATCTGGAACAAAGTGATCTGGCATTTCGTACAGCGTTTCCGATCATGGTTAGTAATGCTTTGAGCTGGTTCACCGGAACCAGCGGTGAGTTGACTCAGACACCGGCCACCGGTGACGTGACACGCGTCTCAATACAGAAGGCCACAACTGGTGAACCGGCCGGACATCCGAAACGTCAACTGGAACTGATTGATCCGGACGGAGATCGAACAGCGATCGCCGCGACACCGGCACGCAGGGCCGACACAGAGTCCTCGAATCTCGAAACCGTCATTGGCCCCCTGAATAAAGCCGGACTGTACAGAATAGTGGCGCCACCGACCAACACAGCCGGTGCAGCAGGGAACAGTCCTCGGGCCAAAGATATACTGCTGAAAACCGTTGCAGTCAATCTGTCGAATGCGCGCGAATCCGACCTGCGACCGGCTGAACATTTGAAGGCTGTCAATCACAACGGGACAATCGCTGTCGGCGGGCTGACACGACCTGTGTGGTTCTATCTGGCGGCACTGGCTGGTGCGCTGGCGCTGACGGAATGGTTCCTGTATAATCGGAGGTTCACCGATTGAGCCTTGAACTCATACGACCCTGGGCACTCGCGCTTCTGGTAGTTTGTCTGCCGATACTGGTGGCCATCTTTGTCCACGGTCTCAGCAGCTTTCCGAAGAAACAGCGTATCGTATCGACGGTGGTTCGCAGCCTCATCGTCCTGCTGATTGTCCTTTCTCTCGCCGGACTCACATTGCTGCTCGAAACTCAGCGCCAATATGTTCTGTTCATAATTGATCGCAGTCTCAGCATAGGTAAAGAAGCTGCGTCCACAGTCGAGACAAAACTTGACGAAGCGCTGCAGCATCAGGGAAGTCATCGAGTCGGATTTCTGGAGTTCACAGAAATCCCGGACGTCGTCAGGGAGTTTCGACCGCAGGTCACATCAGCCGTTCCTTCGACGGCATTGACCCGTTCAAAAAACAGCGGGGCACCCGTTGCAGACAGTCATGATCACAGAATTCAGAAGGACGATTCCGCTCGGCCTGCCGTGAAGGCTTTGGCGGTTCCCCCAAAGCAGGTATCGCCGAACGCCGGCACCAACATTGCTGCCGCGATAGAAGCCGCGGCCGCACACATACCGCCTGGATACGTACCCAAACTCGTCTTGCTCAGCGAAGGCAACCAGACTCTTGGCGATGCTGTGTCCGCGTCAATTCAATGCGGTATTCCAATTGACGTCTATCCGCTGCCGACACGCCGTGAACAGGAAGTCCTGGTGTCTGAAGTCCGTGTTCCGGCCGAAGTTCGACAGGGCGAACCGTTTTTTGTGGAGGTAATCATTCATTCCAATCACGACGATGAAGGCCTGATTGAGGTCTACCAGGCCGACCACAAAGTTGTGAGTGAACGAAGATCCATTAAAGCGGGTGAAAATTCTTTCCGGTTCCGGCAGTCAGTGGACCGGGAGCGGCTGGCCGACTTCACAGTGCGGATTTCGGAACTTGGACAGGACACACTACTGGACAACAACAGTGATTTCGGCCTCGTATACGCTGCCGGAAACCCCCGCATACTGATCATCGAAAGCGATCCAAATCTCATTCGTGAGCTCGCTTACGGACTGGAAGATGAAGGCATTCGGACCGATGTCCGGCCGCCACAGGGAATGCCGGATTCATTGTCCGATCTTCAAAATTACGAATTACTAATCCTGTCAAATGTACCGGCAACATCACTGACTCAAAAACAAATGCAGATCGTCCGCACATTTGTTCAGGAACTCGGCGGTGGTTTTATCATGCTCGGAGGCGAACAGTCGTTTGGACTGGGCGGATACTACAAGAGTACCATCGAAGAGATCCTTCCTGTACGCAGCGATTTCGAGAAAGAAAAAGAGAAACCGTCGCTGGCAATGGTGCTGTCGATCGACAAATCAGGATCGATGAGCGGTGAGAAAATCGAAATGGCAAAGTCAGCGGCACGCAGTGCTGTGGAACTCCTGGGTCTTCGCGACCAGGTGGCAGTACTGGCATTCGATGGCGAAACGTTTGTCATCAGCAAAATGCAGTCCGCGTCCGCGAAAAGCACCATTGACCGCAACATTGCACGGATCAATGCGGGTGGCGGAACCTCCATGCATCCGGCCATGGAGACGGCGTATGAAATGCTCCAGTCAACTTCCGCCAAACTTAAGCACGTCATTCTGCTGACAGATGGTGTTTCATCTCCCGGTGATTTTGAAGGAATTGCGCAGACGATGGTTTCTGCCAGGATCACTCTTTCAACGGTCGCTGTTGGTGACGGTGCGGATACGCAGCTGCTGGAAGCAATCGCCCGAATCGGAAAAGGGCGGTACTATTTCACTGCAGATCCCGAACAGGTCCCTCAGATTTTCGCAAAAGAAACGGTTACAGCCGGAAAATCGGCTATTGACGAACAGCCGTTTCTGCCCCTGGTGATTAGAGCGACACATGCATTGAAGGATCTCGACATGGACGCTGCTCCATTTTTGCTCGGCTATGTAGTCACTCGCCCTAAACCCACAAGTGAAGTGATTTTGGCAACAGAAACCCGTGACCCGCTTCTGTCGTGGTGGCGTTATGGTCTTGGCATGTCGGCTGCGTTTACATCTGACGCCAAGAACCGCTGGGCCGCCGAATGGGTCACATGGCCTGGATTTTCCAAATTTTGGACGCAGGTCGTTCGCCAGGTAATGCGCAAAGGTGATGATCGCGGGATCGCAGTGGAAATTGAGCGCCGAGGTCGGGATGTCCGTTTGACACTGGACGCGACGGACGACATCGGCCGTTTCGTGAATGACGCCCAGGTTGAACTCACGATCATCGATCCACTGCTGCACAGGAGTCGTTTGGTGCTGCCACAGGACGCCCCGGGACGGTATGCCACAACATTCCCAACCGGACCGTCAGGTGCGTATCACATGGAAATGGCGGTGAAGAAACATGATCAGGTCGTATATCGGCAATCGAGAGGACTTACCGTGGGATACAGTGACGAACTTCGCATTCGCCCCACCAATGAATCACTGTTAAAGAACATCGCCCGACATTCCGGAGGTACATACAATCCATCGACTGAAGCTGCGTTCGTCGGTGATAGTCGCCGTGTTACACGACCAACGGCTTTGTGGCCATGGCTGCTGACAACGGCCATGGGACTGTTGGTACTGGATGTAGCACTGCGGCGAATCGACTTTAGTTTGCACTGGCCGTTTTCACGAGTGTAAATGTTCCCGCCTGCAGTTGCTGAGACTTCTGTCTTATGCTGTGCTGATACCCGCCTTACCGATTTCTTATCAATCACCGGCACGGGAACTTTCGAAACTGCTGTACACCCGGAACGCCGAAACGACTCTGCTGCCGACAGGATTCGCGATCGACCGCCATCATAAAACCCCGACCTTTGTGACCGCGAACATAACAGGGCACAGCCGTTGTCGTCGGAGTAATGTCCACGTTGCCAACAGCGCAACAGCAGGGTAATACAGCATCGCCGTGCACCTCCAGCGTCGCGTTGATCAGGAGAGCTGGCTGGTTACCGCAACATCGTTGCCGCGAAACCCGGAGTCAGCTGCAGGACCAGGCCGGATGGCTTCGGTGGCCGCTTAGCGAATTGTCTGGAGGGATCTGATGGACCGCCCGTACAATCGTTCACAGCGCATGTGAGTGCGGGTGAGAGGGCATTGGCCTGCCCGTGCGCACTGCAGTATGCTTAATCGACTGCAACAAAATTTCGTGTCATCAACAGTCCACGCCTGATGTCGTTGATTCAGCGGCTCTGCGGCGGCCCGACACGTGAGTTTGCTGCCTGATTTGGGTATGATGGGTGGTCGATACACTTGACAGGTAAAATTATGCTCCCGGTTCGACTCAACTTGACATATGCTGTCCTGGTGATCACTGGCCTGTGGACCGGTCCGTTGTTTGGTCAGACGACCGAACCTCAATCGAATTCAATCGAGGTCAGTTTTGTCCGGCACATTCAGCCTTTGTTTCGAAAGTACTGTTACCAGTGCCATGGCCGGGATGTGCAGGAAGGCGGACTGCGGCTGGATCAAAAACGTCATGCACTAAGCGATGGAGAAAGCAGCAGTGCTATTCTGCCGGGAAAGGCTGTGGACAGCCTGCTGCTGCAGATGGTGTCGACAGGGGACTCTGAAGGTCGTGTCATGCCACCACCGGATGAAGGACCGCGACTCAGCGACAGTGAAGTGGAGTTGATTCGCAACTGGATTGACGCAGGTGCCGTCTGGCCGGAAGAAGCCGATCCCGTGGAAAGCATCAGTCAGGAAATCTGGTCTTTCCGGCCGGTTAACCGTCCCGCAATTCCGACTGTCAAAAATTCGGCGTGGCTGAGCAACCCGGTCGACGCGTTTGTGCTGGCCCGAATGGAGAGTGCGAATGTTGAGCCGGCTCAGGCTGCGGACGCTGCTTCACTTGCCCGTCGAGTCGCATTCGATCTGACCGGTCTTCCCCTGACACTGGAACAGCTTGCCCGGTTTCAGACGGAAAATGAAATCGACAGCGAAGCAGCCTATCTGGCACTGTTGAACTCGTTGCTGGACAGCGAACACTACGGTGAACGGTGGGGACGACACTGGCTCGACGTGGCTCGCTATGCGGACAGCAACGGATATGAAGTGGATGGCGATAAGCCGCTTGCCTGGAAGTATCGAGACTATGTGATTCGTGCATTCAATGACGATAAGCCGTATAACCGCTTCGTGCTGGAACAGCTTGCTGGCGATGAACTGTCCGATGCGTCCCCGGAAACCATCATTGCCACCGGATTCCTTCGAGTCGGACCGTGGGATGCTGAGCGGGGGGCGTCTGTCCAGCCCAGCGAAGTCGTCGCCGAACGGTTCAACGAACTGGATGACCTGGTCAGAACCACTTCGCAGGCTTTTCTGGGCCTGACACTGGGCTGTGCCCGCTGCCATGACCACAAATTTGATCCACTTTCCAGCCGTGACTATTACAGCATGGTTGCGATTTTCGATCCACTGGCACGTGAAAAGAATCGCCGGACTGAACTGACTCGACCAGCCGTTCCCTGGAGCAGACTGAAGGAAAAAAACGCGGCTGATCAGCATGTTGCAGAATTGCGGGAACACGTTCGTGAACTGCGGTTGCCGTTGCTAACCGGAATCATCCAGACCGATAAAACAAAGCTGCCGGCCGATGCGATTGCTGCGCTGAGTGTCCCCGAGGGGGAGCGTACCGATGCTCACCGCAAATTACTGACAGGACTCGCCGATCAGATCGAACAGGAAGTTGATGATGCGTTCATCGATCGCGAGCTGACCAGCAAATATTTGACTGAGGAAGCCGTGGATGAGGTGGCATCCATACTGGAGGAAATCAGTGAATTGCAGGCAAGATTCGAGTATCCGGCCGCATATTTCTTTCATGAACCGTCAACATCTCCTCCGGAGACCCATCTGTTAAAACGTGGCAGTCCTGACCAGCCAGGAGAGGTGGTTTCCCCTGCAGTTCCACAGGCCGTGGTGGGACAGATGAATACGGAACAGCCGGAATTTGAGCCGCCGGATGAATTCACCACTCGCAGACGAATCGCACTGGCCCGCTGGATTACGAATGACGATAACCCACTGACGTCGCGCGTGATTGTTAACAGAATCTGGCAGTCTCACTTCGGAGCAGGGCTGGTCCGTTCGCCAAACGACTTTGGCAATCGCGGGACAAAACCAACTCACCCGCAACTGCTTGACTGGCTGGCGGACTGGTTTGTTCACGAAGCAAACTGGTCATTGAAGAATCTTCATATGTTGATCATGACCAGCAGTACATACCGGATGAGCAAACAACCCGGACCGACGATTGCTGACCGGGACCCGGACAATCTGTTACTTTCGTATTTCCCCCGCAGGCGTCTGGAAGCAGAAGCCATCCGTGACTCCATACTGGCAGTCAGCGGACAGCTCAATCGACAGCTGTACGGCCCGTGTATGTATCCGAAAATCCCCGACGCGGCTCTGCGCAGCGGCTATGATCCGACAAGAGTCTGGAAACCGTTTGATGAACGCGAAGCCTCACGTCGAACGGTTTATGCGTACCTCAAACGCAGCCTTGTTATTCCGTTTCTGGAAACACTGGATTTTTGTGATACGACACAAAGTGCAGCTCGCCGCAGCGTGACCACAGTGGCTCCACAGGCCCTGGAACTTTTGAATGGTGAATTCACTGTTCGTCAGTCTGCACATTTTGCAACGAGACTCCAGGATGAAGCAGGCAGCGACTTACCGCAGCAGATCAAGCTTGCCTACCGTCTTGCTCTCAACCGTTCACCAGCACCCGACGAAATTGCAGCGTTCACAGAGTTTGTTGAGCTGGAGACTCAAAGCCGACTGGCAGCCGGTGATGTGTCTCAGGACAGCCAGGCCAAACAGGAAGCAGCGACGCAGTCGCTGGCACAGATGTGCCGTGTCATATTCAATCTGAATGAATTCGTATATACGGACTGAACAGCAGCACAGCGCGAGAACGAAAAGAGCATCTGATGACAGTTTCACGATATCTGGCGAATCAGCCGCGCTGTCACCGAACGCGACGTGAATGTCTCTGGCAGTGGGGTGGTGGCTTCGCCGCCATTCCAATGATCGAGATGCTCACTTCCGAAGGATTGCTGGCAGATAATACCAGCCCGTTAAAATCCCGGATCGCTATGCCGCACTTCACGGCAAAGGCGAAACAGGTTGTCTTCTTTTTCCTAAACGGAGGACCCAGTCAGGTCGATACCTTTGATCACAAGCCGGCGTTAAAAAAGTACGAAGGGAAAGAATATCACCGCAGTGTGCAGATTGGTTCGAATGGCCGCCCCATTGGCAAGCTCACTCCTTCTCATTTTTCATTCAGAAAACACGGTGACAGCGGTCTGGAGATCAGCAACCTGTTCAAAAATGTGGCCAGACATGTGGATGATCTTTGCGTGATTCGCTCGATGCATGCTGACACACCCACACACAGCCCGGGTATTCTGCAGATGAACAGTGGAAGCATCTTTACGGGACGACCCAGCCTGGGGTCCTGGGTCAACTATGGACTCGGCCGTCTGACTGAAAATCTACCCAGCTACGTGGTCATGACGGATCATCGTGGCGGTCCACGCGGCGGAGCAGCGGCGTGGACATCCGGGTTTATGCCGGCAGCACTCCAGGGAACCCTGTTCCGAAGCCAGGGTGCACCGATACTGAATCTGGATGCACCTGAAGGAATCACCGATGAATCGCAGAAACGCGGTCTCGATCTGCTGAACCGACTGAATCGGCGCCATCTGGACAATCGCGGGGCTCAGTCGGAACTTGCGGCACGAATCTCGTCCTATGAACTCGCCTTTCGAATGCAGCAGGGAGCGGCAGAGGCAATCGATGTCACGTCGGAAACGGCTGAGACACAGAAACTTTACGGGCTTGATCGCAAAGAAACTGAATATTTCGGACGTCAGTGTCTGTTGACACGTCGCCTGCTGGAGCGCGGTGTTCGTTTCGTGCAGCTCTACTCGGGCGGGGGAGCGGATTCGTGGGATGCTCATGATGATGTGATTGACAACCACGGTCGGCACAGCGAAGAGATCGATCAGCCGATCGCCGCACTGATGTCGGATATCAAACGTCGCGGCATGTGGGACGACACGCTGTTCATCTGGGGTGGTGAATTCGGGCGAACACCGACCAGCGAAGGAACCGGAAAACCAGGACGGGATCACAATCACTACGGATTCACAATGTGGCTGGCAGGCGGCGGCGTGAAGGGTGGCCAGGCGATCGGTGCCACGGACGAAGTCGGTTTTACGGCGGTTGAGAACCGCGTGCATGTCTCAGATTTTCACGCCACGATCCTGCATTTGCTTGGAATGGATCACGAGCATCTGACCTATTTTCACGAAGGACTCGACCAGCGACTCTCAGGCGTTCAGGCACGCCGCGTTGTGCACGAAGCTGTTGCATGACCGGAACCGGGGCTCTCCGGACCGGCCGATATGAACACCACATCCGGAAACATTGGCGCGCTCACTGTGCGATTTTGAGGATATCAGCGATCGTCACATGCCGGATGAATTCCCGAAGCTCGGGACAGGCGTGTACCTGTCGATCAAGTGCTCGATGTCATACTGCGGCTGACTGAGTTGTGCCTACTGATCCAGCGCTGATCCGTCACGCAGCAGACGAATCCGGATTTTCAGATACACATCCTCACCGGCGTGTAACCCGTCGATCACTTCAAGATCCGACCCGGCGCGGGCACTCATACAGTGAAACCGCATACAATTCGAAGCCGTGACGAAACCCGCCGGCATTGATGATGCCGTTCAAATTCACCGGTACGACGTGCTCTGCCGGATAAAGCAACCTCACGCCACCGAGGCAAAAGAATCTCTGTCGAGTATCTCCTGAACGCAGCGGAGAACTCTTTCTACCGAGAGACCCGTCATCCGGTGACTGGATGAAACCAGCGCATTGTTTCTGTCCGCAGACAGGGGATACGGGCCGAAACGGTCCGGCGACGTTGGTCCAAACAGTCCCAGAGTGGGCCTGCCAAGTGCTGCAGCAATATGAAGCGGTCCACTGTCATTTGCGATCACGACACGTGCTCTTTGCAGCAGATCCACCATTTGGAGCAGCGATGTTCGTGTCGTCAGATTGATGAAGCGATCCGGATTATTCGTCACCGGGTCCTCCCAGGCGAGATGACTGTCCCAGGCAACTGTGACATCGGGCCGTGCTTCCAGAAGGGCGGTTGTGAGTTCGGGAAACCCGGGCCATTCTTTATGCGGTCCTCGACTGTTGGGAATCATGACGATCGGTGCGGTACGACTCAGGCGATGATCAATGGTGTCCACTGAATCACCGTTAATCACGACGGGGGACCGCAGCGAAGCATCAAGTCCGATCGACGGAAGAAACTGCAGTAACCGCTCAATCGCATGTGTATTTCTACCACCATCCGGCAGCGAAACAATTTTGTCACAGGCAAGCCGGCTCAGCTCCCGTGCATCCGGACTTCCCACTTTGAGTGGACAGTTGGCTGACCGTAGCATCAGACCGCTTCGCAGTAGCCCCTGAAAATCGAACGCCGCATCGAAACGACGATCCCGCAGAGTACGAATCGTCTTCCAAAATTCATGCAGGCCTCCAATTCCGGAGCGACGATCGAATTCGATCACTTCGCCGTTGACAGTAGGACAGCGCTGCACAATCTCCCGGAACTGTGTCTTAACAACCCATGAAATCACAGCCTCGGGCATTTGATCCCGGATTGACTGCGCAACCGGCAGCGAGCAGATGATGTCGCCAAGCGAACTCGGCTTGATAATGAGAATCTGCATTCGCCCTGCTCCGTTTCCATCAGCGGACCGGCGAATCGATCAACCCGCCCGACGCAGCTCCGGATTCGTTTCCGTGTCGTTGTACATTTTGAATTGGAAATAGACTCGAAAACTGCGTTTGCCATCCTGAATTTCGCACAGCAGGTCCGTCAGAGCCGTACTCAGATCCGTAATTTGACGCAGAATGACGTCCAGTCTGGTCCGGCATTTTTCGCGATGCTCTTCGGCTGCATCCGAACGGTCGACCTCTTCCTGCATGTGGTATCTTTTAAGCGCCAAAATCGACAGACGGTCGATCATCATTCCGGGTGTTTCCGAATTAAACGGACAACCGGATTCGGGAGGCTTCAGCATGACCACGATTCGACGATCCATCTCCTCAATGAGGTCATTTCTGCGCTGGTTGTGAGCATCAATCGCACGTTTCGCCAGCCGAATACGCTCATCACCCAGATGATCGCAGCGAGCAATGTCTTCTTCGTGCCACAAATTGAAATTTTCCAGATGGTTCCGACTTACGATGTTCAGAAACCCATCACCGCTGGTCACCGGTTCTGAAGCATGCCAGCATTCTGTCAGTTCACTGTGGAGTTCCAGAATCGCCGTGACATCCATCCGTGGACTCCTTCATAAGTTTGTCATCTGCCGTGATCACGTTACCGCCGAAACCGTGTTCCGTGTGCTGCAGCAACCGTACCGCAGTACACGGTCAGGTGTCAATATCACCCCAATGGGTGCCCGTCTGCTGAAAACACGAGTACAAGGTGTACCGGTGGCAATTTTAAATTAATGCAGTCATATGGCCGGCAGCAACAGGCCATATCTGGAACTCGTCATCACACTGCTTCCCGCAGACTCAGACATGTCGTACCGTCTGATTCAATGAATGCATTTGACAGAACTTCAATGGTCAGCAGTGACAGCAATGCTTGCCTGTTGTATTTGTTCGCAAACAGCGTACTGGCAGATTCTGCCGTCACGTACTTTCCCAAATTACCCTGACCGGCCTGCTGAGAGCTGCAAGCCAAGCGAAGCATGCAAATCCCCCGAAAAATCACAGCAAAATCAACCGTGTGCTGATTCCAGCCGATCTAGAACGAAGGCGTTTGTCGTCTCATATATTCGGGGTTCGGGGGGGATGTCCGAACTTCCAGGATGCACTTCACAAGCTTCACCTATCTTGCATTCCTGCCGCTCGTTCTGCTTGCGTATCGGCTGATGCCGACGTACGGGCTTCAGAACGTTCTGCTGCTTGTAGCCAGCTACGTATTTTACGGCTGGTGGGACTATCGATTCTGTCTGCTGATGCTTGTTTCTAGCCTGGTTGACTACACCACCGGGGCAATGCTTCACCGACAGAAAAATTTGCGCTCCAGAAAGTGTCTGCTGGCGTTCAGTATCGCATGCAACCTTGGCCTTCTGGGAGTCTTCAAGTACCTGAATTTTTTCACCGAGAGCTTTCGGGAACTCGGACAACTGTTCGGCATGAACATGTCCGGCGGAACGATTGAAATCATCCTGCCGGTTGGGATCAGTTTTTATACTTTTCAGACAATGAGCTACACGCTGGATATCTATCGACGCCGGCTGAAGCCGGCTGACAACCTGATTGACTATCTGGCATTCGTCTCATTTTTTCCTCAGCTTGTTGCCGGACCAATCGAACGCGCCAGTCACCTGCTGCCGCAGCTCCGGAAGGCTCGCAGTGTGTCCAGGGAAGAATCAGCCGGCGGAGTTCGGCAGATTCTGTGCGGTTTTTTCAAAAAAATCGTCATCGCAGATTCTGTTGCTGTCTTCGTTACGGCTGCCTACGTCAGTCCGGCTGATGCAACCGGGCCGGAACTTGTACTGGCAACTTTGCTTTTCGCGTTTCAAATTTATTGTGACTTTAGTGCCTATTCAGACATCGCTATCGGTACCGCACGACTGTTCGGAATTCATTTAATGCAGAACTTTGCATATCCCTATTTCTCACGAAGTATGCGGGAATTCTGGCAACGATGGCACATTTCACTTTCCACGTGGTTCCGCGATTACGTTTACATTCCACTGGGAGGGAACCAGGGATCCGGTCTGATACGAAACCGCAATCTACTCCTGACGTTCCTGATCAGTGGCTTATGGCACGGAGCAGCCTGGAGATTTCTGGGCTGGGGAGCCCTGCACGGCACCGCGCTCATTACCGAAAACTCGGCAAACATCGGAACTCTCCACGGAAAACGACTTCAGGAACACCTGTTGCCCTCATTGTCAGGTCTGGTACGGATGCTGCTGACATTCTGTGTTGTCTGTCTGAGCTGGGTGTTGTTTCGAGCAGAAACCATCAGTGACGCTCTGATGATCTGGAAAAAGATGGTGTTCAGCATCACAACATTGACTCACTGGAATCCGTTATGGATTGAATACTCATCCAGAGGCCCGCTGTTCTACACACTCAATATGTTGCTGGTGTTCGTACTCGTCGAATGGGCCCATCGTCATCATCCCTTTCCTCTGGAAATCGGACACTGGCCGACACCTCTTCGCTGGCCCGCCTACACGCTCGTCTTATGGCTGATCGTGGAGCATGCTGACAAGACGCCTCAAAGTCCGTTCATCTACTTCCAGTTCTAATACGGGGACCGGGTCCAGTGCCAAAATGGGTATCCAAAACCGCCGTAACGATGGTCACCGTTGCCCTGATGCTGCTGACCTGTGAAGTAGCAACACGTTTATTAGCACGTATCGCACATGACGTATCACAGCGAGACCCGCTGATTGGCCGCCGGTTTGAACCCAATCTCAATGAATACATCTACAATTACGAGGCAGATGCTCCCGTTCTGCTGCAGACAAACCAGGTGGGATTTCGCGGTCAGCATCTGACCGTTAATAAAATGCCGAATGTTCGCCGAGTGGCTGTTCTCGGCGACTCATACACCGCATCGATGGCGCTGCCCGAAGAACAAACGTTCTGCTTCCGGTTACAGAAATTGTTGAACGAAAAAGCTGGTGACTTTCAGAAATGGGAAGTGCTGAACTTCGGAATGCACGGTTCAGGAACCGGCCAGGAGCTGGCTTTGTATCGACACCTGGTCAGAGATCTGAAACCCGATATTGTCATTGTCGCATTTGGTAACGCAACTGATGTACGGGACAACAGCAAGGAGCTCAGTACCAATCCCATCATCCAGTATGAACTGAGTGATGACGGCCGGCTTGTACAGATTCCCCAATCCCGCGGGCGAGTACGAGTGTCAAACTTCCTGAATCGCGTGAGCCGTTTCTATACCTGGCAAAAAATGAAGTCCAATACCATCAAGCAGTTGTTTCATTCTCAGTCGGGCGTGGAACGAGGACGTCATCTGGTTTATGCCCGACAGGAGCCGGAGACGTACCAACGCGCCTGGAAACTGACGGCTGAAATCCTAAAAGCATTTCGCGACGAATGCCACGAGCAGGGAGCCGATCTGATGTTGGCGGGCCTGCCATCGGCCTATCAGGTTTATCCTGATTTTTTTAGGACCCTCGTGTCGGAAAATACGGAACACCTGGAACTCGACCCGGCTCACCCTGATTGCCGTCTCGAAAAAATCTGCAGCCGTTTGAGTATTCCTTTTCGGTCCCTCACTCCGGCCTTCATTGAAAAGACACCGTCCGGATCGCATCAGGTGGAATCTGAACAGTTGTTTATCGGTGGCGTGACACATTTCAACGCCCGAGGCAGTTTGGTAGCCGCGAGTGAACTGGCGTCCATGGTCTCGGAAACACGGATTGCCGTGAAAACGCCAAACCGGCGTCTCTAATTCAGTGATGGCAGCGAACGGGGCCTGCCGATGCATACGATCTGGCCGTCCGCCCCTCCTCGCGTTAATCTTCGTCGGAACGACACTCGCCGGAGTCGAATAACTGCCGGACACGTGGTCATAACAATGTCAATATGCTTACGGGAATCTCGTGGCAACGGAAATCGAATTCCACGACAAACAAAAGCCGCAAACGATCGTGTCGTTCGCTGGGATCGGCGATGGAATGGGAGCAATTCAGAAGACAGAGTTTTTTCGGCTGACTGAACAGGAATTCAATGTCCTGTTTGTCAAAGATACGAATCGGTCCTGGTACAACAGTCTGGATATTCCCCAAATCCGAAGTTATCTGAATGATCGACCGGTCATCACCATCGGCAACAGTATGGGAGCATTTCATGCCGCGATGTTTGCAGCGGATTATCCCGTTGAGAAAGTAATCGCATTCGCGGTTCAATATTCAATTCATCCGGATGTCGTACCGTTCGACAACCGTTATCGAAAATTTGCCAATGCCATCAGCGAATGGAAATATCGCCAGCTACAGTTCAATGACACGACTGAATATCACTTCATCAGTGGTGACGGTCGCCAGGAAGTTGCACATCTCGATTTGATTCCAAATCAAAAAAACATTCGCAAGACCGTGATCCCAAAGGCCGGTCACAAAGTGGCTCGAAAACTAAAAGACCAAGGTCGACTGTATACGCTGATCGAGCAGATTCTATAACGAGGATTACTGCTGCCGCCTGCGCGCGGCCTGCCACTAAGCGGCATCGCAGTTCACTCCCTGTGTTTTTCCTTCTGCGGCCGAATGTCCCAGTCGGAGCAACACCCGCGTCCAGAGTTTAACGGCACGACACAGGACATCATCACTCGTTCGCATGATTTGACTCAGCAGCGGATAACGAATCTTAATTCCCTGCGCCACCATGGTCTTTCCGGTGTATCGGATGTAGCGCAGTTCGTCCTGGTCATACTGCTCGAAATAAGCGAATCGTGCCGCATTTTCCCGGCTTCCAACAGGCAGGTCCTTCCGAAGCAACTCCAGAAATTCATCAACACTTGCCGGGTTGTGGGAGATTTCAAGATCATCGTAAAGTGATGGTCCAAGCATAATTGCAGGCTTGTTCATCCAGCAGGCTTCGATGGTGACTGAAGATCCAAACGTGACAACCTGATCGCTCCACTGCATCAACGTGTATGTGTTTGCTGTATCTGTTGGTTCATAGATTCGGACATTTGGCAACTCGGCAACGTTGCGAAATGGTTCGACAACGTCTGCAGCAATGTCCGCCTGATTCGGATGGAATCGAATGCAAAACAGATAATCAGGATTCTCACGGCACGCACGTTCCACGATGGGTGCGTAATCAAGAAACGGAGAAACCCATTCTTTGCCAAGTGATTCAAATTCATCCTGACTGCTCAGGAATATTCCAATCTTCTTTTGGAAGTCGGCAGCGTCGGGTGGCCTAAATTCCACGGCGTGTTTTCTGGCATATTTGTTAATTTGTGGACGCCGTCGCCCCCCGTAAAATTTTTCTGCGACACGATAATCGGCCGGCTGTCGACGGACGCGTTGCTGAATTGCCTTGCGGTCATGCGCAGTGTGGCCCTGAAAAATAATTGGTTTTTGCGCTGTCGTTACTTCCAGGGTATTGAAAGCAATGCCAAACCGTCGAGCAGCAATCAGACAAAATCGCGAACAGGCATGACGTCCGTTGAACACTTCAATCCGGTCCGGAGTCACATCTCGCACCAGGGCATCCATGGATCGCAACAGCCCCTGTGCGGTTTTGTAGTAACGTCTTCGAATCGATCCGATCAAAGATCTTCGCGAAACCTCACCATTCATGGTACGAAATGTCGTCGTGACCCCACTTTGAACTCCTTCAGCAAGTTCTCGACGATCCTGAAGAGTCAGTGGATGTTTTGCGTCTTCGCGAGTGACCGGGGTGTCCAGAGGAACTGTCTGCAGTCCCGCTGCTTCTGCCGTCTTCCGTGCCCGCGTTTTGCACACCAAACACGCAAGCGGACTGCCGGCATAGTTAACAGCACAGGTACCCGAACGACTGTTGCAGTAAGTCACTACAACGTTGTCTCCGTCATCCTGAAGCTGCTTTGCGCGTGCGACGGTGAGGAGCAGGTGCTTACGCCACAGTGGGTAGGCCGCATGGACAATGACCTGCTGTTGTGGCGGCCTGTTCGCCGAACTTTGCTGCAGAGTCGTGAGTGGGTCTCTCAAGGTTTCACTCCGTGGAACACGGAAACGCATAGATCCCGATTCGGGATTCAGGAGTAGAGTTTGCTATCTGACGACAGGAGATTCAGCTGCGATTCGTGACCGGGACTCAAGCTGGTTTAAGAGGACCGTCATTGAGTCATTCAACTGAGTTGACAGTCGGTCTGCAGCTGCTTCATTCAGGTGGGTAATATCAGTGTAATCCGCCATCACGTACTGGTCGTCAAATGAATAGTCGACGAGGATAACTTCATCACTGGTGTATTCGTGAATGAACTCCATGAACTCTTCGATGTCACCATCCCTGTACGCGTTCATTTCTTCCACACGTATGGGGAGCATGCACAAAAACACCGGAGTCCCGTGTTCGCGACAGTCGGCCAGCATCCGTTCGAAATACTCGACCTGAATCGGCAGTCGCACCGTCGTGCGGTCTGTTCTGTCAGACGGACTGGCAACTCCGGGTTTGATGTACTGTCCGTTGTCACGGAGAAACGTTCGACCATTATCCGGCATGAACAGATACTTGGGATTCAACGATCGAATATATTTTTTAAATCGCAACTTGGTCTCGGCAAAGGGACGTGGCTCGTAATCGGCCAGATAAGCTTCACCCAGATAGGATCCGTAGAGGTGGTTTCGATAGTAAGAAATAAACTCAAACTGAAAGTAATCCACTCCAATCGCCAGATACTGAAATTTTTTGTTCCGGTCACGAAGCCACTTCAGCTTGTGGTACATCTGATTGTAGGTGTCGTTGTCACAGGCGAAGTTGTAAGTTGGAATAGAGAAACGATCAGGATTGACGCCACGATAGATCCTGGAGTTTCCAAGAAATAACAAATCGTATTCGCGCGACGCCGCGTTGCTGAACGAATGATCTGTTTGTGTCTGTGCACTGGGGCCTTTTGCACGTTCCAGCAGTCCAGGTCCAAAATACAAACCAAACGGCAGCCAAAGCAAAAACGGCAGGAATGGCACTAACACAAACTGCAGAACTCGTTTTCGAAACTGTTGAATCTCGTCATTCATCGCCTGGACACCTTCAGCATTCGCCACCGCAACGGAATGCCTAAACTGGCCGGGGTTCTGTCAGGAATTCGCTGAATGATTATGCGCCAGTGGATTTGCGGTACTTGATACAACGAAGACACGCTTTTACTCAGGTAATCAACAGCTCATACAATTCTTCGAATCGATCATCGAATTTCAGTGACGTACTATGCAGCAAGTTTCCCGGACAGTTGCAGTTGCTGACGTCGCTCTGCTGAACACCCGTCAAAGTCGTAACCAAAAAATTCGATATCGCGTGCGAGACGCTCAGCCACCAGTTCCTTCAGATCATCGGTATAGAATCCCCGATAGTCAGAATGTTTTGAACGATTGTCCTTCGGAAGTGACGGAGCAACACCGATGCGGTTGCAGACGGTGGCAAAGTCCTGTGATAAATTCTCAAAGTATCCAACGAAATCCATCAGGTTATTGCCATAGCGATCGCAAATCCGCGGTGCCTGAAGGATCTCCTGCCGAGTCGTCCATTCGTCGACAAATCGCGGAAACGACATATCCGCGACCCTCTTTTGGTATCTGTGATTGGGACGAGCAGGAATAAAATTGTACAGCGAAACCAGCAAATCCCACGGATTACGTACAAAAGAGAATTTGAACAGTTTATGAAAAACATCAGCTGGCAGGTTTCGCTGAATGACGGCTGCGCTGCAGTGTCCGCGGAACCGCTTACGACGCCACGGTCCAATATGATTGACATGGATGCCAACCCCTGCCAGCAGCCGATTTTCCCACATCGTGTCCGGCCGATTCGCATATTGACTCAGACAGTTCGTGACGCTGGTTCCAGCAGTCTTTGGGACATGGATAAATAAAAACTGCCTGTCGTGAGAGATGAGCATGACTATTCAGTCCTGGCGGTTGTGTCGGCATTGCACCAAATGCCGACATTTGGGCAGGTGTCTGCTGTTACGCAGCTTTCACGCCCTGCTGCGTGTCATCCAGTCCGGTGCCTCCAACCGTATGTCTTAGCTTCCAGTCGCCTGATGAGTTCTGCCCCCACAGATGTGGCGATCGAAATCGGTCGGTCATTGCATGGAACTCTTCGGGACGAATTCCAATGTAATCCATGACTTCCTCAAAGTAGCGATCCGGAAATTCACCTTCGAAGCGATTAACCAGAGCAATTCCTTCGTCGCGGGTGACATGCGCGTTACGTATTTCCTGCGAAGCATCGTAAGTGGTGCGACCAATGCCAAATTTTATATACGTGGTGTAGTAATGCAGGTCATCAATTTTGTCATCAATGCTGTTGTACTTGCTGTAGGTACCCTGCGTACGAAACGGTCGCGCCTTGAATCCGGTATTCTCAACGGCATAGTAGTAGACTTCCTGAGGTGTCCATTTCAGATAGTAACCCAGGTAGTGCACCTGCACGTCCGTACGACTGAGTTCTTCCGCCTGAGCCGGCAGAAAACACATCAGATCGCTCAGCGAAATATCGTATTGCTCTATCAGCCGGCTGATTGACAATCCACCAAGATAGATGTCGTTCAGGTTCTGAAACGTGTGGTAGGATCGACTCCGAAGGCTGGTCGCAGTGTCAGCGATCGGATTGCCGTATTCGGCTTCATTCTCACCGTAAAAGACCAGCGGAATACCGAGTCGCGCTGCCAGTTTTGGTCCGAGATTTTTTTGCCCAAGAATGAATGTCTGGAACGGGTGAAACAGGTTTTCAATCGACAACTTCGTCAGCAGTTTCATCACCCGCCCGTTTCGGGTGAATGAAATGTTGTCGAACCCTCCGACGTCCAGCCAGTTCTTCCAGTTTTCGTATCCGTACTCGGTATACAGAATTGGCGGCCAGGTAACCGTGAGTGGGTTCATACCGTATTTGTATTTGAGGACATGGGCCTGGAAGGCACTGTCCTTTCCGCCGCTCCCGGGAACGATGCAGTCATAGCTACCGTCTTTGCTGCGGTATTTGTCCAGCAGTTGCTGTAGTTCTTCTTCCCGCTGCCGCCAGTCAATTTGTTCTTTATGTTCTGTAACACGACAGGCGTCGCAGACACTTTCCCTGTCGAATGCCAGAGTGGTTTTCTTTGAGTCAATTGTGTGTCGGAACTCGACAGCAGAAGCCGGACGCTGATTGGACATCACACAACGTCGGCAAAACCTAACCTCGGACGGAAGGCCGTAGAAGGTCTCATTTGTCTGCGGCATCAAAGATTCCTTTCTTTGGCGGCCGTCTGTTGAGCGCAAAGAAAACCTCAACGAAGCGAGCAGGCCCAGTTTTCGTAGAGCTGCAATCCCGCCCGTGCGCTTTTTTCCGGATGAAACTGACAGCCAAGGATACTGCCGTGCAGTACAGCAGAGCAATACCGAAACTCACCGTATTCGGTCATCGTCAATCGGTCAGACTCCTGAACCGACTGTGCACAGTAAGAGTGCACGAAATACATAAATTCCTTGTCAGAAATGCCGCTAAGGAATGTTTCCTGCTGTACATGCCCCTCAAATATGATGCGGCTCCAGCCAACATTCGGGACTCGATACTGTTTGCGATTCAGGATCTGATCCGGAATCCGGCTGATTCTGCCGGATATAAGCCCCAGCCCCTGATGTTCACCGAATTCTTCGCTTGATTCGAACAGCAACTGCATTCCCAGACAGATCCCCAACAGGGGTTTGCCGGCTTTTGCCACCTGCCTGAGGGGCTCAGTCAACTGCAAATCGTTGAGGCTTTGCATTGCGTTCCCGAAAGCGCCAACCCCCGGCAAAATGATACCGTCTACGGTTTCCAGCTGTTCCGCAGAAGCTGAGACGAAAGCGTCCAGCCCCACATACCGACACGCCTGCTGAATACTGAAGAGATTACCCAGCCGGTAATCGATGATCTGGACTCGGGGCAAAGCCATGGTGGGATCACTTATTGACGTACATTGATACCGATGTCAGCCAGATTTCGTTTCAGATCCGGCAGTCCGGTGGCCTGGATTCGACTCACATTGCGACCACTGCGAAGGAATTCCGTGTTCCCTTCACTGGATAGATCGCCGGTCCTCGACATGTGTCGGAGGACGTCATAATGCAGCAGACTTGCAACGGCAACGGCATCAACACCTGTCGACTGAATGACTTCCGACACCTGCCCTGACTCACCAGGGCCACCGTGAGCGATCACCGGAATCGAAACCGAATCTGCGATCAACTTCGTCAATTCGTGGTCGTATCCTTCTCCTGTTCCGTCACAGTCCACAGATGTTGCCAGAATCTCTCCTGCGCCAAGAGTTTCCACCCGTCGAGCCCACTCAACAGAATCCACACCAGTGTATTCGCGACCATTATCCGTATAGGCTTTGTAGGTTCCATCCGGCTGACGAATACTCTCAATGGCCACAACAATTGTTGAAGAACCGAATCGCATCGCGGCCTTGCTGATCAAATCCGGATTTTGGATCGCGGCAGTGTTAATGGCGACCTTATCAGCACCGGCCGCGAGGACAGCGGAAATGTCATCAAGCGAACGTATCCCCCCGCCCACAGTCAGCGGGATAAAGATATCTTTTACCGTGAGTGAGACGACCTCGTGCAGACTGTTTCTCTCATAGAGACTGGCGACCACATCCTGGTAAATCAGCTCATCTGCTCCGTGATCGTAGTAAAATCGTGCAAATTCTTCGGGCCGTCCAAGAACACGCAGGCCCTCCAGGTGAATCCCTTTGACCAGATTCGGACCCTTGATGTCCAAACGCGGTATGACGCGTACGGTGCTCATTGCAAAAATTCGATTCAATTTATGCGTATAGGGAGTGAAACACACTGTTGAGAAGTGATCGCTGCATCCGGTGGCCCCGAACAGAGTTCCCGCCGGTCGCTTTCCCCTCCATAAAGCTTATGAAGCGCACAGCAATTCAATCAAGAGGCGTTTCAAAACAGTCACAGATGGCGGAAGGAAGGCTTCAGGCACTGAGACTTCGAATGACAGTCAGCCGGCAACAGTCCCGTCGTTTCACGTTCAATGACTTGAGACAGGTCGCCTGACGATGCCGAACCGGGTCCGCCAGAACCCGCCAAACCGAAGAGATCCACCGGAGTACGTGGTGAGTGGAAAGGGCATGCTTATCCCGACATGTTGAGATTCAGTCAATTCCAACATTGTCTGAGTACTCTGTGCTCAGTCCGGCCAATGTGGCTCCGAGCTCGAATATGCATTCTTCGTCGGTAGCCGGTTCCAACGGTTCAGAACTGAAAATAGATGAAGTCCTGCTGCTCGCCACCAATGGCCACAATAGCGATGCAGATACCGTAGTACAGGGCCCAGCGAGCAACCCTTGGCCAGCGAATACCAAAACCGGCAATTGCATATGACTGGTGTCGACCGTGCCATTCAGTCGCCACAAACAGGGCAACCAGGCACACAACGTCTGCCGGAAACACTTCAGGCCATGCAAACAGTGACGCTGAAAATATATTCCGAATATAACCCGCCGCGTGACCAACCGACTCAGCGCGAAAAAAGATCCACGCAAATGTCGTGAGGCTGAACGTGGTAGCCATCGCACTCAGTTCGCGCCACGACGGGACCGATCTGCCTGATGCCACTGTATCGGTATAGTTTCTGTTTCGTTTGAGCAACAGCAGCGGGAGGAAGAAAACGGCATTGAGTGCTCCCCAGACGACAAACGTCCAGTTGGCTCCATGCCACAGTCCGCTTACCAGGAAGACCACAAATACGTTTCTGACACTCACCCAGGAGCCTCTGCGACTCCCGCCCAGCGGTATGTAAAGGTAGTCGCGGAACCAGGTAGACAGTGAGATGTGCCACCGACGCCAAAATTCAGCAATGTCACGAGAGAAGTACGGGTATGCAAAGTTCCGCATCAGGTCAAAACCAAACAGTTTCGCCGTTCCGATCGCAATATTGGAATACCCCGAGAAGTCACCGTACACCTGAAAACTGAAAAAAATGACGCCGGCGATCAGTGTTGTTCCGCCGTACGATTCGGAATTGTTGAACACCGCATTTGCGCAGGCAGCACAGTTGTCAGCAATCACGACCTTGGTGAACATTCCCCAAAGAATCTGGCGCAGGCCGTCGGTTGCCGTGGTGTAGTCGAAGATGCGAGAGCGTGTGAACTGGGGTAACAGGTTCGTGGCACGTTCAACTGGACCGGCTACAAGCTGAGGAAAGAAGCTGACAAACGCCGCAAATGCAAAGAAGTCATGTGTGGGTCCCAGGCGACGGCGATAGACATCGATCGTATAGCTCAGCGTCTGCAGTGTATAGAAACTGATTCCGACCGGCAAAACGATACTCAGTGACGAGCTGCTGATTTGAGCCCCAAAAAACGTGAATGCACTGACGAACGAATCGGCGAAAAAATTGCAGTATTTGAAAAAACCCAGGAAACCCAGATTAACCACGATGCTGGTCCATAGAAGTGCCTTTCGGCGTCCGGGAACATTTGTCTTCCCAAGTTCCCTCCCGACCAGATAGTCAACCAGTGTGCTGAACAGAATGAGGGTCAGAAAACGATAGTCCCACCATCCGTAGAACAGATAACTTGCTGCGCTCACGAACACATTCTGTCGTTTCAGGTCGCAGCGGATCGGCCGCCACCAGAACAACGTCAGAACGATCGGCAGGAAAACCGCAAACTCAAGGGAGTTGAAGAGCATGTTCAGGGTCCTGCTGCCCGAAAGCGAGACACTGCCGAAGAATCAGTTACTGACCTCAGGGCGACCCGAATCAACCAGACCTGCGGCCATCGGCACGGAACCGGAATTGCGCTGTGCACCGACAGACACGATGAAAGAACAACGGCACAGAGTGAGCGTACATCCAGTCCGTTTTTTGGATCAAGATCAAGTTTCACGGGACAAAACCGGATTAGTACGCCATGCAGACAACGGACCAGGGTCTGACAGGTCAGATCTTGAAGCAGATGTCCGATTTGGCTAAGAAGCCGGCGAATCGGACTCATTCGTTGTGGTAGACGGCCTCACACAGCGCTTCAACACATGCGGTAGAAATTAATTTCCGTCAACTGATCAGAACTCTTATTCTCAGACAGAACAGGGACGTATCCATGGGATCTGTCATCGATCAGGACAGGAACTACCGAGCAGACTTTGGAAATATCTTCAGGTCGTCGGCGATCTTTTACAAACCTCCGGGCATCAGAACTACAGTCACCGTTTCAAACTACTGGGACTTCAAGAACTCACTTGAGATCGGCCTGATGTTTTCCCTCCGGGACATGGAAGGAAAACTGGTCAACAGACACGTAAGGTATTTTGAAGACCAAAACGTGCTCAATTTTGGTGTTGATGAGATCGAAGAGGGATCTGTTGAGATCGAGGCGTTTGGGAACAAAAACCTGCGGATTCCCTACGCGGCCGTCATGGCGATCTACGAAACCCAGACATCAGTATCAATGGTTCACTCATACGGCCGGAATCATTCTCTGACGGAACTGGAAGACGGAAACAGTCTGACCACCGGACGCGAAAGCTGCTGGACACTGCGGAGCGCCGCAGATATCGAGAATCTTGCTGTATTCCACAACGGACATTTGCCTGTGGAAAAACAGACCGGCAGAATCATCATCACCAGCCGGCGCGGAGAAAACCTGGAAAGACACTGTCCGATCGATGTGATTCCGCCCTATGCAACACTGCGCTTTGACCTGGAAGAACGCTGCCCGGGATACAAGAAATTTCTTGATGGTGAGGATGGCTGGGCAACGATCCACTTCAACAACCATTCATCGTTCACCAGGCTGCTGATTGTGTGGCGCCATTCGCCGACCGGACACGTACAGGTCACGCACAGCAATTTCGACTACACAGCGCATTCCACCAACACTCTGAAGGCCGAAAAACCCGCATACATGAAGATCCCTGCTGAGATCATTGACAGGACAAAGTGTGAAGTGGTTGTCTATCCAAAATTCACTCAGGGAAAGTACACATGGACACTCGGCGATCAGCAAACAGACTTTGAAACCGGCACCTTCATCAGTATGACTGAAACGGACAATGACTGCCTTGCATTCGCGCGACAGGACGGAGAACTGCCGGCTCGAATCGTGACAGCGATCAGTGGCGAACTGAACAACAATCTGCTGCCGTTCGAATGTTCACTGGGAATCATTCACGAGAAGCGACCCCCGAAACGGTTCCACTGGGCAACTGTTTCCGCTCGACTCAGATCAAAAATTTACCTTACCGAATACTCTGAAATCTACGGTCGGCCGGATGGACCACTCACGCTGATTTTTCGACTCTATTGCGAAAGCAACAGCCAGTTCCATGAAAGCGTTCTGGATTACGAAAACGTGGAAGATTTGCCAAGCTGCCTGCCACTGAATGAGATTTTTGAAAACAGCGACGCAATTCTCGGGGATTCATTCGGTTACGTCTCACTGTTTTGCAGCTATGGAGGCCTGTTCATTCTGTCGTCAATGCAAAAGGAATCCGCATTTACCCTGGAACATTCATTCTGAGTCAGGTGATACGCTGCCGGAGTCTGCGCAAACTGACCGAATCCTTTTCCGACGCATTCACTGTTTTGTTTACGCTGCGTTCAGTCGCCCGTCTGATTCAGGTACCGAGAACTGGTATCCAAATGATTCCAAATCGTCAGAAAACACTTCCTGAACCACACTGATCAGTTCCGGGGTGTAGTAGTCACGATAATCCCGCTGTCGAGGGGACGCGTTGGCGTGCTCCAGATCCGCTTCAAGGCCAATCTTCTGGCAGATGTAACGGAAGTCCTCCCGCAACGACTCGAAGTGACCCACAAAATCCACTAGTAACTTTCCGTTCTCATCCGTAATCAACGGTTTCTGCTGAAATTCCGGGCGTCTGCTCCACGTATTGACAAACTCATGAAATGTCAGATCGCGAACGCCACGGCCTGATTTGTGACGCGGCAGATGGTGATACAAAGAGACCATCCGGTCAAACGGGTTACGGACAATCGTGAACCGAAACAGATCAGACCAAACGTCTGACGGCATGTTGCATTTAGCAATCCCGGCTGAGGTGTGGCCACGAAACCACTTCCGCTCGTAGGCCGTCCAGTGATTGATCCGAATTCCAAGAGCTCTCAGAATCCGATTTTCCATGAAGCGTTCCGGCTGGGACGAATACGGTTTCAATGCTCTCTTGATGCTCGTCCCGCCAGTACGCAGCAGGTGGCAAAACAGGAATTTTTTGTCAAACGAAACGATCATTGCCGTTAGCTTCCTCTGCGGTCAGCGACCTGCGCCATCACTCAAGGGTGTGGCGGTGGACTGGGCGTAAACTGAATCCGGTATCTGTCTGAAGAGTGCACACATCGGCATCCTGCCTCGTTCCGACCTTGTCAGCCGCAGATAAACGTCAGATCAGTACAGTTCAACAGATGAAATCAGCCACACTTCACTTGTATTGAAATATAGAAAGTTTCGTCACAAATCACGCGTTCGCGAAAACAGCAAACGTGGCTGATAGCGGAACTGATCGGTAAGGACAACACTAAATGACCAAGAGTGAAATGGGAATAGCAGACAGAATCCACCTGTCCGGAAGCACATTTCTTCCGCAGCAGCGATTCCTGCCGATCATTCAGCAACATAACAATTTGAAGAATGCAGTCTCTACCCGACCGATGTTTGATATTCTCGCTGACTTCGTCACCGGACTGTACGAAGTCAATTTTTACAATTGTGTGAGTACAGGCCGGTCTGCCCAGTCAGCAGCAAATCGGAATCAGAAAAACAGATTTAAAACACCTGTTGACGTTCAATCTTGACTCAATGTCTCAAATGCATTACCTAGCCACTGCACTGTGGAATGGAGTCCCCTGTCTGGTTTCGAAGTGTTCTGATATATGCCAAACACACTTGGATTTGTGTTTGCTCGCGGTGGTTCCAAAGGTCTCCCTAATAAGAACCTGCGACTTCTGGGTGGTAAACCCCTGATCGCGCACTCCATCGAAGCAGCTCTGGCCAGCCGCAGCCTCGATAGGATCGTCGTGTCGACGGACGATTCTGAGATTGCCGCGGTTGCAGAAAAATTTGGTGCGGAAGTGCCGTTTCTTCGTCCGGCTCACCTGGCTACTGACACAGTGCCCGAACGGCAGGCCTGGCGACATGCGATCGAACAGATGGAGTTGCTGGAACAGCAGCGCATCGAAGTGTTCGTCAGTGTGCCACCCACCTGTCCGCTGCGTATCCCGTCTGACATTGATCGAACGGTGGATGCGCTGACTGGCGGAACTGCCGACATCGTGCTCACAGCAACAAAAACCGACTGTAATCCGTATTTCAACATGATCACGATCGCTGATGACGACGCAGCGGAACTGGCAATTCGGCCAGCCGGCCATGTCGTCCGTCGTCAGGATGCTCCAACAGTTTACCAGTTGACTGCCGTAGCCTATGCAGCACGCCGGGACCCTCTGTTCCGGTATGACTCAATTTTTGACAGTAGAGCCAGCGCAATCGAAATACCGTACGAACGATCAATCGATATCGATTCCGAACTGGACCTGCAGCTGGCTGAAGTTTTGCTGTCACATCAGGCGACACAGGACAACCGGCGCGCGGCTTAGCGGCAAAAACAGAACCCGACTGCCTGGTTCAGGGAAGTTCAGCATGGCATCACACACTGACACGATCACAATAGATGACAGAACCGTCGGCGCCGGACATCCGTGTTTTGTAATCGCCGAAGCAGGAGTCAACCACAATGGAAGCGTTGACCGCGCACTGAAATTAATCGACGCAGCAGCAAATGCCGGTGCAGATGCCGTCAAATTTCAGACATTCAGTGCATCACGAATTGCGGTGAAAGATGCGGCGCAGGCTGCCTATCAACAGCGGAATCTGGGTAAGCAGCAGTCTCAGCTGGAGATGCTGACACAGCTGGAACTTTCGGACGCTGCGCATGTCACCCTGGTAAACCGTTGTCGAGAGCGCGAAATTCTGTTCATGTCAACTCCCTTTGATGAGCTCAGTGCCGATCTTTTGATGGAACTGGATGTCAAAGTTTTTAAGCTGCCATCGGGGGAAATGACCAACCTTCCCTTTCTGCGGTACGTGGCCGACATGGAACGACCGATGGTTGTTTCAACGGGAATGTGCAGTCTTGGAGAAGTTGAAGAAGCAGTGGGAGCCATCGAATCTGCCGGCAATTCACAATTCGTACTGCTGCACTGTGTCAGTAACTATCCGGCCGATCCTTCGGAAGTCAACCTGCGAGCCATGGCAACCATGCGTGCGGCATTTGGACGACCGGTCGGATATTCGGATCACACCATGGGGATCGATGTCGGTCCGGCTGCAGTGGCACTCGGTGCCTGCGTCCTGGAAAAACATTTTACACTGGACCGATCACTACCCGGACCGGATCACAAAGCATCTCTGGAACCGAACGAACTCACACAGCTGATAAAAAGTATTCGAACGGTCGAATCCGCTCTGGGAACAGGCATCAAGCAGCCGACTGCGGCAGAACAGGAAACGGCACGTGCCGCCAGAAAGAGTCTTGTCACAATCGCAGAGATTCCGGCAGGCACAACACTCACCCCCGACCTGATTGCCGTTAAGCGTCCTGGAACCGGCCTGCCTCCGGCGATGAAACCTTACATTCTGGACCGCAGCACCAGATCCACGCTGCCCGCCGGACATGTTCTCAGAATGGAAGACGTCGCATGAGGTCGGTGACCGCAGTGACGGTTGGACGGTCTGACTGGGGCATCTACCGTCCGGTGTTGACGCGGATACTCCAGGATCCTCGACTGAATCTGAGTCTGGTAGTGTCGGGTGCGCATCTGTGCCGTCGGGACGGACGTACGATTGACGAAATCCGCAGTGATGGTTTCAGTGTCACCGAGACAGTGGACATGCTGCTGGGAAGTGATCACCCGGTAGGAACAGCAAAATCAATTGGCCTTGGAACCATTGGTTTTGCTGATACCTGGGAACGTCTCAATCCGGACATCATACTGCTTCTGGGTGATCGCTTTGAAATGCTGGCGGCAGCACTTGCAGCTGTACCTATGGGAATTCCGATCGCTCATATCCACGGTGGCGAGGTAACACACGGCGCGATCGACGATGCTTTTCGACATTCAATTACCAAGTACAGCCATTTACATTTTGCATCAACGCACGAGCACGCGAATCGAATCATCCAGCTGGGTGAAGAACCGTGGCGGGTAACGATCTCCGGAGCGCCCGCGATCGACAATCTGAAACTAATCAGACTGATCAGTCGCGAAAAACTAGCTGCAGAGCTGGATATTGATCCGTGTCAGAATCCACTGATTGTGACTTACCATCCGGTCACTCTCCAGCAGCAGGACACGTTACATCAAGTCGAAATTTTGGTTTCTGTCCTGTCAGAACTGACCCTTCCGATCGTGATCACTCGTCCGAATGCAGACCCCGGACAGTCGGTGATCTCAGAACAACTGGAACGATTCGAACAGGAACATGCCAATGTGCGTCTGATCAGCAACTTTGGCACGCAGAAATATTTCAGTCTGATGCGTGACGCGTGTGTGATGGTCGGAAATTCATCCAGCGGAATCATCGAGGCTGCAATGTTCGGACTTCCTGTCGTGAATATCGGTCCACGCCAGTCCGGACGTCCACGATCAGAAAATGTCATTGATGTTGATTGTGTGCGTCAGGAGATCCTTGACGGCATCGCCAAAGCGCGTTCACCGGACTTTAAATTGCGTTCGGAACGGGCTCAAAACATCTACGGGAGTGGCAACGCAGGAGAAATCATCGCAGCACGTCTGGCCAGTGTCGAAATGGACGACGCATTAAAACTGAAGCGTTTCCATGATCTGCCCGCTGCAGCATCAGGAAATGCGGCGGCGTAATCAATGAGTCGTGTAATCATCATCGGAGGAGGCGCACAGGCCAGAGTGCTGATCGAAGCGATCAGTGCAGCAGCTGATCCACCCGAATTGTGTGGAGTGCTGGATAATGATCGTTCGTTGTGGAACCGGAAAGTCGGAGGAGTTGCTGTACCGGGTGGCGATGACCTGCTTCAGGGTCTTGTCAATACCGGTAAATGTGATTCGTTTGTTATCGCAATTGGCGGAGTGCGAAAATTTCAACTCAGAAAATCACTTTTTAATCAGGCGTCCGGTACCGGTCTGCGGCCGTGGACTGTTCATCATCCGTCGTCTGAATGTTCTTCATCGGCAAAAGTTGCCGCAGGCTGCCAGTTGCTGGCACGATGTGTCGTCAATACGGACGCCGTCATTCACCGAAATGTCATCATCAATACTGCAGCAGTCGTCGAACACGACTGCATCGTAGGAGAACATACCCATATCGCACCACAGGCCTGCGTTGGCGGCGGTGTCCACGTCGGTCCCGAAACCCATATTGGCATAGGAGCCACTGTATTGGAGAATCTGACAATCGGCAGTCGTGCTGTCATTGGAGCCGGAGCTGTCGTGGTCACAGATGTCCCTGACGATTCGGTCTTTGTCGGTGTTCCCGCTCGTCGGATAAAAAAACAGATTCATGAGTAACGACATCAAAACGCTGTGTGCTACAGATGATTACTCGTTCCGGGAAATCATGAGCCTTATCGATCGCGGTGGAATCGGTATCGCTTTGCTGGTTGATTCGGCCGGGGTCTTCCTGCGCACAATCACCGACGGGGATCTGCGACGCGGGATACTGGCAGGATTCGATCTCAGCACGACCCTGCAGGAAATGCCGCCCAATGAACAACCCTCAATCACGGCACCGGCAGACACCCCCGCCGAGAAACAACAGTGGATCATGCGGAACAGGGGAATTCGCCACCTTCCGCTGTTGAACGACGACGGTACTGTGGCCGACCTGGCACAGGCAACCGGATTTGTGACAGACCAACTGCCCATGCAGGCCGTAATTATGGCGGGAGGATTCGGCACAAGGCTCAGACCACTGACGGACAGCACTCCCAAACCCATGCTGCAGATTGGAGGCAAACCGCTGATGCAGCGTACGATCGAAAATCTCCAGCGGGCCGGCATCAGTCGAATCCATGTCACGACTCACTACCTGCCGGAAAAGATCACCGGTCATTTTGGTGACGGACATCAGTTTGGCGTTGATATCAATTACGTCACAGAGGAAATTCCGATGGGAACCGCCGGTGCTCTGCGACTGCTGAACCATATCGACGAACCACTGCTGGTTATTAATGGCGATATTCTCACCCATGTTGATTTTGGTTCGCTTTCAAGGTTTCATCAGGAACACAAGGCGGCACTGACAGTTGCGGTAAGACAGTACGACGTTCAGGTTCCATACGGTGTCGTCGAATCCACAGACGGCGTCGTTCACAGCCTGCGGGAAAAACCAAGGTTCCATTTTCAGGTCAATGCAGGAATCTACAAACTTGAGCCATTCGCTTGTCGCTACATACCAAAGAGCGGTCGTTACGATATGACGGACCTCATCGACGCCCTGTTGCAGGCTGACGAGACAGTTGTTGGATTTCCGATTACGGAATACTGGCTGGATATTGGTCAGCATGACGACTTCCGACAGGCGCAGGAGGATGCCACACAACAACGGTGGGCCGCATGAACTGGACAGGAAAGACGGTCCTTGTTACCGGAGCCGGTGGATTCATCGGCAGCCATCTGGCGGAACGGCTCACCGAATCCGGTGCCCGGGTTCGTGCAATGGTGCACTACAATTCCGGCGGAAGTGCGGGCTGGCTAAATGAGTCTTCTCTGCGACCACAGATGGACGTTGTTGCGCGTGATGTCAGAGATGCCGGGGCCGTCCTGGACGCAATGAAAGGATGCGATACCGTCTTCCATCTGGCCGCACTCATTGCCATTCCTTACTCGTACGTCGCGCCGGCGTCCTACATCCAGACAAATGTTGCCGGCACACTCAACGTTCTCGAAGCCGCCCGAACGCTCAACACTCAACGCGTGATTCACACTTCCACCAGTGAAGTTTACGGTACCGCGTTGGAAGTACCGATCTCGGAAACGCATTCGCTGCAGGGACAGTCACCTTATTCGGCCAGTAAGATCGGTGCTGACAAACTGGCCGAATCTTACTACCGCTCATTTGATACGCCTGTCACCACGGTCCGACCGTTCAATACCTTCGGACCGCGACAGTCCACTCGGGCCGTCCTGCCCACTATCATCACACAATGTCTGCAGCCAGACACTAAAACCATCCGACTTGGCAGCCTGACACCCACACGAGACCTCAACTATGTGGCCAACACGGTCCACGGTTTCATCCGCGCAGCTGAATCGCCCGAAACCGTCGGACGCACGGTAAACATCGGGTCCGGAAGAGAAATCAGTATTGGTGATCTTGCCGAAACGATCGTGCGGATTGTTGGCCGCCGGATCAGTATTGAATGCGATGCCCAGCGGATTCGGCCTGAAAAAAGTGAAGTCGAACGCCTGCTTGCCGACAACACACTTGCAAAAGAACTGATTGGCTGGCAACCACTATTCACACTGGAAGAAGGACTGGAGCTAACGATCGACTGGTTCCGTGAAAACCTTTCCAGATACCGACACGATGCCTATTCAATCTAATACTGCGAAAGACGTGGTCTCCGCAACCGGCCCCTTTATTCCGCTCAGCGAACCATACCTTCACGGCAAAGAATGGGAATATGTCCGTGAATGTCTGGATACAGGCTGGGTCTCATCAGCGGGTCCGTTCGTCGACAGGTTTGAATCGGACATCGCCCGCTACACAGACACATCCCATGCTGTCGCAACCATCAATGGAACGTCCGCGCTGCATACAGCGCTACTTGCTGTGGGAATCGAACCCGAGGACGAGGTCCTGGTATCAACGCTGACATTTATTGCGTCCGTCAATGCCATTCAATACACAGGAGCCTGTCCGGTTCTGATCGATGCAGAACCCACTTACTGGCAAATGGACCCGGCACTGGTCCACAATTTTCTGACCAGACAATGTACAGTGTCCAGTGGCTCACTGCGAAACCGGGTGACCGGACGTCGAGTTCGGGCCATCATGCCGGTGCATATTCTGGGGCATCCCGCAGAATTAAACGATTTAACAGCAATCGCCCGAAAATTCGACCTGGCCATCATTGAAGATGCCGCTGAATCACTGGGTGCGGAGTATTACAACCGAAAAATTGGTGGCTTCGGTGACGTCACATGCTTCAGCTTCAACGGGAACAAAACAATCACAGCCGGTGCCGGGGGGATGATTGTGACAAACCAGGCAGCGATTGCGGATCGAGCGAGGTACCTGACCACGCAGGCTCGCTCGGATCCCGTTGAGTATGAACACGAAGAAACGGGCTATAATTACCGCATGTCCAACGTGGCGGCGGCAATCGGTGCCGCCCAGCTGGAATGTATCGATTCGGTTATTGCGAAGAAGCGGTCAATTGCTTCGACCTATCGGTCCGCACTGAACATCCCCGGCTGGCAATGGCACACTGAGTCCGTCCAGGCACTTTCAACCTGCTGGCTGTCAACCGCTTTCATTGATCCGGGTAACCCGGAATTCACGGCGAAAGATCTCCGAACACATTTGCACGATCACCAAATCCAGTCCAGACGACTGTGGCGACCGATGCACCGTAACCGCCCATACGCAGACTGCCAAAACGTACTGACGGGTGCTGCCGACAGGATTGCTGAGAATGCACTCAGCTTCCCGTCATCAGCATCCCTGACGAGCAGTGACCAGGATCGTGTGTGCGCGACCGTCATGTCAATTCTGGAACGTCAGGCGGGCGTCAGTTAACAACCGATCAGGCCCCGCGCCCTCCGACAAAGCCCAAGTCGACCGTTCGATCCCGACAGAAGTCTCACCGCAACAGGTCCTTGAGACGCCATCCTGAAGACCCTGCACGAATCTCATCTTGTGGCAGACGGCTGGTTCTGCAATAGTCGAGTCCGTGTGTAACCGGTTGCGCAACGCTGAAAACCCTGGTGCTGAAAACCTTGGTGTCTGCGGGACGTGCAGTTACGAAGGCAGTTGTCCGCTGTTCGCCCCAGTTTTTTAAATCTATGCAACAGCTTCATCTGATCGGAAGGTTCATATGGCCGTATCGCAGGCGGCTGGGATTGTCCATTGTCTGCGCAATGATGGTTTCGCTGCTTTGGTCGACCAATCTGTCTGCGACACTTCCGGCCATCAAGATATTGTTTGGTGACAAAAGCCTGCATTCATCAGTGGATGATAGAATTGTCCAGCTGACCGGGGAAATCAATAAATACACCAAATCACTGGCCAGTCTTGATGAAGATCAGCTGGCGGAACGTGCGCGACTACAGCGAAAACTTAATGACGCCGCACACGATAAATGGTTTCAGCAGCGGTTAAAGGATTCTGTACTGCCATGGATTCCACAGGATCGGTACAGGACCATGCTGGCTATTATGGTGGCCCTGGTGCTCGCAATCACACTCAAGGGCTGTGCCACCTATGTCCAGGATTTGCTGGTCGGCTCGGTGGTTTACTCCACTGCCAATGACATCCGGGCAGCGGCGTTCGGAAATGCACTGGATCTTGATTACCAGTCTCTTAACGCGCTCGGAACAGCCACTCTGACTTCCCGGCTGACTAACGACATCACCGAGCTCAGTCACGGGCTGCGATTATTCTGTATCCATCTCGTACGTGAACCCCTCAAAATTGTTGGATGCATAGCAGCAGCAATGATCCTCAACTGGCGACTGACAATCGTCTCTCTTCTTGTGATGCCGCTGATTGGTGTGCTTTTCTATCGCTCCGGCCGGATTCTCCGCAGTGCAGCGCGCGACACCTTGCAAACAATGACCGGCATCTATCAGCATCTTACCGAAACGTTTGACTCAACACGGGTGGTCGTGGCATACGACGGCAAGTCCCATCATGAACGTCAGCTGGGAACGGCAAATCGCGAATACTTTGACAACTCAATGCGTGTAGTGAGAATCAGCGCACTGATTCGTCCCGTGACAGAACTGCTGGCGATCCTGGCCTTCACGGCTGTACTCCTGCCCGGGGCGTACATGGTTCTCAACAACACGGACCAGATTCTTGGTGTCAAACTGGCGTCGACCGCACTTGATGCTCCACAACTGATTACACTTTACGTACTCCTTGCCGGAGTCCTCGACCCTGTTCGTAAACTGTCCGCCATATTCCCGCAGATTAAACGATCTCTGGCCGCCGCCGACCGAATTTTTGAGGTTGCCGGTCAGCAAACAGCCATTCCGGATACTCCGTCTCCTGTCCAGCTGCCGTCACATTCGAAAAGCATTTCCTTTGAGCATGTGTATTTCCGTTATCGCGGTGTCGGTACTGAAGGGACGGATGATTCGCATTCACTGCAAAACGTCAATCTGGAGATTCCGTATGGAGAAGTTGTTGCAGTGGTCGGCAGCAATGGATGTGGTAAATCCACCCTGTTGAGCCTGCTGCCAAGACTTGTCGATCCCACCGAAGGTCGGGTCTGTATCGATGGACTTGATATACGCGAAATCAGTCTGCGGGATCTAAGACGACAAATTGGCATTGTGACCCAGGATACAATCCTGTTCGATGAATCGATTTATGACAATGTTCGTTACGGTAACCCGGATGCGGACCCGTCTGTGATTGAGGATGCAATTCGCAGAGCGCACGCCGAGGATTTTATCTCTCTGCTTCCGGAGGGGATGCATACCCTCGCAGGAGCCAGGGGACAAAAACTTTCAGGTGGCCAGCGCCAGCGTCTGGCGCTGGCACGAGCGTTCGTGCGTTCCCCGTCGATTCTGATTCTTGACGAGGCTACATCAGCGATTGACGCTGAAAGTGAAGTTCTGATCTACAATGCCCTCAAACAGTACTCCGAGAACCGAACGGTGTTCGTCGTCACCCATGTGATCAGTCAGTCTTTTCTGAATATGATCGATCGGGTCATTGTGATGAATCGCGGGCAGATCATTGCAAACGGAACACACGAAGAACTCTTTCAGAGTTGCCCTGAGTATTCCCGACTGGCCCGGCCGGACTCCACCGTTCGCGAAGCGGCATAAAACCGGCCATTCAGCTGTGAAGACATGGACGCGCGATGAAGACTGAAACCCCATGCGACCTGTGTAATCAAAACACGTTCGATCGGATCGCGGATTGCGACCGCAACAATCGCCCACTGGATACCGTGATCTGCACAAATTGTGGTCTGGTCAGACACGCCACCGTTCCGTCTGACAGTGACCTGGCGAGGTTCTACTCCGGTTCGTATCGGCAGGAATACAACGGAGAAAAAACTCCGGGGCCCCGGCGCGTGATGCGTGCCTGGCTGAATGGTGAACGAATCTGCCGGCAAATTTCGTCCGCGATACCCGCAGGTGGCAAGGTCCTCGAAATCGGTGCGGGAATCGGCTGTACTGTCAAAGTCTTTGAGCAGGCAGGCTTCAGAGCAGAAGGGATCGATCCGGGTGGAGAATTCCTCACGTATTCACGTGAACGCCTGCAGGCTCGTGTTAACACCTGCAGTCTGGATGACCTGCCTGCGACTCCGCAATTCGATGCTGTTCTTCTGGTTCATGTGATTGAGCATCTTCGTTCTCCGTTAAAATCACTGCGACACATTGCCAGACTGCTAAAGCCAAGCGGCCTGTTGTATATTGAATGCCCCAATCTGCAGGCTCCGTTTGCTTCGCGACGTCGACTTTTTCATTATGCTCATATTCACAATTTCGTACCTGCGACACTGCAGCAGTGTGGGGCGGGTAGCGGATTCGGACTTCACGGGCGGTTCGGCGATGATCAGGACCCAAACCTTCAGATGCTGTTCCGGAAAACGTCCGGTGTCATTTTGAAGACGGATCCGATGAATGCTCAACGGACACTGCAGGATCTTCGCAGAACCGATTTCCTGCCATATCACCTTCGGTCCAGATACATAATTGATCGTGTGCGTAAAGTTTCGTCCTATGCCCAGGAACATCTGCATGCCCGGGCATTTGTCGAACGTCTGGTTGATCACTGCAGCGAATCACAAATCAGATCGCGTGCAGCCTGAACCGTTCTGCATGGAAGATCGCCCGTGACCAGGCCCGCTGCGAATGCAGGCGTCGACAACGTCTGTAACAGTTACTGAGTACACCGGCTGACTGTCCCCTGCCACAACTGATCAGCCGGCCGTATCCCGGATACAGCAAGTCACCGGGATACGTACATAAAAACGAACGGTGGATCCTTTCAACGGAAACACCATGATGCGGGATATACCGTATTCCTGCGTGGTCAGATTCTCAGTAGACCTTACCAGGTCTGTATGAGAAAATACTGAGTGATCTGACTGTAAGTTTGGTACGACAATTTCCCGGAAAATCTTTGCCAAGCATTGTGCAATTGCGTCCAAATCCGGAACTTCAGTCATCGATCGTGATCTGCAATGTCTCCTGGACAGGCATAAACGGGAAACGCTGCTGAATTCGACGTCGTTCAGGCAATCGGATCGACATGATTTCCGGACAGACGGAGTTGTTCACCGATGAGGCCATTTTCCAATGTCGCGGATATTAAAACAATCGCGGATTTACGTTGCCGGTCATCAGGGCATGGTCGGTTCAGCCGTAGTGAGACAGCTGAAAGCCGACGGATTTACAAATCCGATTGTTGCTACACATTCGGAACTTGATCTGATTTGTCAGTCGGACACCAACGATTTTTTCCGGCAGAACAAGCCGCAAATCGTGATTTTCGCTGCGTCCCGTGTTGGTGGCATCCATGCGAACAGCACGGCACCGGCGGAGTTCATTTATCAAAACGTCGCGATGGCCACAAATGCGATCCATGCGGCCTGGAAATGTGGAACACAGCGATTTTTGTTCCTCGGCAGCACTTGTGTTTATCCTCGAATTGCGCCGCAGCCAATTCCCGAAACAGCATTACTCACATCTGCACTGGAACCAACGAACGAAGCCTACGCCATTGCCAAAATCGCGGGCCTGAAAATGTGTCAATTTTATCGTGAGCAGTACGGAGTCACGTATCACTCGGCGATGCCTACGAATCTGTACGGTCCCGGAGACAACTATCATCCTGAAAACAGTCACGTTCTGCCGGCAATGATTCGCAGATTTCACCAGGCAAAGGAAACCGGTGCGTCTTCGGTCACAATTTGGGGAAGCGGCAAACCCTTGCGAGAATTCCTGCACGTCACGGATATTGCAGCTGGGATTCTGCACCTCTTGTCACTGAACGATCCCCCCGATCTGGTTAATATCGGTACCGGACAGGAGATATCGATTCGACAGCTTGCCGAGCTGGTTGCAGAAATCGTTGGCTATCGCGGCAGCATCACAACTGACACAACGAAACCTGACGGTACTCCCCGCAAGCTTTCGGATGTTCGACTCATTCAAAGCACTGGCTGGTCCCCGAAAATCGGTCTGCGCGATGGAATCACCAGCGCCTATGCAGCATTCCTTAATGAACTGAGCCAGCAGTCGCTGCGATCAGCATGACGAACAGTGAAATCACCTGGTGGTGTTCGAAGTCGGGAATTACCTGACCATTTCGCTGCCCGCCCAAATGCATCTTTTAATGGACCCTCCATCCAGTCGTTCAGCGGACGATACCATCGGAAGACAATACGTGGGGTGCCACCCGGATGAGCACGGCAGATTTCGCCATCACTAAACTCTTTGAGGAACAGGTCACCGCTGACAGTGACACCGTCTGCCTGAACTCTCCTGATATTCATTCCGAAACCAAGGGGGACAGTTCATACAGATTCCCGCGGTCACAGGCGTTGACGTTCAGATCACACCCGACGAGCAGGCATTGATCCTGCGGTTAACCGGAATACGGTTCGGCCACAACCGGATTGGAAAGTACTCCAATGCCGGTAACCTCAACCTCAACAACCTGTCCGGCCTGCAACGTTTCCGGGTGCCCTGCTGTTCCGGACCAGATGGCATCGCCCGGCTTCAGTGTGACATGCTGACTGATGAAGCTGATGACTTCGCCAAAGTCGTAGTACATGTCGGCTGTGGTCACGCGATCCACTTCATTGCCATCGATGCGAACAATCATATCGCCGCCGCCGCGGGGGTCGAAGTCTGTTTCAATCCAGGGACCGATGGGACCGAAACTGTCGGCGCCTTTACCTCGCCACGTTGAAGAGTCGTTGACCTGCCAGTCGCGTTCGGAAATATCGTTTCCACAGGTATAGCCCAGGATTCTGTTCCACGCTTCATCCGGATCGACCCGGCGTGTTGTGGCACCGATGATTGCAACGCACTCACCCTCGTATTCCACACCGGCTTTAGAGTCGTACGGAATGACAATGGCCGCGCCGGGACTCGAAAGGGAATTGATCGCTTTAAGCCATGGTTCAGGAGTCGGCAGCATCTGTGTGTTGCCGGTGATCACTGAAGCCATTTCGAGGTGAGCCTCAAAATTGACGCCGGGGCCAAACATTTGCGACGGCACTACCGGTGCCAGTAGTTTCACTGCCTGCAAAGAGTGAGTCATTTCGGTCAGAAAAAAATCTCCGAATACGTCACCTTCAATCTGAGTAATCACATCCTCTTCGACAATTCCGTGATGAACCTGTCCGTCAGTATCAAAACGTGCAATTTTCATGATGTCGGCTGATCGATTGAGCGTTATGGCAGTTACGTCGGTTACTGACTGATAAAAGTGGAGGCCGTTATCGCTTCATGTACAATACCGTCGCTCACTCATCCGTCTCAGAATCCAGAACAGCAAAATCCAGACAAGTCCGCCCAATCATGGTTCGACAACTGGTCCACACAGTACCCCTTGCCGACTGGTGAGACGTCCACCATTGAAGGCATCCGTACAACACAGCAAATTCAGCTCAATACGGATTCATACGCATCCGCATTGAAGCCGATTAATATCGTTTTGCCGGCTCTTAGTGTGGGTGCACGCAAATTACCGGTTGGACCAAGCATCATCCCGGCCAGTGTGTCATCGGAGGGACGATCTTTTGTGAGGTCAACCTCGGTAACCTTCCTGCCTTTGGCGACGAACATTTTCGTCATGCCTTTCAGCAGGACAATTGCATCGTCGGCACCATAGCGTTCCTTCTTCGCGTCGATCTGTGTCGCGATAGTAATATTCTGAGTCGCAAGAAACTCCTGCGCACGAGTACAGGAAGTTCAGCCCTTCCGGTGGTAGCTCCAGTCAACCTGACTGACCATGGTTTTTCCTTTGTCAGAGGCCGTCGTAAAAGTACGTGTCACCTGACCCGCACCATGACGGAATTCTAATGCAGACTTACGAGATCGCCAGCGAGGTGCACCAGGAGAGTGTGGAACTCCGGTCGATCACATCACGAGAGAATGATCTGTTCAGCAGGAAATACGGGACCTTCGATACAGGTTCGACGGTAGTCCCATTCTCCTTCGCCGAGTTTGACTTTGGTCACACAGCTGAAGCAGGCTCCAAAACCACAGGCCATGGGAGTTTCCAGTGATAACCAGCAGGGAACATTCGCAGCCAGGCAAATGTCGCCAACAGCTTTCATCATAGGTTCCGGACCACAGCAATAGACATGTACTTCAGATGTTCCCAAAGTAAATTGTTCCTTAAGCAGATCCGTCACGAGACCGTGGTGTCCGAATGTTCCGTCGTCAGTGGCCACCTGAACCGTAAGTCCAGGTTGACTGAAGTCATCCAGGCCGGCGGCATAGTCAGCAGACCTCACGCCGTAGCACAGCGTCACATTATCCGGCTTCCGCATCATTGTCCGCACCGGATGACCGTATGTTTGCAGCCCCAGAGCTTCTCTGGCCACAGCCAGAAAAGGTGTCTGCCCGATCCCTCCGGCGACACACAGCAGACGTCTGGAAGTCGGCACGGGGAATCCGTTTCCCAGTGGTCCCCACAGGACGACCCTGGTGCCAGGCTGCCAGTTGCTCATTATTGAAGTCAGTTTGCCGACGACCACATACCCGAATTCAACTCCGACGGGTCGACCGTCATCATCCGAATAAGTGTCGTACAGTGCGAACGGCCGACCCAGCAGCGGATCACTGCCGGATTCCGGACGAATCATAAAGAACTGCCCCGGGGTGATTCGCTGAGCCAGTTCCGGCTGACGTATCTGCACGGCCCAGGTATCACGTGCCAGTTCGCGCACGTTTTCGACACGTGCAAGATATTGCTGAGCGTGAAGCATCATGCCGGGAAGGCAGTTGGCGTCTGTAGACATCGGAAAACTGGCTGAAAAACTCGGGAGGACAACACAACGTTGAGCATAATAGCCTGACACAAAATGTGCCACGAGGAACACCAAACGAAACCGAATCGAGTTGCCGACATCAGTAAACCGGCACCCGTTCTGACCTGATTCCATCGTCTTATCAGAAGAATACAGAAAATTTTTGCAGTGTCAGATGTATGCCGTGAATTCATATCATCGGTGTGACACGCTGCACAAGCTGGATCGGGAGTCCCCACGGATCGCGCAGCATGGCGGCCGTGTCTTCGCCGATATTGTGAAGATCCGCGAAGACGGTTGCGCCGGCGGTTCGAAGCCGGGCGGTGTCGCCAGAAATGTCGTTTGATACAAATGCCAGGTGAAGCTGGGCAGGCGGCATTTGATGATAATCCGGCAGCGGCGAATCACGATTTCCGTAAATTTCTATCATAACAGTACCGCTGTCATCAGTCAGAAAATGTGCATACGGTGCGTCCACACTACGGCGTACCACTTTCATTCCAAGGTTGTCAACATACCAGCGAGCCATCAGGACCGGTTCTTCAACATTGAATGCAGTGTGCTCGATTTTCATGAGGGATCTTCTGTTTCGAAGGGGAAACATCTCTTCATCATTCAGTGACCGGCACGCACTTTAGCAGTCAGACAGCCCCAGCCAAGCCGAAGCAGATTCTGCCTGGGACAAGATTTGGGCATGAGGGAAAAAATAGTGATTCGATATATTCGGGCGCAGAGTAATTACGGTGAAATTACAAATTCTCCGGCCTCCAGGCTACGGTGGATCGCCATAACAACAAAGCACTAACAATTGGCATTGCATCCACAAACGCGATACACTGAAGTTCAGAAACAGGGCTCCCGAACGCTCACATATCGATTCAAAGCACCCGCCAGGCAGAATGATGCCGATTCATCACTCATTGCAGTTTCGTGTCTGCATCCTGTCTGTTTTGATTCTCAACGTCGTTTGCACGCACGCAGCCGATATCAGTTTCTCGCATGATATCCAGCCAATCCTGGCCAAACGCTGTTTTGCCTGTCACGGGCCGGCTGATCAAGAAGCCGGTCTGGCATTTCATGACCGAACTCTGGCGACGGCTAAAACTGAATCGGGAGATGTCGCCATCGTGCCCGGCAAACCTGAGTCCAGTGCACTCATTCACCGCGTGTCGTCACACGACGAATCAATTCGGATGCCACCCGAAGGCGCTGCATTGTCGTCCGGAGAAATCCGGATGCTGACAGAATGGATCGCCGGCGGTGCAGAATTTGCTCCTCATTGGGCTTTTACCAAGCCGCAACGCGCATCTCCTCCGGAAGTTGATTATCCGGATTTGGTACACAATCCCGTCGATCAGTTCGTGCAGGCGCGTTTGAATGCGATTGGCCTGATGCCCGCTCCATCAGCCGGCAGAGCGAAACTGATTCGTCGTCTGTATCTGGATCTCACGGGACTGCTGCCGCCGATGGAATCCGTCCTCGCATTTGAAAACAATGACACCGGATACTCCGAAATCGTCGACGAGTTACTGGAGTCTGAGCATTTCGGAGAACGATGGGGACGACACTGGCTGGACCTCGCCCGCTACGCTGACACATTTGGCTACGAACGAGATGACGTCCGCCCGAACGCATGGCGTTTTCGCGACTGGGTTGTCCGGTCTTTTAATCGTAACCAGCCTGTCGATCAATTTTTGACTGATCAACTCGCAGGAGACCTGTTTGAAGATCCTACTCCTGAGCAGTACGTGGCCACCGGGTTGCATCGTATGAATATCAAGAACAACGAATCCGGCATCAACAAAGAAGACTATCGCAATCGCGAAATGGTCGATCGCGTCAATACGACCAGCACGTCAATGCTCGGAATTACATTTGGCTGCAGTCAGTGCCATTCACACAAATACGATCCGTTTTCCCAGTCAGACTATTATTCACTGTATGCCTTCTTTAACAACATCCAGGCCAATGACGCCGAAATTGAGGGGACTCCGGCTGAACAGGAGCGATATGAACGAGCAAAGGCCGATCTGGATGCACAAAAAAAACAACTCGATGCTCGTAAACAGCTGCTTAGGGAAATGCTGGCATACGAGTCTTTCCTCACATGGCAAGAGGCTAACTCAAGCGAAACAGGTCCGGATTTCAGTCTGCTAAACGTCAGCCAGGCAGTCTCCGATGCACTGCGTCAACCGGAGAACAATGCGGAAGTGGTGGCAGCGTTCTGGATGTCGCTGCGGGAACGAGCGGACGATACCAAGAAAGAACTCAAACAGTTGGGGGTTCAGCGACGACATTTGCCGAAGCCTGGTATCATGACGCTCACGGAGGCGACCGAAAATCGACGGCCCACTCATGTTCTGGTTCGAGGTGACTTCAGGCAAAAGGGTGAGGAAGTCCCCGCCCGACCTCCGGAATTTTTGTCGCCATTCAGACCGCGTGGTCAATCGCCGGATCGGCTGGACCTGGCACAATGGATCACCGACAGACAGAATCCACTGACGGCCCGTGTTGCAGTGAACCATATCTGGGCGCATCTGTTCGGTCGCGGGATTGTGTCCTCGATGGACGATTTCGGCACTCAGGGTGAACCGCCTACCCATCCAAAACTGCTGGACTGGCTGGCCGTTGAATTCATGGAATCCGGCTGGAATCGAAAGCACATCATTCGCACGATTGTTCACTCAGCCACTTACCGGCAGTCGTCTCGTGTGGTCGCATCCAGGAATCCGAATCAGCAGCAGGCATTAGGAACAGACAATCCGCTGTTCGCACGTCAGTCGCGATTTCGAGTTGAATCAGAGATTGTACGTGACCTGTTTCTGGATGCCTGTGGCCTGCTTCATCGTGAAATCGGAGGTCCCACTGTCCACCCGAGGATGCCCGCCGCCGTCAGTGATCTGGCCTACAAGTATAAAACGCGATGGAAGCTTTCTGAGAAGCCACAACGGTATCGCCGCGGGATCTATATTCACTTCAAACGTACAAATCCGTATCCCACTCTGTTGATGTTCGATGGTCCTGAAAGCAACGTTTGTCAGGCAATGAGAACTCGTTCAAATACCCCCCTGCAGGCGCTCGCAACACTGAACGACCCTGTCTTCGTGGAATGTGCACAGGCCTTTGGGCGAACTTTGGCACAAATGCAGGCTGGTGATGAAAGCCGGCTGAATTTTCTCGCAAAATGCTGCCTGACCCGGACTCCTGAAACTCGCGAGATCGACGCACTGCTGCAATTGCTGCATTCGGAACGCATCTGGTTCCGCAACAACCCGGATGATGCAAAACAACTTGTCGCAGAATACTCTGCTGATCCGATTGAAGATTATGAAACGGCAGCATGGACGGTTGCAGCTCGAACTGTGCTGAACCTGGATGAATTTGTCACTCGGGAATGAAAAACCGGCGGCCAACCTGCAGGATCTGATGAGTGGACAGATCTCATCTGACGCAGGTACAGCGGCCGGTATGGTCACCACAATCAAATTCGATGAACCCGAGTCCCGCACTGCGTGGCATCGGCCCCCAACACACACTACCAAATCACCCTGCACCCGTGTCTTCCTCAAACACCATGTTTAACGAAACTGGCATCCATCGCGTTCGACGGGACTTCCTTACGACTTCTGCCAGCGGTCTTGGCGGAGTTGCTTTGTCTTCGTTGCTGAGTACAGACGCCCGAGGCAGTCGTAGTACCACCGCGCCTCTCAAAACACATTTTCCGGCCAGAGCCAAAGCCTGCATCTTCATTTATATGGCAGGCGGTCCAAGCCATGTGGATCTGTTCGATCCCAAACCACTCCTTAACAGTCGTAACGGAAAACGCATGCCGGACTCGCTGTTGAATGACGTGGAATTTGCATTCATCAAGAAAGACAAGGCTGTCCTGAGGGGATCCCCGGCTCGATTCCGACCGCGAGGAGAATGCGGTATTGAGTACTCTGACATGATCCCCGGTATCGGGGCGTGTGCTGACGAGATTGCCCTGATTCGTACCATGCACGGCGAGCAGTTCAACCATCATCCGGGACAGCTGCTGTTGAGTTGCGGAAAGGCCGAACTGGGGCGTCCGACAATTGGTTCCTGGCTGATGTACGGTCTGGGCAATGCATCTGAAAATCTTCCGGGCTACGTCGTTCTGACCGCAGGTCGAGGTGCCAGCGGCGGGTCTTCAAACTGGTCCAGCGGTTTTCTGCCGTCCGCATATCAGGGTGTTCAGTTTCGAGACACAGGTGATCCGGTCCTGTATCTGTCAAATCCTGCCGGTGTCAGCGAAACCAGCCAGCGAAGAACTCTGGATACACTCCGGCAACTCAATGGTTTTCGTCTGGAATCGAATCCGGACCCGGAGATCGCCAGTCGCATCGCGCAATACGAACTCGCGTTTCGAATGCAGGCTGCTGCACCTGAACTGACGGACCTGTCAGGTGAAACGCAGCCTACACTGGATGCGTATGGCGTTGGTCGTTCGACTCCGCGCCCCACTGCCGATATGCAAAGTGGCAATACATACGATCGCTTTTCACGGAACTGTCTGCTGGCTCGACGCATGGTCGAACGAGGAGTCCGTTTTGTAAATCTTGTTCACGCATCCTGGGACCAACACAGAAATCTCAAGCACGATCTGGCATGGAACTGCACGATGGCGGATCAACCCATTGCCGCGTTATTGAGAGACCTCAAAACACGAGGCATGCTGGACGATACGCTCGTGGTATGGGGCAGCGAATTTGGTCGTACACCGTTAGGCCAGGGTAATGATGGTCGAGACCATCATCCGCATACGTTCAGTATGTGGATGGCAGGAGGAGGTGCAAAGGGTGGAACCGTGCACGGCATCACTGACGAAATCGGCTGGGCTCCCGTTGAGAACCCTGTTCACGTCAACGACTTCCAGGCGACACTGCTGCACATGTTCGGTCTGAATCACGAACGACTCACGGTCAACCATCGCGGCCTCGACGTCCGTCTGACTAACCTCAGTGGCGAAGTCATCCACAACGTTTTGCATTGAATTGTTGTGTTTGTGATGCGTCAGCCATCCCGGTTCTGATGCGGTCGTCTCGTGCCATTGATCAGCCCGAATGATCTGATTATGTCCGCGACTTCCGGCTGATCAATTGTCAGGAATACGGGATGCCGTTTCCTCTCTGGACAGGCCCGGACAGCGGGGTACGCTGTGACTGCATATCGACCGACGTTCGAAGTGCTGACAGACGTGAGGGGAACTGAAGCTTGTTGATTCGATGTTGCTTCGTATTTCTGCTGACCGTACGTGTTTCACTGTCGCTGGTGCGGGCCGATCATGCAGATGACAGTCTACTGCATTTCGAGAAAAAGATTCGGCCTCTGCACATGGCCGGGGAACTCTCCGCCGTTTTCTTTCTGAAGCGGACAGGGTTACCGCCCGAACTCTCATCCTTGTCGCAGAGAACGACACGAGGCAGGCAGATCATGTCCGCATCAGTCGCGGGATCAGCACGGTGCTGAAGAAAGCCGGAAAAGATTCCCGTTTGCTCGTGTACCCGTCATACGGGAAAGACGGGCATCGATTGTTCTTTGAGGTTCGCCCGACTTACTGGAAAGATGTCGAAAATTTTCTCCGAACCTCTCTGGGTGCAGACTCGAAACAGCCTGATTTATCTGCAGTCGATGACGTATGGCAGGTTCAGAGCCATCGCAGTGGCCACAAAGTCTGCATCTGTCTAAACAGATACGATCAACAGGAGATGCAAGTGTTTATCGACGCGACACACACACTGATTGCTGAACGGCTCCGTGGAGGCCGTTCCGACGGGACAGCAAACCGCAAAAGACGACCGAACAAAGCTGCGTAGTGGACCACGAAAGCACGATCGAGTCGCTGCGAGATGTTAAACACGGCGTTAGCTGCGGAATTGCCATTGTTCCAAAGCTTCAAGCGCTGCATCACGTTCTTCCCGGCTGCCGAACAACGAATCGTCTGCTTCAATACTGACTTCGTATCGTCCCTCAGCCGTGCAATCTTCGCTGCCGCAGAAGTGAGGGACATCAGAGATCCACACGATTCTGCTGACTGGAACGTGCTTGTCATCAATCATCACGAATGCTTCCACCACACCATTTCCTTTCGCCTGAACTAAGAAACCCGGAAACCGTATAAACTGATAGTCTGTGGGCAAACGTTGATTTGCCAAACACGATCGTGATGCGGAGAAGTATTCTAACTGAAGGTCGCCGGACATTGTTGGTGTGTTCTGCCTGAAATGATTCCGTGGCAGAACATCATTCGGACGGTATCAAGATACCGATCGTGTCAAAGACAATCACATTCCCGTTCACATGGATCTGTGTGAATCAAAGCGGCACTGGATTCGCTGGAGCCATTGAGCACCGGTTACAATGGTCGTCCATCAGACGGATCGATGCTGGGTGCCAGCAGGCGATCCCGACCGGCAACTTCAAGCGCCTGATGCAGGCTGCGCAGGACCAGTCCGGTATCAGAACCAAGGCCCAGCATGCGAAACCCGTGTTCCACTCGAGACATCTGATCTGCAGTGCTCGTCGTCATCAGTCCACAATGTTTGCCGGATGCGGTGATGGTATCCTTGAGATCCAGAATCTGTTCAGCCACTCCCGGGCCTTCCCACTGTCCACGAAATCCGGCGGTCGCAGAGAAATCTGCCGGACCGAAAAAGAACACGTCAATTCCATCCAGTCTGCACATGTTTTCAACATGTGGAATCGCAGAAACGCTCTCAATCAACGGCACGACCAGCACGTGCTCATTCGCTTCAGCTGTGTGTTCTGAAAGGCACTGACCCCAGGCAGTCGCTCGTTCGCCACCAATCCCCCGCCGACCCTGCAGCGGGTACCGGCAGTCACTGATGGCCTGCTCAAGCTGATCAACCGTTTCGATCCAGGGAATGACGACTCCATCGGCTCCGATATCCAGGGCTCGTTTGGCAAGGGCCGTATTTCGTTCGGCCAGACGCACCAGCACGACCGTGTCGCTTCGAAGTCCTGCACGAATGTGTTCGTTGATGTCTCTCCAGTCAAGATGACCGTGCTCAGCGTCAATCACAACCCAGTCCAGGCCAATCGCAACAGCAATCTCTGTCAACGTGGCTGATTCCAGCGTCACCCAAAGCCCGTATACCGGATCATCACCGGCGAGTTTAGCTCGAAAACGTTTGAGTGCCTGTGTCTTCATGGTTTCACCTGGCGTTTAAATTGTGATTGCAGCGAGGCTGTTATTGCCGACGACTGCAGTGAGTGCGACTCGCTGATTCGGACAGAACAAACACCGTCACGGGTCATTGCCCCTTGGCCGGCAATGACATGCCGTTCAGGTTTTCATTCATTCATCATTTTTGAGCGTCGGTTCTGCAAACGCGGCCCGGAGCGCCTTACGCAGTGCGACCATTGGCTTTTCGCGTTCCTTCGGCGTCATATAGAAACGGTAACCATAGTCCAGCAGCTTAACGCCCAGTGTGTCTTCGAATCCACGACGCGCGAATTGACGGTTCAGCAAATACGGATCGTCCAGGGCGTTAATCAACGCTTCCTGAATGGTGGTGTCCTGGTGCCATTCGGATTTCGTGCGGAACAGAGCATCCGCAGCTACCAAACGAACCGCTTCGTTCTCGCTCTGTAACCAGCCTAATGCCGCCGCCTGTTCAGGATTGGCATACTGATTCTGCAGTCTGCTGTCGTCAAATTTTGAGCCAAACCATTTCTCTAAATAGTCAACTGTCCAGCTGATCGACTTGTCTGTGTGACACTGATTGCACGCATTTGAATTATTGCTGTGGATCATGTCAGCGTTCGTCGGCGAGAAAATCGTGTGTGTGCGAACAACGTCCTGCATGCCCTCGTTGATTCGGGGCATGTGGCAGTTCATGCAACGACTCCCCTCGCTGCCCGGCTGATGGTGGGAGTGCGCAGTTTGTGCTTCTTCCGACGCATATTGCTGATGGCAACGGACGCAGCTCCCATCGTCTTTTGTGGGTGTCGACGACCACTTCTGACCAATCGCCTGATGCGGATTATGGCAGTCGATGCACTTCAGCTGACTGTAGCAACTGCCCCGCATGGCGTCGGAGTATTCCGTCGAGTTCCAGGTAGACATGCCACCGGCAAACTGGGGACGGCTGCCGGAATGGCATCGGCCGCAGGCCCAGTTGAGGTTGTCGTGCGTACGCCCGAGGTCGGTCGGTTCGTGCACGGATCCGGAACGCAGGTGTGGACTGTGCGGGAAGAACGCGGGTAGAATTTTCGGGTCCTCAGCATGCTCGCGGCAGCCCAAATGGCACGATTCACAACTGATTCCCAGTGTGACCGCATGCTCAGATGCCGGGATAGCATCAAGGGAATTGAGTAGCCCAATCGCCTGAATGTCAGACAGTGATTTGTGTCGGGGCGGCAACCAGTGAGATCGTTCTTCCGCCAAATAATTCGCGACCTCCCACTGAATGTTGCCAGGTACCGCGCGGGCCAGCTGGTTTGCATTACTCGACAGCACATCACCCAGGGGGCTGGTGGTGTGACATCGATCACAGGCAGCAGCGTAGTGCGAGAAGTTGCTCTGGTAGCTTGTCTCATCGAAAGGGTCGATCCGTTGGCCGTCCGGCAATTCGTCAAGGATGTGAACCACCGGCACCCATTCCTGGGGCTCGATCCAGAAGCCTAACGGCAAAACGTGGTCGAGCTGTCCGGGATCGTGCGGCTGATCTTCAGGTTCAGGCCCGTCGATCTGCGTACCGATATAGTACTGGAAGAAACGTGAGCCAATTGTTTCATGAATGGCATAGGTACGTGTTTCTTCTCGTTCGAGCCGCATTCGATACTCGTCATTCTCCTCAAAAAACGTGACCTCCCCGCCCAGATAAGAAATGCTGCTGCCGGAGAAGTCACCAACAACGGTCGACTTATCGGCCATCGCGTTCATCCAGCGATGTGGGTGATGCGACCAGCTGTCGTAGTTCTTCTGGTGACACTCGCGGCACGCTTCCGGACCGATATAGTCCCCGGGGTGGATATTGCTGGACATGTTCCCCGGCTGGTCCGTGGCCTCCCTCAGACGAGCTGGAATGTCGTCCCACCAGACATTGATATGTGGTATAGTGTGCGGCGCAGCGGACGGTTGGGATTGATTGTGAAATACCAGTTTTCTCGACCCGGCACTGCTCGTGTGTTCGGGCCTGCCGGGTTTGCGTTTGGGCATGCTGCTGGTACGTTCCGGCGGCCCCGTATCGAACAGACCAACGATCACCAAAACAGCGAGTCCGGTCACCAGGATCAGGCCAATAATCGGCGACCACCGGCCATGACGCTGAGGTAATTCAAATTGATTATCCTGCGTCCTCTGGTGATTACCATCGGTCATATGTCTGTCCGGCATGTGGAAAGAACCAATTCTGAGCCAGTTACTATGGTCGTTTCACCGAATACGGAAAAGGGAAGTGGTCATGTCGGCACAGACAAAATAAAATTCGGGGAGCGGTTCAGCAATCAAATTGTTCGCGCGATCACTGGATTCACAGGAATCGGACATGCATTTGTCGCGATACTGACGAATTCCGGTTGTCGGAGTTTCTCTGTACGGTCCGCCGATTTACTGAGAACAGAACTGGTACTGACGAAAACGGTGGAACAGGGTCTATAAAAAGATTACGCGAATACTCCTCAGAGTATTTGGCAGATTGATATCGACAGCAGCCATCAGCTGTTCTTTTCTGTTTTCGTTGCGAATTTGGTTTCATCATCGGCGGATTTCCGGGAAAGACTCTGCACAGCAATCCTGTTGCATTCGGTGACCCGTCATGTGACGTTTCCACGAGGGCACTGCATCGTGACGGGATGCGAAGCGTCAGATTCAATTTCACCAGCACCCATGTTCCAGTGACGTGGATTGGTGAAGTTGGGAAGAGCCATTTGCACGATTCCCGCAGATCCGTCGTCTCACATCACACTCTGGTGGTACACTCACTGCCAGTTTGGAAAACACTGAGAGCTCGTCCGGCACTGACCGGTTGAAGAGTCCGATCGGTACCCGGAATCAATCGATGTTTACCGTGAGCGACGCTTTTTGCCTCGGCGGTTTCCTTTTCTGGCAAAGCCCGGTGAGGACGATTCTTCCGGCAGCGGCTGACCCGTTTTTCCTTTCAATTCGTGAATTCGATCTCGCAGCCTGGCCGCTCGTTCAAAATCCAGCTGTTCCGCAGCGGTCAACATTTCAGTTTCCAGCTCGCGAATGAATTCCTCTGTGACAAACTGCTCTTCCGTTGATATGCCGGCTGATTCTCGTTCCACTTTCCTTGCTGCGATTTCGTCTTCAATGCCCCGGCGGATGGCTTTTTGAATTGTCTCCGGTGTGATGCCGTGTGCTTCGTTGTATGCCTCCTGGATGACGCGACGTCGATTTGTTTCGTCGATTGCGCGCTGCATGCTGTCCGTAACTCTGTCTGCGTACAGAATCACTTCCGCATTCACGTTTCTGGCTGACCGGCCAATCGTTTGAATCAGGCTGGTTTCGCTTCGGAGAAATCCTTCCTTATCGGCGTCGAGAATCGCGACCAGTGAAACCTCCGGCAAATCGAGCCCTTCGCGCAGAAGATTGACACCCACGACTGCTTCGTACCTGCCTTCCCGCAGTCCTCTCAGGACTTCCACACGTTCCAGGGCACCCAATTCAGAGTGCAGCCAGGCACAACGAATCCGTTGTTCCGTCATGTAACCAGCCAGATCCTCGGCAAGCCGTTTCGTGAGTGTCGTTACCAGCACGCGTTCACCGGATTCCGATCGCGTGCGAATAGCGTCCAGCAAATGAGGCACCTGTCCACGCGCCGGTTCGACTCGAATGACAGGATCGACCAACCCGGTGGGGCGAATGACCTGTTCAACAACTTCACCGTCTGTTTGTTCAAGTTCCCAGTCGGCCGGGGTGGCTGATACCAGGACAAGGTCATTTCGACGGGCGTCCCATTCATCAAACTGCAGCGGTCGGTTGTCTTTGGCCATGGGGATCCGGAACCCATGTTCCACCAGAGTCGTTTTGCGGGCATTGTCACCGGCATGCATCGCCCGAATCTGAGGAATCGTTGAATGTGATTCGTCCACAAACATCAGAAAGTCATCGGGGAAGAAGTCATACAGCGTATACGGTGGTTCGCCGGGTTTGCGACCTGCCAGGGCCCGGCTGTAATTTTCGATCCCAGGACAAAAACCTGTTTCTTTCATGAGTTCCATATCATAACGCGTGCGAGCCGCCAGACGCTGAGCCTCCAGCAGCCGGCCTTCCCGGCGGAACTGTTCCAGCGACTCGTTGAGTTCCTTCTCAATCTCCTCCAGGGCGGAGTCGATGCGTTCGCGAGGCAGGACAAAGTGTTTGGCCGGGTAGATGTACAGGTCCCTGAGTGACTGCGATTCCCGTCCGCTGACCGGGTCGATCATGCTCAGTTTCTCAACTTCATCACCCCATAACTCAATCCGGCAGGCAAACTCTTCATACGCCGGCCACACTTCAATCACGTCACCGCGGACTCGAAATTTTGCCCGTCCGGGATCATAGTCGTTGCGGTCGTACTGGATATCGATGAGTTTCAACAGCAAAGCGTCACGGTCAACCTGCTGGCCCACATGCAGTGGAATCATCATATTCAGATAATCTTTAGGTGAGCCCAGCCCGTAAATGCAGCTTACGGTTGACACCACAATCACGTCTTTGCGGCTGACCAGTGCACTCGTGGCCAGCAACCTTAAACGGTCAATTTCTTCGTTGATTGAAGCGTCTTTTTCGATGTAGATGTCGCGCTGCGGGATGTAGGCTTCCGGCTGATAATAGTCGTAGTAGCTGACGAAATAAGTAACCGCATTGTTCGGAAAGAATTCACGAAATTCCGAGTACAGTTGCGCGGCCAGAGTCTTGTTGTGAGACAGGACCAGCGTAGGCTTCTGCAACTGCTGGATGACATTCGCCATTGTGAACGTTTTACCGGAACCGGTTACACCCAGCAGCACCTGGGTTTTTCGGCCGTTCCGAATTCCGCGCACCAGGCTTTCGATGGCTTTTGGCTGGTCGCCGGCCGGAGCAAATTCACTGGACAGTTCGAAACGTTGGTCGTCGGCCTCAGGCATTTGGGATAAAATTCCAGGAATGGTGAAAGTACCTCATTGCGACTAACGTAGCTCCAGCAAAAGCGAACAATGCCCGCATCAGTCAACGTCATGGATGCCGCGGGCTTATCCTACATTGGGTTGTGTTCCGGCTGAAGGCCGCCGGGATGGTCACAGTTCACCCTGAGCCTGACAGCATATCGGACAATTTTATGAAAATTGGGATCTTCGGCGGAACATTTGATCCGATTCATTACGGTCACCTGATGCTGGCAGAAACCTGCCGACAGGAACTGGCGCTCGACGAAGTCCGCTTCGTACCGGCAGGAAATCCGCCTCACAAAACTACCGGGATCTCCGACGGTCACGCAAGAGCTGACATGGTGAAACTGGCCGTTTCCGGTTACCCCGAGTTCACAGTGGATCGACGAGAAATTCGACGGTCAGGGCCGTCATTCACGTTTGATACGCTTGAAGAAATCGGGCAGGAAGTGCAAAACTCGAAACTGTTCTTTCTGATGGGTGCAGATTCACTCAAAGATTTTCCAACATGGCATAAACCCGACAGAATTCTGCAGTTGTCCATGGTATTGGCCGTCAATCGCCCTGGGCACACGCTGCCGGAACCCGACGGGATCCAGAGACTGACCGGAGAGCTGGATACGTCACGAATCCGCCTGCTTTCGATGCCGGGAACGGACATCTCAGGAACAGATCTGCGAAATCGTGTACGAGACGGACGAGGACTGCGATTTCTTACGCCTCGGTCTGTCGAGGTCTTTCTCACAGAGCATAAACTGTATGACGAATCGCAGTGAATGCTGCGGAATCGCAAATTGCGGATTCTGCAGTTTGCCAACAGCCGCTATTTTGGACGTGTACAGGAAAAATTATGTCAGCTGTGTGGCCGCACAATTCACTGCTGACACCGCCACGGAACGCGGCTCACCCCAACAAATGAATGAGGAATCAACGTGTTCGACACTGTTGCAGTTATTGGAGCCACCGGAGCAGTCGGCAGCATCATCCTGGAGTTGCTGGAACAACGATCATTTCCGGCAAAGAAATATCGATTGCTGGCATCCGCTCGAAGTGCAGGCCGTAAGATCCGTATTGCCGGGCAGGAGATCATTATCGAACAACTGACTCACGACAGTTTTGCCGATGTTGATCTGGTCATTGCGAGTACGCCCGATGAGACAGCTGCGGAATTCCTGCCGTCCGCTGTTGAGGCCGGCGCGAAAGTCATTGATGAATCCGGATACTGGCGAATGGATCCGGAAGTCGCACTGGTCGTGCCGGAAATCAATCCACAGGCAGCACTTGACGCCCGGGGAATCATCGCCAGTCCTAACTGTTCCACGACTCAAATGGTCCTGGCAATGAAACCGCTGTATGACGCAACCGGAATTGATCGGGTAATCGTCAGTACCTACCAGGCCACCAGTGGTGCAGGACTCCAGGGAACAACAGATCTGACCGAAGGAACCCAGGCGGCACTGGACGGCAAAGACTATGAGTACCAGGTGTTTTCACACCCGATTGCCTTCAACGCGATTCCCCAGATTGGGAGCGAAAAGGAAGCAGGCTACACCAGTGAAGAACTAAAAATGGTATATGAAACCCGTAAGATTTTTGGGGATGAGTCACTGCAGGTCTGCCCCACCTGTGTGCGGGTTCCTGTCATGAACTGTCACAGTGAAAGCATCCTTGTCGAAACCAAACGCCCGGTGAGTGTTGATGAAGCAAGGAAACTGTTTGCCGCAACTCCTGGAGTGACGGTCATCGATGACGTCTCCAGCGGTCAGTATCCTCTCCCTTCAGCCTGCAGCGGCAGTGACGATGTGTTTGTAGGTCGAATCCGGCGGGACTTGTCCCATCCAAATGGTTTGGCGTTCTGGTGTGTGTCGGACAATCTCAGAAAGGGAGCCGCAACGAATGCCGTACAGATCGCAGAACTTTTGGCGCAACATCGTGCGTAGGCAGGTGCAACTGTACGCGGATTTCACCACATCGGCCGTACGGCGGGCGGAGGAATCCGGATTATCCCGGAATCCCTGTGGTTTCGTACGGAAAGACTTTCGAAACCCCATCGCGACCACACTCTCCGGCTGGCAACCTTTCGCGAATCCGGTCACCCTCCTGTTCGTCATAACTTGGTTGTTTCTCGGATGTGATCAGACAGTCGAACATCAGGAAGACACTGTTTCCCGGAGGGTTAAGATTGCCGTGACCAGTTATCCTCTGCTGGCCATGGCAGAGGAAATGGCGGGTGACGCGGCGGATGTTGAACTTGTGGTCAGTCGCAGCACCACGTCACCGGACTGGAAACCGGATTCCGATGCTGTACGCAGGATGCAGCAGGCAACCAGAATTCTCATCAGCGGAGCCGACTATGAACCGTGGCTGCAGCGAGTGACTGTTCCTCGATCTCGGCTGATCGATACATCTCAGGGTTTTTACGATCAATTTGTGCGGATTCCCGATGCCGTGATTCATCAACACGGTCCGGACGGAGATCATTCTCACCCGGGTGTGGTGTGGGCCACCTGGCTCGACCCACAACTGGCAACATCACAGTTGTACCAGACCAGCGACGTACTGCTGAGCGTCCTTCCGGACTCCCAAGCAAACATTCGTAAGGTCGCCGACAGACTCGCTGAAGATTTTCGACGACTGGATGATCGACTGGAGGAATTGGCAACTGTGACTTCGGATACTGCTGTCACCGTTGTTGGTGATGCGCCGGTTTATCAGTATTTGACGAAACGACTGGGCTGGAATTTGAAATACATTCATCTTCCGTCGACAGGGCTTTTGTCAGACGAAGATCATGCGTCAATTCAAACAGCGATTGCTGAGTACGAGCCAACAGTCGTATTTTTGCGATCCACACTTGCGACACTGCGCGATGACCTGAACGGACAAAGCCTGGTGCCGGTTGTGCTTGTCGATCTGTGCGAACATGCAGATGGTCAGCAGACACTGATTCAGCGAATGAATCAGAATCTGACTGCAATCATCAGGGCTGTTTCCCTGCAGGACGGACAAAATTCTGTTCGGAATTGTGTCGAATGGGGGTCCCGCCCCGAAGGTGCCTGATGTGGGGCGTCGGTTTCCTTCCGGGGCGTCCAGCCTGACCGTCATTCGACATTACAACACGGCATCCAATGGTTCAGTCTCAGCCAATCGGCTGCAGCGGGCATCTGCCGGTGACAAATGTTTGCTGGAGATCACTGGATTCAAAATGGACTGTCACAGTCGATCGACTGGTCCCGCCGGTGGCACTGACAATTGTACCGCGTCCGTATTGCGGGTGCCGTACTTTGGCACCAACACGAAACAGTGATGTTGCGTCGGTTGCCCCCCCTGAACTCTCGCGTTGTTTGAGCAGTTCAGACCCGGACATGATTGCGGAAATCCCGGAAGAATTGTACGAATTTTCGTAGCGCTGCCGGGCCTGCTGCAATCGTTCATCCAATTCTGTTGCGGTCAATGGACGTGCTTCCGGAATCTCCTGGTCAAATTCCAGCGGCATTTCCTGAGTGAACAGGCTCGAGATTGTTGCTCGCCGCTGTCCTCGAAAGGTCCGTTCGAGCGTTTGAGTCAGGTGGAGTTCCTTTTGAGCCCGGGTCACCGCCACAAATAACAGCCGACGTTCTTCTTCGTAGCTGGCAGGATCACCGTCGTTGATCGCCCGTTCATGAGGAATCAGACCACTCTCAAGCCCCATAAGGTACACCACCGGAAATTCCAGTCCTTTGGCGGCGTGCATCGTCATGAGTGTGACGGCGCCGCGAGACTGATCCACATTGTCGACCTCGCTGGTAAGACTAGCCAGTTCCAGGAAACCCTGCAGCGACGGGCCACCCGCATCCTCCTCTTCCGTCAGTTGCTCATATTGTCGGGCGGCACTGATGAGTTCATGAATGTTGGCAGCGCGGTCCTGATCAATCTCGTTGTCGTGATCTCGCCAGAGCGACTGATAGTCAGTTTCTGCCAGCAACTGCTCGATGAGCGAGGATACGGATTTCTGAGCGGACTGTTCGTGCAGTCGCTCGATCAGATCTGAAAAAGCCCTGAGAGGTTTTTGAGTACGACCAGTGAGCATTGGAACTTCGTCGCAGCGACAGGCGGCTTCAAACATGCTGATCGAATGTTTTGCGGCGAAATTGCGCAACTTCAGCAGTGTTCTGTCTCCAATTCCCCGGGCCGGGCGATTGATAACGCGTATCAAGGCTGTTTCGTCGGCTGGATTTTCGATGACTCTCAGGTAACCGATCAGGTCCCGAATTTCCGCCCGCTCATAAAATGAGAATCCAGCGGCGACCTGAAACGGAATCCCATGTCGGGAAAACGCCGTTTCAACGGGTCGAGACAATGCGTTGACACGATAGAAGACAGCGAAGTCTGCATAGGTATGACCATGTTCTCGAACAGCTTCCGCGATTTCTGTCGCAATCGCGTCAGATTCGGCTTCGCTATTGGCAAACTGACGCAATTTGACCGGTTGTCCCTGTGCGTTGGGAGTGGTTAGTTTTCGTGGATGTCGGCGGTTGTTGTACGAAATCAATTGATCGGCGCAGTCGACAATGGACGCCGTGCTTCTGAAGTTCTCGTCCAGTTGTACGATCTTGACACCATCAAAATCACGTTCAAAGTGAGCTATATTGTCCGGCCGGGCACCTCGCCAGCCGTAGATCGACTGGTCGGGATCACCCGTTGCACAGAGATTGGGAAAGAGTTGGGACAGACCTGTAAGAATCCGGTACTGAGCCTGGTTGGTGTCCTGGTACTCATCAACAAGGACAAAGCGAAACCGGCTGTCGAGATACTCGCGACGCTCCGGCGTACTTGCCAGGATGTCGACGACATGCAGCAACAGCGTGTCGAAGTCGACCGCGTTCTGACTCAGCAGCTGCTGTTCGTATTGCGGAAACACGTCGCTGACAACGGCATCCAGCGGGTCACCGACACGCTCTTCGAAACGACGTCGGAAGGTTTCTGCCGTTACAAGATCGTTGCGGGCACGACTGATGCGATTCAGAATTTTTCTCGGTTCAAAATGAACAGTGTCATAGCCAGCGTCTTTCATAAGGCGTCGGACGAGTTGAACCTGGTCCTTACTGTCGAGAATACTGAAATTGGCCCTGAGTCCAGCTTCTTCGGGCCATGTACGCAACATGCGGGAACAGAACCGATGAAAGGTGCTGACCAGAACCCGGTGGCCGTGCACCAAAGCGTCAACCCGTGAAGCCATTTCCCGAGCCGCTTTGTTGGTGAAGGTCAAAGCAAGAATTGAGTCGGCCGGCACACCGCGTTCGATCAATCGGGCGATACGATGTGTGATAACACGTGTCTTGCCGGAACCTGGGCCGGCAAGAACCAGCAGTGGTCCCTCAAAATGGTTTACGGCCGCCTGCTGAGCCGTCGTCAGGGGTTCGGACATTGATTGCGTCCTGCCGATGAACAGCCGACTAATCCTTTAACACCGAACTGGAAGACACGGCCATTGCCGGACGGTGAATCCCGTGAGTGTCTTCCAGTTCGGTGTTAAAAGTGCAAACTCGATTGTCGGCTTCACAAACTGCTAATCTTCGATTTCTTCAACAGTAATTTTTAGATCACGCAACTGGTGATCGTCTACTGTTGCCGGGGCTCCCGACAGCAGGTCCGATGCTCGCTGGGTTTTCGGGAAAGCAATGACATCGCGGATATTGTCGTCCCCTGTCAGAATCATCACCCAGCGGTCCAGTCCCAGAGCAATTCCTGCATGAGGCGGTGCTCCATACCGCAATGCCTCCAGAAGGAATCCGAATCTCGATTCCGCTTCGTCCGGAGAGATGTTCAGCAGGTCAAAGATCTGTTGCTGTACCTTCGCGTCATGGATACGAACACTGCCGCTGGCAGCTTCGTTGCCGTTGACGACAAGGTCGTAGGAGTCAGCCCGAACTTTGCCGGGGTCTGAACTGAAATACTCAAGATCCTCGCTGTTGGGCTGACAGAACGGATGGTGTTCAGCGTCGTATCGATTTGCCTCTTCGTTCCACGTTACCATAGGAAAGTCGACGACCCACAGTGCGTTGAACTCGTCCGGATCGTAAAGTTCCAGTTCACGACCCAGGCGGTTTCGTAACGCGGACAGCGCCGCTGAAGTTACAGCCGGTTGGTCTGCCACGAACAGCAACAGGTCACCATCTTCACCATTCATAAGCCGAATGATTTCCTGCTGCTGCTCCGGTTCGAAGAACTTGGCAATCGTTGATTCCAGTTTGCCGTCAGCCACCTTCATATAAGCCAGTCCCCTGGCGCCATGCTCACCCACAAAATCTTTGAGCTCTTTGTCCAGCAGTCGGCGGCTGTATTTATCGGCGGCACCCTTTGCGTTGATACCACGAACGCGGCCACCACCTTCAATGACGGACTTGAACACACCGAAACTGCTCGCGGCAGCTGCCTCGCCCACATCGATCAGTTCCATACCAAAACGCAGATCCGGTTTATCAGAGCCGTATCGTTCCATGACATCGGCATACGTAAAACGCGGCAGCGGAGTTGGCAGGTCGATGTCTTTGACCTGTTTAACGACAGTGGAAACGAGACCGTCGATGAGCGACAGAATGTCGTCACGATCGACAAAGGACATTTCGACATCGATTTGGGTAAACTCAGGCTGACGATCGGCTCGCAGGTCTTCGTCTCGAAAACAGCGGGCAATCTGATAGTAACGGTCAAAACCGGAAACCATCAGAATCTGCTTATAGATTTGTGGTGACTGCGGCAGTGCATAGAAGCTCCCTTGATGGACACGGCTGGGAACAAGATAGTCTCGAGCACCTTCCGGAGTACTGCGACCCAGCATCGGAGTTTCAACTTCAAGAAAGTCAAGGTTGTTGAAGTACTCACGTACCGCCTGACTCATTTTGTGTCGAACAATGATGTTCTTTTGAAGTGATTCCCGACGCAGATCGACAAATCGATGCTTCAGTCGCATTTCTTCATTGGGGAGTTCAATTCCGTCGAGCTCAAAGGGTGGAGTTTTGCTGCTGCTGAACACGGTGAGTTCGTGCGCGCGAACTTCGATTTCTCCGGTAGAGAGTTTCGGATTAATCAAATCGTCTCCGCGATAGCGAACTTCACCGCGAATCCGGATGACGTCCTCACGGCGCAGCTTCCGGGCGATGGAATCGATCTGACTGTCTTCTTCAGTATTAAAAACGACCTGAGTCTTTCCGTAGCGGTCACGAAGGTCGACAAAAACAAGGTTTTCACCGTGATCCCGATAACTATGGACCCACCCACAGAGAGTGGTGGACTGGTCGACATGATCACGACGAAGCTCGCCGCAGGTGTGAGTTCTGTACACGGTTGACGTCCGAAAATATGTCCGATTCGAGCAGATCAGATTCAGTGAATCAGGGCTGTTTAGCGAGCCCCGACAATAGGGCAGTTCGCAATTATAGAGCCGTGCAGGTGCTCACAATAGTCACCGGCGCGATCAAGTGAGTTGACACTTCCGGCGGAATTGCGAATAAGTCGCCCATTGGGAACATATGACGGAATCCAGGAAAGACACCGCCATGAATCAACCGTTTGAGCCTGCTTCCAGCAATGTCACTGTCACCGAAATCGGTCGCAGCCTGAATCCTCCTGGTGTCAACAAAATGCCATTCGATACGAACCGGAGACCACCCGTGCTGACGCCGGGTCCCTGATCGCCCACTTTTCTACCGTATCAGTCCTGTTTGCAGTCGTTACAACAACCGCGAAGAAGTATCTCGTTGACTTCACCAACTTCCTCGCTGGCTCGCTGACTTCCCACCGTCAGTCGCACGCTGTCGAGGCATGTCACCACACCACATGTCACACACAAAAAATGTGGATGAGGATCATGACCGTGCTCGTCACTTCTCACTTCCTCGAACCGATAAACGTGATCACCTAATTCAGCACGACGCAGCAAACCGGCATCCGCCAGGTCGTTGAGGTTTCGAAACGCAGTGGCCTTGTCAACACCGCTCTCACTAAGTCGAGAAGCAACTTCCGCATGTGTCATGGGAGCACTCATGTCCCGAATCAGGATGAGCGTTGCCACTCGAGCCGGTGTGGCGCGAAGGCCGACTGACCGGATCGTTTCTTTGACTTCAGCTGTATCAGATTTCGGCTTCATCAGCTCCGACAGAGTGAAAGTTGAGACATTGATGGACACAGCGACACTCCATTATTCTGGCCTCCGGGCCTCCTGTCCACGTGGCTAATCTTTGTCTATCGTAAACGCATGGTCGCTTCAAGTGCAGTGGAGCGGAAACTCCGGATCGTTCCATGGACACAAATGATACCGTCCTGTCGGCCTGACCGACTTCAGAAACGTAACGAGTGGCGGGGAAACACCGTACTTGTGAGTTTTTTTTCCCGCTGAGCAGTTTGCCCCCTCCGTAACGGCGACCCTCCTGACACATTCCTTTGAACTTCAGGGAAATCTCTCACTCGGAAGCTGCCACACAGCCTCTAGCTAACCAGCTGCCACGTGTAAAATATTCCGACAGAGAGAATCAATCCGGCGCGAATCGGCTGCCATGGTAATCGGGAGAGCCAAGACTCCGATTCCAACAGACGACCCCCAAAGACCTGAATCAGTATACCGACGAGTGTCAAAGAAGAAGCAATCCCAGCTGCAAACAGACCTATCACACCGTACGCAGCAACAGGAGAACCGGACGAAATGCTCGTGAAGTAAGCGGCCATGGCAGAGGGGCATGGTAAAAGACCAAACGCAACCCCCAGTAGCGCACTCATCGAATAACTCGTTTTCGCGGTGGCTTTGACGGCGAAAGTATCGCCACCACATTCGTGTGGGGCGGATCTGCACCCGCATCGAGCGGGCCGGGTCCTCCATGCTGCCGCCGCCATCCACAGACCAACAGTCGTGACCAATGCGGCACTGATCCACTGCATGCTGCGAGTCACCAACTGGTCATGATGGCCATGGTCACCGGTGATGAGATGATGCGTCAAATGAACGGAAGCAGCGATTCCAATTAATGAAACACTGTGAGCAACTGCGCTGGATAATCCCATCACCAGCGGATGCAGCAAACTTCGTCTTTCACCAGACAGATAGACCAGCATCGCGGTCTTGCCATGTCCTGGTTCAAGTGCATGCAGTGCGCCGAGGCCAAGAGTCAGCTGATGAGTATGCTCATGCATATTCAAAAGACCGGTTTTGATAAAACAGCACCATCCACTGCAGGACTGAACCCAGACTCCATTCTGCCCTGAGAATACTCCGGGCCTCTGGTATTTACAATGGCATGGACTTTCCGACAGCCGGTGCCCAGACAGGCTGTGAAGATTTCGGAACCAGAAAAACAGAACGCCCTCGACCACAGCAGAATCTGCGATCGAGGGCAGGGCACATGAGGAAAAAACAAGTCAGGCGAAATTTTTTCCAGAAACACCGGAAACGTTAGTAACAATGACGCAGCTCAAAGATTGCAGAAGTTGCCATCGGTTCTGATCCGGAATTGTCCCCGCAAGCAGACCTGGCCGGTGTCAGAATTCACCAACGATTTCACCACCTGTCCGAGTCGCCAGCGATTGAAACACACCTTCATCCATGTTTTCGCTCATGAAGTGAACCGAACCGTCGCCGAGAACAAAGTGTGCACCGCCAGGGTGGTTACTTGCAAAGTCTTCCGGATGTACCAGCTCGTTGGGCACGTGATCAGCAATTCCCATAAATCGGGCCGCCGCCTCTTCGGTGCCGGTAATAATCCCTGCCCAGGCACCGTAAAAATCGTCCTCACCCGGTTCCACGAATGTTGTGCGCTCTCCCACCATGATCGTGTTGCTTGTGCCATCGGTGACACCACCAATTTTGATTGCACTATTGTGAAAGAACATGCCGTCTGATGTACATTGCTGACCCGCAGTCACGTGACCGGGGGCGCCGTTGATTTCACACTCTTCCAGTTCGCGTGTCCCAAAGACAGCTGCGTAATTTGTGGTCGCCAACTCAACGTCGCTGACTCCATCGTTCAACAGAAAAGTATTGGGTATGGAATCAGAAGGACACGTGTAAACATCCAAAAACGTTTTGATTACTGCCTGATTTCCCGAACCGCCGTTGACCTGACGGGAAAAATCCAGTGAGGCATAGAGAGTGTCCTGATCCAGCATAGGAAGAATAAATGTGGCCCAGCTGAAACCATTGCGAAAGCTGGTTGGTACCGCCGGATCTTCCATTCCCGTGTGTTGCTGATAAGGAGACAAAGTGGCCCCCACCCAACCGGGGGGAAACATCATGTGAACGTCGTGATAATTGTGCAGAGCCAGCCCGATTTGCTTCAGATTGCTGCGACACCGGGCCCTGCGTGCCGCTTCTCGGGCCTGCTGCACTGCAGGCAATAACAGCGAAATCAGGACGGCGATGATAGCGATGACGACGAGAAGCTCAATCAGAGTAAACCCACTTTGTTTCTGTGGTGAAACTTTCATTTCGTATTTATTTCCTGTTTACAGATTTTTGGTTTATGCCAAAGAGGTGACGCGCCAGCGCAGGTGGTTACCTACCTGACAGCGTTAATGAAGTTACTGGACGAAGAGATGCCGGCCGGCAAAGGGCCGAAACGGTCCGAGCCGGATGATGTGACAGGCGTACGTTCCCCGCCGGAAACAGATTGCTGTCCACATCGCGATGCAAAAAACACGGCGAAAAAGACGCGGACAAGGCCTGCGCTGCGGAGGCGCGCGTTACTTGCCTCATGTAAGCGTCGAACTGACGAGTTTCAGTTTGAGTGGACGCACGGAATGACGTCGGCGCTGATCAGCCAAGGGGCGGTCCGCGACTCGGAAAGCGGTATGACACTGCCACACAGGGTAAAATCACGCGCCGTTGGCGCAGAACCGTGACCGTTCCGGAACAATTCAGTTCGTCAGCATCCGGAGGAGGAGTAACAGGAGCGAAAAGTGTATGGCAGATTTGGCACTGCCCTGAATCAGGCCATCCGGGACGTTCCCGCTGCTCACTATTCCGGCGGTCTTTACGAAGACCTCGATAGCAGCATGCGTCGCCACATCCGCCGGAAGCCCCAGCGTGAAAACCGGATGGAACCTCGCACCTGTGAAGGACGGACGTCGCAGGCAGCAGAACAAGCTGCAGCAGTGCAACGCACGTGGCTACGGGAACCCGTATTTTTGTGGATGATATGGACACCAGATGGCGTGGAATTCAGCGTTCAGCAAAAGAAATGAAGATCTCAAGACAGGGACACTGGCATCGCATGGTGGATTCAACCACGGCACACAATTCAGTCTTGAATGCCCCCGTCCCCCGAACTGTACATGCAATCGAATTGCATGTAACTGCCGTGAGCTGTTTTTCTTTTGTTCTTAACAATTAAAGGCCGGAGCTTCACACCGTATCCGGGACAGCAGCTTCTCTATGGAGTGCGCAGGGCAGGTATCGAACTCGGAGAAGAACTCCATTTATCCGGACAGTGATGCCGAAACCATTCTGATCAAAGTGAAGCCGTTTGCGGGAGCAGCCTGTCGTGAAGTCGATCCGAACTGTCTGTTTCGGAAAAAAAACTCCAAAGTGGCGATATCGCAGTCGTTGGGGAACGAATGTTCGACCCCCCGGGAAGGTCTGCGGAAACGGAGGCCTCATGTGGCGTGTTGCCAAACCTCGCCAGATTCCTTATATGCAACTTATTTGCAAATGCATTTCAAACGCATTAACAGCGAGGTTCGTAGAACACCTGTCCGTTGACTCGCCGGAAACACCCCGAAATACCCGCTTTCGCCTGCTGGAACGGAATCATGTTGATCAAACAAAGGCACGGAATCTCCGAAACTCATTTCCTGATCCTTTTGTGCCTCACCGTCGCTGTGACAACCATGAATGGCTGCTCTTCTGCAACCACCGTCTCACTGGCTCAGTCGCCCTCCGATGACGGTGATCACCACCGGCATGGACACCGCGGACACGAAGAATCTGAACCCGACGCTCCGGATGAATCGCCTCCGGACACACTCCAGGAAGCCGTCGAGGTGATTGTGGGGTTGAATGAGGCGATCAGCCGGGCATTTCACACGAACAATGCCACTTCAGCTGACGGTCTTCTGCACGAAATGGGTCACATTCTTAAGAACATGCATGAACTCATCAAAAATGCGAAGACGACACAAGAGCAGCGAAATGCCGTGCAGATGGCAGTGGCCAAGCTGTTTGAAGCCTTCGCGGCGGTTGATGCGACGATGCACGGAAAGGAAGGTATCTCATACGGTGAGGCATCCCTGCAAATTGAGGACAATCTTCAGATCGTAAAGGACATATGTGCTCGCATAGAAATCTGAAACTGCCCACGGACAGCCTAAATGGCCCATCTCTATGATTGAACTGAATCAACTCACAAAGGTCTTTGGTGACGATGTCGTCGCAGTCGATCGGTTGTCTCTCACCGTCGGTCCGGGGGAAGTTTACGGACTGCTGGGTCCAAACGGCGCGGGCAAGACAACCACGCTGCGAATGATTCTCGGCCTGCTGGAACCCACCAGCGGAAACGCTTCCATTCTAGACTGCGAAGTCTCTGCCGGTCCGCTCAGGATGAAGCGTCTGATCGGGCTCGTATCAGCCAGTGCCGGCCTGTATCAGTGGCTGACGCCTCGTGAATTGCTTCAGTATTTCGCATTTGGTTTCGGCTTGAACAGAGAAAAGGCGCATCAGCGTATCGATGAACTGTCGCACCGCATGGAACTCAGTCACTTCCTGGATCGTCGCTGCGCAACTTTGAGTACCGGGCAGGCACAGCGGGTCAATCTGGCCCGAGCCCTGGTTCATGATCCGCCCGTTGTTCTGCTGGACGAGCCCACTCGCGGACTGGATGTTGTTGGTGCCAAGGTGGTTATCGACTTTGTTCAGGTCCTTCGAGAAGCCGGCAAAGCAATTATTGTCTGCACTCATCAACTCGAGGAAGCGGAACGATTTTGCGATCGATTTGGCCTTCTGTATCGAGCAAAACTTAAGTACCAGGGAACACTCGATGAATTGAAAACAAAAACCGGACAACCATCTCTGGTGGAGATATTTCTGCGCCTGATGCGTGAAGCCCCTCCGAAAACCAAAACTTTAGGGAAGCGCGCAGGCCATGAGTGATCGCACAAACAATCTCTCTGAACAACTCGGCATGCCTCACTCGGATTCCGAAAACCGATTTCTCTTCTCAGTTGTTCAACAGATCGAGTTCACTCGAAAAGAACTGCGGGAGACGCTTCGCGACCGTCGCACGATCGTCACGCTGCTGGTGATGCCGCTGCTGCTTTATCCTCTGCTCGGTTTGGGCCTGCGATTCCTCGCATTTCAGCAGTCGACTGATTCCCGACTGGAGTACCACCTGGCAGTCAACACCAGGACGGAGGCTCAGTGGCTGCGGGAGACGCTGAGCACCGGAGATCGAGTACTGACGGCGGCCTCAGTGACTTCCGAACCGAGGCCCGAGGTTCAGTTGTTGGTACCTGAAGACCCTGCTGGTTTTGATCTGGGTTCCATCGTCACGGATTCTGCAGCCGATCTTGGTGTCCGCATTGAGTTCGGAGAGTCTTTCACGAACGGCAGACAACAGGCTCGGGTACAACTACTCCAAAACAAATCCTCTTCACGAAGTCGTGATCTGTATGACTATATCGCAAGAAGACTGACAGCAGCAAATATCGAGTTGATCGAAGGCTGGGCCCAGGAGAAAGGCCAAAAATTGCCGGTGCCGATCGAACAATCCCGTGTATTGCTCGAGCCCGCACAGGAACCCTCGACAGTTTTGGGTTTACTGCCCCTGATCCTGCTGCTGATGACTGTGACCGGAGGTGTCTATCCTGCAATCGACCTGACCGCCGGCGAGCGTGAACGAAACACGATGGAAACACTGATGGCGTTGCCGGTCCTGCGATTTCGCCTGCTGGCGGCGAAGTATGTTGCGGTAGTGACCGTGACGTTGCTAACAGGGATCATAAATCTGGTGGCCATGAGCGTCACGCTTTACGCACTGCAGTTAGATAAAACCTTGTTGGGGGAAAGTGGCTTCACGGCTGCGCTGGCAGCAAAGCTGTTTCTTGGACTGGGTGCTTTTGCTGTGTTTTATGCGGCAGTACTGCTGTTGCTCACCAGTTCAGCCCGAAGTTTTAAGGAAGCACAGGCCTACCTGATTCCCCTGCTGCTGCTGTCAATTGCACCGGGACTGGTCATCCTGATACCTGGCTGGAAGTTAGCCGGCGGAACGGCTGCTTTACCGCTGGTAAACATTCTGCTCCTGTCCCGGGATTTTTTAGAAGGAACAGCACAGCGACTTCCTGCCATCGTCGCAGTCATCTCAACGCTTCTGTACGGAGTATCAGCTCTGGCACTGGCATCACAGGTGTTTGGCAATGATGCGGTCGCAGTTGGAAGCCAAGGTCGCTGGGGAGACTTCCTGCGGCGACCGAAACTTCGAACACTGCTACCTTCACTGACTTCGACCCTGTTGACCCTGGCTTTGCTGTTCCCCGGACACTTCATCGTCTCCGGTATTCTGGGCCGCGGTGAAGCACAACCGACGGTTCGTCTGACATGGTCTGCAATAACCACGACCGTACTGTTCGTTGTGGTCCCCTGTCTGCTGCTGGGCTGGCAACGCGTCTCGCGCTCACATGGGCTCGGTCTGACGAAACCGGCATGGTCCTGGTGGCTGGCAGCACCGATTCTTGGAGTGGCGGTGTGGCCCTGGATCTTTGAATTGGTTGTCTTTGCTCAAAGCATTGGAATTCGAGGATTCGATCCGGAACAGATTGAGAACATTGACAGCCTGCTGGCAGGCTGGAAGAACGTCCCGTTGTGGGTGGTGGTTGTGTGTCTTGGTGTCGTACCGGGCATCTGTGAAGAGTGTTTTTTTCGCGGTTTTCTATTCAATGGGCTGAAACAACATCTCCGTGGCGTAGGGACAATTTTTTGCTCTGCCTTTGCATTCGGCATGTTCCATGTCATTCTGGCGGGAGGGGCTGCCCCGGAGCGAGTTCTTCCAAGTACGCTTATGGGAATATTGCTCGGTTGGGTTACCTGGCAGAGCGGAAGCACCATTCCGTCAATCATTGTTCACGTGATTCACAACAGTACACTACTGATCGTTGTCCAGTCGCGTGAACTGCTGGCGAAGTGGAATATCGGACAGGTTGAAGCAGAGCACCTCCCGTGGTGCTGGCTGGCAGTCTCGGCTGTCGTGCTGACGCTGGGCACAGCACTGGCCTGGTTCCCAAGCCGACGTGTAACCTCTGGTGCATCATTCGGCTCATCGCCGACCGGAAAATAAACCACTCTGTGGTGACCAGCCTCAACATTGGAATTGACGTGACAACTACTACTGAACAAACCAAAATCTCCGCATGGACCAAATATTCAGCCGGTCAATTTAATCTCTGAAAGAACCGTGTCTGAGTGCAACCACAGACCGCACACAATAATCTGCGCTGAGCGTCTCAGGGCAACAAGATGACTGATTCAAAGAACAGCAGCCATGCCGAATTACCTGACCGGGGTTCCTCGGAACAGGCAGCATCGAACTATGATGTCTCACCGGTGCTGATGTCGCTGCCGGTCCGGGAGGAAATTTCTGAACCGGTCCCGGTGGCTGTGCTGTCTGAGTTTCCGGGGGCCGGTACAACAACTCTTCGGAATCATGTCCTGAACAACCGCCAGGGACTGCGTGTGACTCTGATTGTCAATGACCTGAACCAAGCCATTTTTCGGGACAGGTTCGATCAGCGCCTGCTGACGGATGGAAAATTCAAAGTCGATCGGAACAAGTGAAAGATATTCGAGGATCCAGTCCCTCGGTGGAAAGTACCAGCTCAGAGCCATGAGCATTAATGTGTTGACGGCGTTCGAAAACGGACGAACGTTCTCTGCATTTTCCCTGAGAAACAACGAGAGCGCAAAAAGGAAATCTGAAATGTCGCAGGCTGCTTCCGCCGAAATATTGCCTGAACAGCCCACTTCTGCCTGGCGGGATTTTCTGGGAATCGCTGCCTCTTTAGTATGCGCTGTCCATTGTGCGGCAATGCCGTTTCTGATTGCCTATCTGCCAGCGTTGGGCTTGAGTTTCCTCGCTGACGAATCGTTTCATCAATGGATGACCGTCACCTGTCTGCTGTTGGCTCTGATCGCTTTCGTTCCCGGATGGCGGACACACCGGCGATGGCTTCCAGGAATGACAGCGGGAGTCGGCCTGATAATCATTGCCTCGGCCGCATATGGTCACACAGACGAATGCTGTGCTGCAGCCACCGCAGCGGCGGAAACGGAAGCGAACGAATCATCGGTTACACAAGGTGCGCCGCAGGACGAAGCCTGTCCGTTTGATTGCTGTCAATCCCCGGCAGAGACCGGCGTAGCGACTCCGGCAGCGTTCGAGACAAATACCGATGGTTCTTTCCGGAACCTGAGTGCCATGGCAACCTGGTGGACACCTTTGGGCGGTCTGCTGCTGGTTTCAGCACATCTCCTCAATCGACGTTACACATGCTGCTCCTGCTGTTCACCAGCAATGTACGCTGGTGATGAGCTGTTGGCAGCATCCGGGAATCAATCGTCATGACACCTGACGTCCCTTCAACTGCCCGCATGGCTGCCGAAGGACCGAACACAGGAAAAGGTCAGGTCCATCGAGAACCAAGGTAAACTCAAGGTGAAAAAACAGGATGCGGCAGCATAAACGACTCAGTGCCCTGTTGTTCATGCCGCCATTTTTCTGATCGCATCGTGCGCTGGATGCTCGGGTTCCTTACACGAAGCGGCGCAAATGACATTGGATAAAGTCAAGCGAACCTGTGCAGACCCCAAGCAAATCCTGTATGAGGTAACAAGAGCTGAGCGACGCGCCGATTCTGGATTGACCGTGCAGATCTCAGTGACATCGGTCCGGGGCAACGTTGAGCCAAATGTGCGTGAACCGGACATAACACCGAAGGTACTCGACCATTCAAAAAATGGCCAAGAAGTGTCGAGCGAGGAATGAGGAGGAAAAGCAAAACCCACTTCGCCAGCGTGAGCTTCGCTCTGCGATCGCCCCCCCGATATAGCGGATGGTCAAGCCGGGCGTTCGAAAGCGGCTTCAAGTCCATCATCGCCTGTTCCGGTATGACCACGTGCCGAAGCAAATGCAGTAGCCAAAACTCTCCTGACGAGATCCGGCCGCATGGAAACAGATGGACGAAACGATTCTACACAAATTTTGAAACATACGGGCAATAAGCTGATACTCTCATGATGGCCGTCGCCCCTTGCTGATCTTGTGGGTTGACGATTCAAAAGCTTTTAACCTGGACACGATAGATTAATGTCTGAACCTGCACTTTCACCGCTTAACAACCGTCATCTTGAACTGAAGGGACGAATGGTCGACTTCGCCGGCTGGCACTTACCAGTGCAATATGTCGGAATTCAACAGGAAGCGATCGCGGTGCGGTCCACCGGGGGAGTCTTTGATATCTCTCATATGGGCCAGATCTTCGTGCGTTCAGGTGAGAAAGGTGCCGCTGCCGCTGCGCTGGATAGTATTCTTACGTCTTCGGTCACATCACTGAATCCTGGGGAGGGACAATACAGTCTGATCCTGAACGATGCCGGCGGCATCATCGACGATCTCATCGTATATTGTCTGGATGCTACGACGTGCTTCCTGGTTGTTAACGCGTCCAAAACCGAGGAAGACTACAACTGGCTGGCTCAGCATCTGCCGAAGAACGTTTCGCTGGAGAATGCGAGTCGCAATTTTGGCGGGATTGCGGTGCAGGGCCCGGATTCGGCAGAATGGTTCGCGTCGATTCAGCGAGCAGCCGGTGAACCCAACCCCGTTCCTTTGCCGGAACGCTTCGGAATACTTGACCTGCCGCGGAGTGCCGGAACCTTTCTTGTTTGTCGCACTGGCTACACGGGTGAGGACGGTTTCGAGTTGTTTTGTACATCCGAATTTCTGGGTCTCTGGTGGGACGCAGTGATTGATGCCGGGGCAACACCTGCCGGACTGGGTGCTCGTGACATTCTGCGTCTGGAGAAATGTTATCCGCTGAACGGAAACGATCTGACGACCGAACGCACACCGATTGAGTGCGGCCTTCGATTCGCAGTCGACTTGTCGAAGTCAGAGTTCATCGGAAAATCAGTTCTTACAGAACAGCAGGTCACTGGGGTTCAGTACCGTCTGGTGGCCGCACGCCAGACCGGCAAGGCACCACCCCCGCGAACAGGCTATTCAATCCTTTCCGGCGGTCACTCAGTAGGACACGTCACCAGTGGTGGCGTGTCACCGTCTCTGGGGTGCGGAATTGCTTTGGTATGGATTCAGACCGGACATCACAGCCTGGGAACTGAATTGATGATGGAAATTCGAGGAAAACAGTTCCCCTGCCAGGTGGTAAAGAAGCCGTTTGTTTAGGATTCTCTTTACGGGTTATTCGTAATCGATGCAGGAACCTGCTGTTTTTACACAGCTCCCGACAGAAGAGTGTGTCAAGACAGATCAGACTCGTCGCAGATCAATGATCCGAATAGTAGGCGGATCACCGATCTGATCTTGCACCCCGCAGCGGGGAAGGCACCAGGAGAATAAGATGAACGTTCCCGAGAACCTGAAATACTCGGAGTCGCACGAGTGGTTACGTGAAGAGGGCGACGGTGTGGTTACCATCGGAATTACGGACTTTGCTCAGGAAAAAATGACCGAACTGGTCTACATCGAACTACCGAGTACCGGGCGTGAGGTGGAGGCCGGCGACGAGCTGGCCGTAGTCGAATCTGTCAAGTCTGCCAGCGACATTTATACTCCGGTAAGCGGCGTAGTGACCGAGTCCAATGCGGCTCTCGAGGATGACCCAACCCTTGCCAATAATGCTCCGTACAGTGACGGATGGCTGTTTCGTATTCGTATTCGTGACTTGAATTCAGTCAATGGCCTGATGGATGCCGCGGCCTATCAGCGGTTGATCAGCGAATGATGTCGACCAGTCCTGCATAACTCATCCACTCAACAACAGGCATGGCGGAGTCCGTTTTTTTTTCGGGAGTCTATCGATGATGACGGATGTCATCGCAAAAGCATCACAGATCAATTCTCAGTTCGATCGCCGACATCTTGGGACGTCGGGTGCCGATGCTGAGATGATGGCCCGGCAAATTGGATATCTAAGCGTAGATGATCTGATCGATTCTGCGGTTCCCGCGGAAATTCGGCGGCAGGAAAAGTTCTCCGGACTGCCGAAAGCGAAATCAGAGCAACAGGCGCTGGATGAACTGGCCGATTTGATGAATCAGAATCAGCTGATTCGATCACTCATCGGGACGGGATACTATGCATGCATCACTCCTCCCGTCCTTCTTCGCAACATACTGGAAAACCCGGGTTGGTATACGGCCTACACACCTTACCAGCCGGAAATCTCTCAGGGCCGGCTGGAAGCCTGCCTGGTTTTTCAGACACTGATTACAGAACTCAGCGGGCTTCCGGTCTCCAACGCTTCGCTACTCGATGAGTCCACCGCCGCGGCAGAAGCAATGGCAATGTGTCTGGCGTCGCGTCGGGACGCGTCACGGTTTCTCGTATCGGCAGAATGTCATCCTCAAACGATCGCAGTTCTGCGAACGCGAGCAGAACCGCTCGGTATACAGATTGAAGTTGGCGAGGAACATGACTGGAGTTTCGACAGGACAGTGGGCGGAATTCTTCTTCAGTATCCAGGAACCAGCGGCGGGATCGGCAGCCCGGAAAAAATTGTTGCGGAGGCACAGAATGCCGGCGTTATGACAGTTATGGCCTGTGATTTACTGTCACTGATGCTGCTGGAATCACCAGGAACGATTGGGGCCGATATTGCGGTGGGCAGTGCACAGCGTTTCGGTGTTCCAATGGGATTTGGAGGACCGCATGCCGGCTGGATTGCCTGTACAGACCGTCTCAAACGTAAGTTACCTGGGCGAATCGTGGGAGTGTCCCGGGACGCGTCCGGCAAGCCGGCTTTTCGACTGTCGCTACAAACACGTGAACAGCATATTCGCCGTGAAAAAGCCACGAGCAATATTTGTACTGCCCAGGTACTACTTGCTGTGGTTGCCGGAATGTATGCGGCATGGCACGGTCCGGATGGCCTGAAAGCGATCGCTCAACGAATCCACGACTTAACCTGCCAGCTGGCAGTCGGCCTAATTTCAGCTGGTTTTGAACTAAGACATTCGTCGTTTTTCGACACCCTGCGCGTGGTATCGAAACAGCAGTCATTTGACAGAGCCCTGGCCGCCGGCTTCAACCTGCGTCGGTTTGACAACGGCGATCTGGGAATTTCTCTGGACGAACAAAGCTCAGCAGAAGAGATCTGTTCATTGCTGAAAGCCCTGACCGGGACAGACCCTGTCGCAGCTGAATCGAGCCAACAGCAAATTCCCGTATCAGCCCGACGGCAGGGAAGTGTGTTGAACCAGCCGGTTTTCCAGTGCTATCACACTGAAACTGAAATGATGCGATATTTGCATCAGCTGGAATCCCGTGACCTTGCACTCAACACCAGCATGATTCCTCTGGGATCCTGCACCATGAAGCTGAATGCTGCCGCTGAAATGATACCGCTGAGCTGGCCTGCGGTCAGTCAGTTGCACCCGTTCGTTCCTGCCGAACAGTCGCGGGGATATCAATCGATGATTTCCCGACTGGAAAACTGGCTGGCTGCGTGCACCGGGTTTGACGCGGTCAGTGTCCAGCCCAATGCGGGTTCTCAGGGAGAACTTGCCGGATTGCTCGCGATCCGCGAGTTCCATCGATCACAGGATCAGCAGCGAGACGTCTGTCTTATTCCGATTTCAGCTCACGGAACAAATCCGGCCAGCGCTGTCATGGCGGGAATGAAAGTTGTTTCAGTCAACTGTGATGACGAAGGTAATATCGACCTGGGTGATCTGCAGCTTCAGGCTGAAAAACATGCTGGCCGGCTTGCTGCGTTAATGATTACCTACCCATCGACACACGGCGTCTTTGAAACCGGCATTCGCGATATGTGCAATATCGTTCACGAACACGGTGGACAGGTTTACATGGATGGCGCCAATCTCAATGCGCAGCTGGGTCTCTGTTCCCCGGCCGAACTGGGAGCAGATGTCTGCCATCTCAACCTCCACAAGACATTTTGCATTCCCCACGGAGGCGGGGGGCCCGGCGTTGGACCAATCGGTGTTGCGGAACATCTGGCAGAGTTTTTGCCAGGACATCCCTGGCATCTGGAACGTTGCGAAGGTGCCATTGCAGGAGCTCCATACGGCAGCGCCAGTATCTTAACAATCTCATGGATGTACATCGCCATGATGGGGGCTGACGGTCTGACGCAGGCAACGCGGATGGCGATTTTGAATGCCAACTATGTTGCTCAGCGGCTCGAGCCATATTTTCCTGTGCTCTACCGAGGTGCCAACGGGCTCGTTGCTCACGAGTGTATTCTTGATCTGCGACCATTGTGCGAAGCAACCGGATTGCTGATCGATGACGTCGCCAAGCGGCTGATGGACTTCGGATTTCATGCTCCAACAATGTCCTGGCCGGTGGTGGGAACGCTTATGATTGAACCCACAGAGAGTGAATCACAGACCGAACTGGATCGATTCTGTGATGCATTGATTGCGATTCACGCTGAGATGAAAGAGGTGGAATCCGGAAAAATTGATGCCGAAAACAGCGTTCTGCGGCATGCGCCCCACACGGCGGAATGCGTCACTACAGACGACTGGAACCGGAGTTATGCGAGGTCACAGGCAGCCTATCCCGCCCCCTGGCTAAAGGACTTCAAATACTGGCCACCTGTCGGGCGACTGGATCAGGCATTTGGAGACCGGAATCTTGTGTGCACCTGTCCCGATATGGCTACCTACGTTCATGACGAATCAATCTGATGTCCCGGGGCATTCATCGATTACTACCGGAATTGATCTCTCTGTTTCAATCGGACCAGAGAGAAACTGCAACTGCAGACAGAACACAACAGAATCTGCAAAAAACCGGCTGCATCCGGTTGGGATTCTGTGAACGCCAACAAAGCGCTTAATGTGGTACCTGCCGTCAGGGAAGGCACTAAAGTGATGTGTGCTACTCAGCAGAATAGAGGATCCGGCCACACTCACGACAGGTGACAAACTCGCCGATTTTGACCCGCACGCAGTCCTGAGCAATCACCTTGGTATTGCATGCCACACAAAACGCATTTCGTAATTCGGACAATGCCCCGGACTTCATCGACGCCCGCAAACGTTCATAGTTTCCGCGAGATTCTCCTGTGGGAATCGCTGACTCTGCTTCTGTGACCTCACCATTGAGACGTTCTATTTCCTCACGGATCCCAGGTTCTTTTGCGAGGACATCAGCTTCGATTTCCTGACAGCGTTCAACGAGCTGCCCGACATCCTGCTCAGCGGCCTCCAACGTAACCCCGGCGTCGTCAACCTCCGACAACAGGCTGAGCACTTCATCTTCGAGGCTGTTACCGACCGACCGTTCTGATTCCAACTCACCCTGAATAATATCAAATTCTCTATTGGAACTGGCTTCATTCAGACGCCCGTTCAGCTTCAGAATCCTGTCTTCATTCGACTTCAGATTCATAGACTTCTGGTCTGACGTCTTACGAAGCGTTTGGATTTGGTTCTTGTGTTCTTCACAAACCAACTCGGCAGCAGCAATCTTGTTCTTTGCTGCGGCAATCCTCCGTGGGCCGTGGACGAGCATCGTTTCTGCTTCTTCCAGCTGCTGAAGCAGATAATGCAGGTGATGCAGGGCCTGAGAGGTATCAACAGCCATGTAAAAATTCCATAAAAAGCGTGATGTGTCCAGCTGCACTGCGATTCTAGCCAGCGGTAAGGAGTTTCTCTACATAGGGTAGGGGGATCAGCCTCGATTAACCGGATCGGGGCAAATGGGTCACCTGGCAGACTCAGGTCTGCCAGCCGCGTTGACGACCGGGCGGTCGCTGCATCACAAAAAACCCCGACTGTTACCAGTCGGGGTTCCGAACTCCACTGACATCACTCGACTCAACCGCCTAGTGGCCGGCAATCGCAGTGATCCCTTCAAGAAAACCCTGAAGCTGACGGCTGCGAACCGGGTGTTGCAGCTTGCGTACAGCCTTCGCTTCGATCTGCCGAACACGCTCTCGTGTGACTTTGAAGATCCTTCCCACCTCTTCAAGCGTATAGGTGTACCCGTCACCCAATCCGTATCGAAGCTTGATAATTTCACGCTCGCGATAGGTCAGCGTCTTGAGAACCGAGTCAATTTTGTCCTTCAGCATTTCCGAAGCCGCGTTGCTGACCGGACTGTCATTATTCTTGTCTTCCACAAATTCGCCGAAGCTGTTGTCTTCACTTTCTCCAATTGGTTTATCCAGACTGATCGGCTGACGGGAAATTCGCAACACTCGGCGAGCTTCATCGATTGGAACATCTGCGACTTCAGCCATTTCTTCGACAGTCGGCTCCCGACCCATTTCCTGCAGAAGATCTCGACCGGCTGCCCGAAGTCGTGACATGGTTTCAATCATATGGACAGGGATACGAATGGTGCGCGCCTGATCTGCAATCGCCCGTGTGATCGCCTGCCGGATCCACCAGGTTGCATAGGTCGAAAACTTGTAGCCTCGCCGATATTCGTACTTGTCAACCGCGCGCATCAGACCCGTGTTGCCCTCCTGGATCAGATCGAGGAACGTCAGGCCACGGTTTCGGTATTTTTTTGCAATCGACACAACCAGCCTGAGATTACCGCCGGACAGGTCTCGCATTGCCTTTTCGTATTCCTGGTACCGCTGTTCCAGAAACCGCATCTTCTCAGCAAGCGAGTTTGGAGACTCCATCGTCAGACAGATGAGGTCATCAAGCTCCTTCTGCATGGCTGCGCATTCATCCCGGGCAGAAGCCAGGTCCTGAAGATTGCAGATTTGATCCTGCAAATCGACCATCCGCGCGGAAATCTGCAGCAGACGTTTCATACAGGGCAGCAGGCGCTGCGTACGCAGGCTGAGTTCTTCCAGCAATGTTACGCTGCGACGACGACGTCGAGCAATTTTTCCCAAAACGGCCTGGCCTGTTTCACTGTCCAGGCCAACTGACTGCGCCGCAGCAAAATCAGTGAGATCTCGTTCGCGTATGGAAGCCACCGTGGCCAGATTGTGGGGCAGACGGCCCTGGATCTGTTCCTTTTCCAGGCTCTCCGTCATGGAAACTTTGATCGTGCGGTCGAACGGCAGCTCACCGCGATGGACCTGCGAGAGGGTTCCGAACGCAAAATTCATCGCAAAATCACAGCACAGCAGAGCACGACGAAATCGACGTCTTGTGACTTCAATCTGCTTGGCGAGAAAGATTTCCTCTTCTCGGGTCAGCAGCGGAATCTCTCCCATTTGAGTCAGATACATACGGATCGGATCTTCCGTCCCCCGCGAATCTTCCTCAAGACGGATTTCCGGACGACGACGACGACTGTTTGCGCCGAGCGGTTCCTCGGAAACAGGGTCCGTGGCAATCTGCAACCCAAGTTCTTCGAGCGACATCAGCAGGTGATCCAGCTTCTCCGGAGTTTCCGCTTCGTCCGGCAGATACTGGTGAACCTGTGAAAAATACAAATGCCCCTGCCTGAGTCCGGTGGAGATCAATTGACTCAGTGTTTCATCTAGGCGGTGCATGAGACAGTGCTCCTCAACGATTACTTAAAAGAAGGGGGTTCGTTCCCCATCTGACCCTGTCGAAAATTGTATATTCGGCGGAGTGCTTCTTTTGCGTCGCTGTTGAGTGAACTCAATGACGTTTCCGTCTGAGTCATTTTGTGCGTCGACTGCAAAGTGTGGTACCTAGCGCGCCGTTCCAGAAGCGGGTGAAGAACCCGTTCCAGATGCAGCGGCACGGAAGTGCCGCTGCCATTCTCATCAACTGACTGCTCAGCCATGAGTTCGGACATTCCTTTCTCCTGAGCAGAATCGGCGACCGAGTTTGCCAGTGAGAGAATCTCTGCACTGGAATTCGCGGCCGTTACAATTCGCTGAATTTCAGGAAGTTCTCCGGCTTCCTCCAAATCAAAACACAGTTCCAGCAGCCGCCGGTGCTGTGGTTGTTCAAAATCATCAGGTCCAATGTGATGACGGATGTATGTAGTGTGTTGCGGGCAGCTGACAATAATCTCCAGCAATTCCCGCTCCGCCCGCTCCAACCCCGTCTTGGCGACCGGAACAGAAGGTGCGGAATGTTCTTCATCCTTGCGAAAAGTTCGACGTGTTGACTGATGCCGACGCAGGTCCTTTAATTGCTGCCGGGCTCTGAGTTCATCTGTCCGAATGAGTCCGCAAACTCGACGCAGGATCAAGTCTTCACGAACCGTTCCCTGCAGTCCTGGGCCCACAGCAAGAAATTCCAGCATTTCATTGAGTACCTGCTGCTTACCATGAACCGATGTTGTTCCATATCGTGACAACACTGTCTGCAACTTGTATTCCCATGCTTCAGGTGCTGAATCAATCAGAGCCTGAAACTCGTCAGGCGAATTTCGTTCCAGATAGTCTGCCGGGTCCTGTTCGTCGGCCAGAATGAGTACTCGCAGATCCACATCCTGAGCTATAAATCGCGCCACAGATCGTTCGGCCGCATTTCGTCCTGGCTGGTCTCCATCATAGTTGAGTACAATTGTCTCGGCGAATCGGCTGAGAAAACGCACATGATCGTCAGTCATTGCTGTGCCGAGCGTGGCCACAGTATTGGTGATTCCTGCCTGATGACAGGCAATGCAGTCCATATATCCCTCAACCACAATCGCCTGTTTCCGCCTACGAATCGACTCCCGGGCCTTATCGAAGGCGTACAAAACTCTGCGTTTGTGAAAAATGCTGGTTTCGGTTCCGTTCCAGTATTTGGCGTCGCTGGTAATGTTGCTTCCTGGCAACAAACGTCCACCAAACGAAACGGCTCTTCCCTGTTCGTCAAGAATCGGAAAGATCAAACGACCAACAAGATTGTCATATCGAGTGCCGTCCTCCCGTTCTCCGGCCAGACTCACGTCGACCAGCTGTTTTCCTGTAAAGCGCCCCTGTGATGTGTTCAGCAGCCAGTTCCAGTCTTCCGGATGATATCCCAGACGAAACTTCCGGATTGTTTCCTCGTTAATGTTACGTTCCAGCAGATAGCGTCGTGCCGATTGACCCTGGGTTCCGGTCCACAGAGACTGCTCCATCAGATTGGCAGCCCATTCGACGACGGCTATCAAATCCGATTTCTGACTGTTCGAAGGTCCACGTTTTCCTTTGTTACTCCAGGCTGCCGGAAGATCCATTCGAGCCCGTTCAGCAAGAATCCTCACGGCCTCGGGAAAACTGACCTTTTCAATTTCCTGAATCCAGGTAAAGCAGTCTCCACCCATATCACAGACCCAGCAGCGATAAGTCTGTCGATCAGGGTATACGTTGAACGATGGGTTACGATCATCGTGAAATGGACACAACCCCTTATAATCACGTCCATTGGGAATCAGAGCCACCGTTGAAGAAATCAGTTCGACCAGATTGGTACTGGCCCGAACCTGCTCTTTAAAGTCCTCCCCGAAACCTGTGGACACAAATGAACTCCGGCGCGGGGAACTGGCCCGATTATGGGTATAGTGAACTCAGGAGACTTCTTCATCAGGAACCGGGGTGTCTCAACCGAGAGTACAGACACTAGATGGAGTGGACGTTAAGCCCTGGTCTGGTGCCGAACAATTCTATCCGGCTGACGGCTGAGGTCAAGAAAATCCAGACAGGCATACGGCACAAACCCGGTCTGTCGTCGGCAGAGCAGGAACAACATTCGCAGCCCGGCTGACCCGGGAACGGAACTCAGTCGTCGATGTCTGTGCGATCGTCAGCCCGATCTTAGACGCTATAGTTTACCGGACAGGCATTTCGAAAACAGACAACCGGCTGCATCCTGATGAACCCGGCCATAAGACGATGACCCACCTCCCCATCATAGCAATCACGCCAGGAGACGTTGCCGGAATCGGCCCGGAAGTCGTGTTCCACGCAATTCGGAACTCTACGGTGCGTGCGGCCTGCCACCCTCTGATCATCGGAGATCCCAGGATACTGAGTCGGGTAGAAAAAAGCAGGACTGCTGCCGGAGAACTAAAGTTTTTTGCTCTGCCTGACAGTTTGACCGAAAGAGACGAAATCCGGTCCGCTGTCACACAGTCGGCATCGGACTGCGTGGCGGTGATCAATCCCTGCAGCGACAAAGCCCTCGAGGTCCGGCCAAATGAGGTTTCAGCAGTCGCCGGAGATGTCGCGTATCGATGTCTGACGACTGCCGGCCGAATGGCACTCGAAGGATCCGTTGACGGTATTGCAACGGCGCCACTCAACAAGATGTCGCTGCATGCCGCCGGATACCACTACCCAGGCCATACAGAAATCCTCGCCGAACAGTGTGGCGTCGATGAATTTGCCATGACACTGTATCTTCCGGAATCCCAATTAAAACCCCTGAGGGAAAACGTCGGTTCCAGGGATGCAGATGCCCTCCGGACCAAAGGACACGGACTCAGTATCGCTCACGTTACGCTCCACACTTCCATCGCCAGCGTACCCAGTCTGCTGACCAGAGATTCCATTGCAGCAACGATACTCTTAATGAGCAATTTTCTGAAAGATATCGGCTGTGACCGACAGTCAATCGGTGTTGCAGCCCTGAACCCTCACGCAGGTGAAAACGGCCTGTTTGGCGATGAAGAAGCAGGACTGATTGCACCCGCCGTGAATGCAGCCAAATCCCGGGGCAGCCGCGTCTGCGGCCCCCTGCCGGCAGATACCCTGATCCGACGTGCCATTTGTGGTGAATTCGACGCTGTCATCGCAATGTATCATGACCAGGGCCATATCCCCATCAAGCTGATTGGTTTCGACGCGGCCGTCAATATAACGCTTGGGCTACCAATCATACGAACAAGTCCGACCCACGGAACGGCGTTCGATCGGGCATGGAATCCGGAAACACCGGCCGACCCGGCTGGTATGATCCAGTCTGTGATCACGGCTGCTGAATTGTGCCAACTTTCACCTAACAGGTCAGATTCCGGTAGTCGCCACGTTGCACGGCACCGTTGATGGAATAAACGTGAACTAACAAAGAGGCCTGCCCGAATTGCGAGATTCTCCAATGTTCGAAAACCTGTCAGCGTAGGAACGGGTCTGCGGTCTCGATCGACCGACACACCTGTCACAACTTATTCTTTATAAAGAGTTTACGGGCGGTCGGCAGAATCGGTTTCCTAAATTCAGTTGAGGTATTGCAGAGTCATGAGTCAGGGCAATTCAGTTCCGCGGGTATCTGTTGGTGTGCCATGGTGGTTGTGGCTGTTTGTGGGGTTTTCCACGTTACTCGTCATTTTTGTCATTTTTTCCGGCCAAGATAAAGAGTCCGCTGAGCAGGTCTTTTCTCGCGGCCTGATGGCAGCCGACGACAGGGATGGGGATGCTATCAAGGAGTGCGTTGTTGCTATTCAGCGCACAAAAGGTGCCGATGAAGGACAGATCACTCTTCTTAAAGGAATTGAAGCCTGTGCCACAAACCGGTTCCCGCGGTCTGTAAAGATAATGGAACCCTTTCTGAATGATCCCAATCTCAGGTATCAGAAAGTGGCTCTGAGATATTCTGCGATTGCACATCAAACATTAGGCAACTCCGATCGGGCACGACAACTTTATGAACAGTATCAATCGATTGATCCAACAAACGTCAATCCTCGCCTGTTCCTGATGAATTTGTACAACTCGGTGGGCGCACTCCAGTCTGCCTTAAAAACAGCAGAATCTGTGCTTGAACTGGATCCGGATAACCGCAAGGCCATGCAAATGATTGCGGAAATCAAAATGTCCACAGGGGACTTCGAGGCTGCAAAAGATCTGTACAACACTTTACTGGAAACGGAACAGGACCGACTGACCGCCAGTCCCGATATGATTAAGAACTACGTCCATTTGTTGCTGAAAACGAACGGGGCTGAAGTCGCTTTCAATTTCGCTGAGGAAAATTATCAGCTGCTGAGTGATGAAGGGACCCAGCTTGAATTGTTGATGGGAAACAAGATGCTGACTGAAGCTGCTAATCTGCTCCAGAAAATGGAAGCTCATCCGCACAATCCGTTGTTCGCACAACTGGAAGGTATTCGTGCGCTCGACGCGGGCAGCTGGGACAAAGCCGTTGCAATGCTGGCCCAGGCTGTAATCGGGATGCCCCGATCCTCTCAGGTCTTTGAACAGCTGAAAGAGGCTGCAGACAAGAACAATCAGACTGATCTGTCACAGGCCTGTATCGATAATCTGGAAGCTATTCACGAACTTGAAAATCAGTTGCAGGAAAAGATCCTTGCCATCGGAGATGACATGAAGGATCCGGAACTGCGTTTGAGTGTTGCTGACGCGGCCGTGGCCCTTGGCCGTTTAGAAGAAGCCGGTTTCTGGATTGATCGCGCAGCCAATGTCGCTCAGAGTCAGGGACTTCAGGTCGCATTGGCAAGGCGAAAACAAGACCTCAAGCTTACCAATCAGCTGCTGGTACCTATTGATGCGGCTTTCAGAAAAACAACGAGCGTCAAATCCGAATCGTCGTCGGAAACCACAGAAGATTCCGATACAGAGGAGCCGAGTTCGGATGACGTTGATGCCGGTGCCACTTCATCGGACAACACGGAGACACCTGAGACAGCCGCCCAGGATGAGCCGTCGGGCAACCAGCCAGCCGCACCCTGAAAATCAGGTGTCGAGGTGAAAAGAAATGGCGGACACCGATCACAGCGCACAACAGGTTACAGTGCAGGCGGTGAATCCGGTATACCCAGAGCAACCTCTGTGTCAGCCGAGCAACAACGGCTTTCGGATGTGTCTGTGATGCCGTCCGGCGAGCCATCGGCTGATGAGGGAATCAGATAGGGTGCCGCAGAATTCGTGTGGTCATGCCCGGAATAGACCCCGAAGTCATTAAAGAGAAGCTTCTTTGCAACCCGGTAATACCAGTTTCGCTCCGCAATTTCGTTTCCTGGATGATACTGGGATGTACGCGAAATCATCGCCTCAAGTTCCTGATGAGCCGTCTGGCGCGCCGTGGAATCTTTGGCTCCGTGTTTGGTAACCAGTTGATTCAGCAAATCGGGTCGTTCAAGCACGATGCAGCCGCGGGTGGTTTCGCTGGACAGCTGTCGAAAATCCGAAAGAAACCGGGACTGAGTGAACTTGTCAAACAGTGAGCGGTCATCCTCATCAGAATGAATAGATTCCCGCGAAAACTGTACAATCGGGCAGGGTTCAATATCGCCCCAGGGATTGATGTGGTGGCTGATGCCGTTGGCTGCCGGACAAAGAGCCTGTCCTTCACCGTCGTAATATGCATCAATAATAATAATGGGCTTGCGAGCTCTCATTTCGACCACAAACTCGCGCGCCCGTCGCTGCTGTTCGGGTGTCAGACACAGATCAGGAGTCGCGTCCGGACCCATCGGACGATAGACATGAAACCAGGTATACAGCACCCCCATGTCAATCAGTCGATCAACCCAGGCTTCTGTCAGCAGGTCGTCTATGTTAGTCCGACAAAGACTCGTGCAAACGCCTGTCATCACGTTGTGACTGAGACAATTTTCTACTCCGGCCAGTGTTTTGCTGTAAACACCTGAACGACCGCGGCGTTCGTCACTGATGAATTCATTGCCCTCAACGCTGATCAGCGGAGTCACATTTCCCAGGTCGAACAGCTGTCTGGCTTTGTCCTCTGTAATGAACTGGCCATTGGTAAATATCTGAAAATAACAATCCGGATGTGCGGCCAGGATGTCGAACAATTCAGGATGCATGAAAGGTTCACCGCCGACAATTCCAAAAAAGCTGTTTCCGGCCTCCTTCGCTTCACTGATCAATCGATTCATCGCCTGCAGGTCAATGATTTCCTGTTTGTGACCAATGTCCACCCAGCACCCCTGGCATCGCAGATTGCAGCTATTGATGATGGAAACATACAGGAACGGTGGAAAGAACTGTCCTCGGCGCATCCGACGTTTGTGAAGCAGGACAGAACGGGCTCCTTTGATCCCAAGATTCCAGCACAGTTTCCAGAGCAGTCGTTTATTGGTTTCAAACAGAACGCGTTTTGCCATTTGCAGCGTGTACATCAGATCTGGCTCCGGACAGGTTCAACAGTTGCTGAGGGCGATTTGGATATTGACTCCGGATTATCTTTTTGTCGGCGGCCGGTCGGACAGACTAACATTGCCGCAGAACAGTCCGGATTATCTCGGCAGACGAGGCTGATTCCCACTGCGAGACCTCAAAAAGGCAGCAGTGAACGGCAAGCCGTATCCCGCAAAGCAGACCGGACCAGTGTTCGTATCACTTCCTGTGGAGGAATTCGACATCGGTGTCAATTGTCACCGGTTTCGAAGCCTTTCGGGCCCACTGACCGGTTCAATGTGTTGAAAAGCAGGAAATTCAGCCCGAATTTACGACATTCGGAGCCAATACCGGACGTTTCATGGCCGGAGCAGAGGAAAAAATTGACGGGAATGGTAAAACGTTCTAGACTTCCTCTTTCCTTGAAAAAGAAGCTGTTTTTCAACAGGCGACTGTTGAAAGCGTCAGCAAAGCTGGATTCCACCGGTTGCACCTTTTTTGATGCGGCAACCGTTCGGGCCCCTTGCAGCAGACCTCTGTCTCTCTGGTTCGTTCAAGCCCGATCATCGTCGTTGCGGTGACCTACTGCATGAGACTGGGTCGACGACCGTTATTGTTGGGTCGAGTGTCTGGTGCGATTTCTCCTCCGGTTTGTCGCCGGGTCGTTCGCGACAAACAAAATTCCTTTTATCAGATTTATTGAAACGATTGACTTGCAGGTAATTTCAGAATCAACGTTTGAAGAACTGGGTTTGAAAGCAGAAACCCTGAAAGCCGTCAGCAGAGCCGGTTACGAAACTCCAAGCCCTGTTCAGGCAGAATTCATCCCGGTCGCACTGTCGGGAAACGACTGTATGGGTCAGGCTCGCACCGGGACCGGAAAAACGGCAGCATTTATGCTGCCGTCAATGGAGCGAATCGATCATCGCCGTCCCGGAGTCCAGTTGCTCGTTATGGCGCCGACTCGTGAACTCAGCGAGCAGGTCATGATTGAATCCAGGAAATTGTGCGGTGGCAGAATCAAGATCGCAATCGCAGTTGGTGGACGTCCAATCCACAGCCAGATCAAATCACTGGAAGGCGGTGCTCAGGTAGTCATCGGAACACCGGGTCGCGTGATTGATCTGTTGCGACGCAAAGCACTCGACCTGCGCAATCTGCGGATTGTCGTTCTCGACGAAGCGGATCGCATGCTGGATATTGGCTTCCGGCCGGATATCGAACGTATCCTTGGCAGTTGTCCAAAAGAGCGACAAACGTTACTGCTGTCCGCCACGATGCCGGAATCTGTTGAACGACTGGCACGCCGCTTCATGTCCAGACCGAAAATGGTGGACTTGTCAGAAGACCACGTGGTGGTTGACACGATTGAACAGTTCTATGTCACCGTGGACGAGGACCGCAAAGCTTCTCTGCTTTTGCGTGTGCTGGCCAAAGAAAAACCTGCACAGGCTATTGTGTTCACTCGAACCAAACGCGGTGCTGACCGCCTTTTCGAAAGATTTTCCAGGCGTTTGAAATCAAACCGAATTGCAGCCATTCACGGAGACATGCCACAGCGCAGGCGTGACCGTGTGATTCGGGATCTGAGAGCCGGAAAACTGCGACTGCTGATCGCCACAGACGTGGTTGGCCGCGGGATCGACATCAGCGGAGTTTCACACATCATCAACTACGACATTCCTGAGTACTGTGATGATTATATTCACCGCGTGGGACGCACCGGTCGATTATCGTCCTCGGCAAACGGGCGGGCAATCACCTTTGTCACACTCGCTCAGGGTAACGAACTGACGAATATCGAAATGCGGATCAACACCGTTCTCCCGCAGTACACGGTGCCAAACTTCCAGTCGTTCCGTCCACAGGATCGCCCGCGACGGCAGGTGCGCCGTTTCGGAATTACATAGACAGACGGACAATTCAACTCAGCCGGTCTGATGACGGTTTTGTACCGCAACAGACCGGTGAGAATTTATGACCGCACACCGGACTCCGACGGCAACCGTGCGAAAATATCGCCGTGATCACAGCACGTATGTGAGTTCGATTAGCCGTCCGCGGAAACAGATCTAATTAGAATCGTCCGGAGCTGCAGCGTCATTTCCTCCCCCTGTTCCGGAACCTGACTCCATCGTCGCCGGCTCGCAGCCCGCGCAAAGCAGGATTCCGGCACACAGACACAACATGCTGATCAATCGTGACATGATTTTTTTCTCTTTGGAAAGTTTAAGTCGGAATCCTGTCCGACCGAATGAGGATTTCCTGCGGCGAAGCTATGTGGACTCGCCGTACACTGTTTTGGGAGCATTTTGCATATCTGTCACAGAATTCAAGCAGGATTCCCCTGAAGTCGGACTGATTCTCCGCACTGCGGTCCCTCAATCGGGAATTGTCAGCACACGTTTGCGCGTTCTATGATGTCACTGTTCTCATTTCATGATTCACACTGAAGTTTGTTATGGAGTCAACGACCGATACACCTCTGCCGGAACCGGGTGATTCTTCGGGATCTCCGGCTGCTGAACGTGTGCGCAGTTTTCCCACAACACCAGGCGTCTACCTGATGAAGGATCGACTGGACCGTGTGATTTATGTAGGCAAGGCGGTCAATCTCCGCAGTCGTGCCGGCAGTTACTTTACCAGAGCAGCACAGGTCGAACGGCGAACCGCAGAGCTTGTTCAGGAGATCCATGACATCGACTGTGTCGAAACAGACAGCGAAGTCGATGCATTACTTATGGAAGCGCGGCTGATCAAAGACATTCGCCCGCGATTCAATTCGCAGCTTAAGGACGACAAAACGTTTCCTTACCTGCAAATCTCCACCCGTGAAGATTTTCCCCGGATCGAGTTCACTCGAACACCAGCCGCAAAAAACGTGAAGCTCTACGGTCCGTTCACGAGTGCCGGCAAACTTCGCGGAATGATTGCCGTCCTGCAAAAAATTTTTCGATTCCGAACGTGCACGCTGGACATTGAAGAGTCAGATGAACGCTGGCGATGGTTTCGGCCCTGCCTGCTGGCCAGTATCAACCAGTGTACAGCACCGTGCAACCAACGGATCAGTAAAGCCGATTATCGGGATGACATCCGACGTCTGCGCCTGTTCCTCGATGGCGGTCGGGATCGTCTGCTGAAGCAGATGAATAAAGAGATGCTTGAAGCGTCAGTAGATCGGAACTACGAAAAAGCAGCCCGGATTCGTGACGACATCGAAGCTCTCAAAGGGCTCAACCTTAAAGGGGACCTCGAAGAACATGCCCAGCCTGAGGTGTTCTATCAGGATCCCCAAAAAGGCCTGGCTGGTCTGAAAAAAGTACTGCAGCTGCCCGAACTTCCGCGGCGGATCGAGGGAGTGGACATCGCCCACCTTCAGGGAGGTGAAACTGTTGCCGGCGTGGTTCAGTTTATCGATGGGCTGCCGTTTAAGCATGGTTACAAGAGGTACAAAATCCGAACAGTAGACGGCGTCGATGACTTTGCATCAATGCGTGAAGTCATCACGCGACGATTTCGTCGGCTAGACCAGGAAGGAGAATCTTTTCCTGACCTGTTACTTGTCGACGGCGGTAAAGGACAACTCAACGCTGTGACGGGCGCAATGCAGCAGCTGGGAATCACTCCGCCTCTGACGATTTCACTGGCCAAGCGAGAAGAAGAGATCTACGTACCCGGCCAAAGTGAACCGCATCGATTAAGTCGACACTCGTATGCTCTGCGTTTACTGCAGTATGTCCGGGACGAATCTCACCGATTTGCTCAGCACTATCATCATCTACTCCGTGGCAAGTCAACATTCAATCACTGAGTTCCTGATTCCGGCCGTTCGGCCTGTCTGCCGGTTAGAATCGTTCTGTTTAAATGTGAGTCATCGTGACTGCCGATTCCGCATCAACTGTAAATCAGACGATTCCACGATTGATTCTGCTGGCGTCCGCCGGCGTAATCATCGGTGGGATTTTATGTGGAACGCCTCTGCAAAGTGCAAATGACCGTTCGCGATGGTCCACTGTGTGGTCGCTGATCCACCGTCACACATGGCAAATCGACGAAATCGACCGAGACCCCCGCTGGTCCACAATCGACAAGGTGAGACATCGAACGGATGATAATGCACCATTTCATTTTTATTCGTCAAAACCTCCGCTGCTGTCGTCAATTGCTGCCGGTGTGTACGGTGTTCAGCGTCGAATTCTTGGTGCGGATCTCAAACGCGATACGCTGCCGGTAACAAGATTCACATTGCTCCTGATCAACGGCCTGCCGATGCTGCTGGCTCTGTGGATGTTTCAGCGACTGTTACTGCAACTAAACCTGTCACTGATCACACAGTGTTTCGTGCTGCTGGTGGCAGGGTTCGGGTCGATGATCAATCCTTACCTGTCGACGCTGAACAATCACACTCCCGCGGTTGTCTCTTTGCTGATCTGTCTTGTGACGATCGTGAAAATTCAACAGGCCCCGCAGCGGTCCCAACCTCATGAGTTCGCGCTCACGGGACTGACTGCGGCTTTGACATGTTGCTTCGAATTGCCGGCGGCACTCTTCGGCGTTACAGCATTTTTTTGGATGCTGAAGAACAATGCACGTTTGACTCTGCGGTGGTTCGTGCCGGCCGCACTGCTGCCGCTGTCAGCACATTTCATTACGAACTGGCTGGTAACCGGCGGAATTCTTCCATTTTATGCATTTTATGGCACCGACAAATATGTCTACATCCACCAGGGAATTCCAAGCTACTGGAGTAACCCCCAGGGACTCGATGCCAGTGCTGAAAATGCGATGATCTACCTGTTTCACTGTGTCATCGGCCATCATGGCCTGCTCTCGCACACACCCGTATTTCTGCTTTCCGTGTGGGGATGGTGTCGTATGCGTCAGGCCAAATACCGCAATGGTCTTGAGGGAATCATGCTTGCCGGGGCGATGACATCCGGGATAGTGCTTGTCTTTTATCTGACACGGACACAGAACTACAACTATGGTGGAAATTCCGTCGCGCTTCGCTGGATGCTGTGGCTGACACCTTTTTGGTGGTTCGCCATGCTGGAACCGACTGAACGACTGATGACGTCAGTTCGTGGACGCAGGATAGCTGGCGCGCTCCTGTTGGCTTCCGTCACTACAGCAACGATTTCGCTGCCGGATCCCTGGCGTCCGTCCTGGATATACAAAGCCATGCGTCAGGCGGGCTGGATCGACTATCGGACGCCCGTTGCTCCGTTTAAAACAGAGCGCCACAGCATTTTCAGGTCCTGGCCACAGATCGCCGGAACGACCGGTGTGTGGAAACTCGAAGGATCAGAGCATTCGGTGAAACTGGTCAGTCAGGGACATCGGTCTCTGAATGGTCATCGCGTTTGCGTGATTGAAGTCAGGATTTCCGACGATTCTCGTGAGACAGACCACTTCGTACGAATTTGCGTTCTGCTTGATGAATTCGAAACCGGTCAGCCGGTCGGCAACTGGCTGCGCGTATTGAATGACAGACGAGAACTGGAAAAACCGCAGAACCGACTAACTCAGCTAATCCAGGGCCTGCCGCTCCCTCGTCCCTACGTTGCGGCCGGTGTCCGCTGGTATCAGCAAACCCCGGATTCCACAGGATATCGATGTGAACGGGCCGCGTCGCGCGTCAGTATCACAGATCAACACCTGGGCAGATGCTGGCATCGATGCGATGTCTGGTATTGTGATGATGTCCCGTTCGGCGTACTCCGATGGAAACAGACAATTACGCAGGAAAGCTCAGGTAGCGTCGTGAAAGTGCAGGTCTGGAACGTCCTGCCTTCCCACTAGCGAAGTTCAAATGCAAAACGGCTTCGGAATCCGGTTTAGTGCGATTGTCAGCATATTGCTGATACCCATCTGGTGCCACGTATGTGGCGCACAGCAGGTTGATTCAATCCTGCAATCTGACCGTGGCGACAATCGAACGCTGTACACCGAAAATGAGCGACTCTTTGAACAGGAAAAATATGTCCAGGCACTTGGGAACTGTGACCGGTTGCTGGACAAAGGAATCCCGTCGCGGGTTTACAACCGAATTCAGGCCACTGCAATTCGCTGTTGTCTGATGCTCAACCGTCCTGAAGATGCGGTCCGGCGAGTCGAAACCATCTATGAACGTGATCCGGCATCTCCGTACCTGAGCCTGCTTCCTTTGGTCTGGGATGATCGTCTCCCGAGTCACGAACGTTACGTTGCATCGCCGGGCGACCTTCGCAGTGAGTCAATCCTCCGACAGCTGTCCTCTGCGTCTGCACTTCTGCAGGATTCCCGGTACACCGAACGGTGTGTGGAGATTCTGAAAGAACTTAGGTCGAACCGGCATTTGCCGGTGGGCATTATAGCTGAGACTCAGTTGTGGCGAATTCAGCTGACGATGACAGACTCTGTTCACCTCCCAACCGTGCGACGCTGGCAGAAACGAGCTGCGGGATTGCCTGAATCTCTGCGTTCCGGCCCACAATTCATTGTTGGCCGTGCATTCCAGCTGCGTCATAAACCGGATCAGGCGGCACTGGAGCTGCTTTGGCTGCCGCTGATGCAGAACCACGACCCAAACCTGGCCGCCTCCGGACTGGCTGAGGCAATCGTGTGTCTGGAGGCAACCGGCCGGTCGGCATCAGCAGGTCGGCTGAGACGCGAACTACTAAATCGATTTCCTCGTACGTCCGCCGCTAACCACATCAAAACTTTCGACTCATCGTCTCCGTCACTCCTGTCCCCCGGCGAATAAAAATTCGCACCTGCCAATCAGAAAACACCATGCCACAGACACACCGACTGACTCCAGGAACACCCGTTCAACTGGCTCAGATCAGTACAAAGGGGCGAGACTACTGCGACGATCGTGCGGCAGCTGAAACAGAATTCCGGGATTTGCGGGAGCAATTCATTCGAATGCAGGCAAAGCTGTATGCCGAAGGTAAACAGAAATTACTGATCGTACTTCAGGCCATGGATGCCGGAGGCAAAGACGGAACCATTCGCAAAGTATGTGAAGGAGTTAACCCCCAGGGAGTGCGCGTTACTTCGTTCAAAAAACCGTCAGTGGAAGAACTGAACCACGATTTTCTGTGGCGAGTCCATAACGCCGCGCCGGCAAACGGAATGATCGGGATTTTCAATCGCTCACACTACGAAGATGTTTTGGTCGTGCGAGTTCACCACATCGTGCCCGAAGCTGTCTGGCGTCCAAGATACGAACTGATCAACGGATTCGAGCAGCACCTCACGTCTACCGGAACCACGATTCTGAAGATCTTTCTGCATATTTCCCGAGACGAGCAGAAGGAACGCCTTCAGGACCGACTGGACAGACCGGACAAGCACTGGAAATTCGATATTGATGATCTGAACAAACGGGCCTTGTGGGATGATTATCAGCAGGCTTTTGAAGACATGCTGAATCACTGCACAACAGAATCGGTTCCATGGTACGTGATCCCGGCAGATCAGAAGTGGTATCGCAATCTGGCCGTGATGCGCATCATCACCAGTGCACTGCACGGGATGAATCCGCACTATCCGAAATCCGATGACCTCAGCAGAATTGTGATCGATTGACCGGTTCCCGCCGGACCGGTGCCGGCAGATGCTGCCATGTTCGGCTTCCGGCACTGCGGTATTCTGTCAGGGTTTGTGTTGACAGCTGCACCGACGGTTCAATTCCGTTATCGTGGCGGAATGAATATTCCGATCAGCAAATTTGAGAATTTCCGACGGCGCATTCCTGAGGGTGATGACCACGAGCGTTCTGTCTGTGACCGCTGCGGCTGGATTCACTACGAAAATCCCCGCGTCATTGCTGCCGCGCTGTGCATTGAAGGAGATCAAGTCCTGCTGTGCCGTCGGGCGATCCTGCCCCGTTACGGTTTCTGGACATTGCCAGGAGGGTTCATGGAAATGGGTGAAACAGCAGAGAATGCAGCTGTTCGTGAGTCATTCGAAGAGGCCGGTGCACGCGTCGCTGCATCGTCATTGCTGGGAGTCTATTCCATTCCACGAATCGGACAGGTGCACCTGGTGTATCTCACGCATCTGAACAGCCCCGAAATCGTCGCCGGTACGGAATCGCTGGAAGTCGCCATGGTCTCCCTCAAAGAAATCCCGTGGGATGAACTGGCTTTTCCAGTGAATCACTGGACACTTCAGGACTATCTCAGCCTGGAAGGACGGCCACCTGCACAGCCATTTTCAGTGACTCCCGATCGACTCGAGGACCGCCTGCCTCCCGTCGACTGCCATCCCGACTATACTCTGCCAAAAAGCTGAGATATCCGTTAACCGTTAGCTACAGCGGAATTCCAAAACGGGCACACCTTTTGAAGACATGTTTCCGGACGCTCTCACACAACTCATCAGGTTTCGGAGTACTCTCTCTTGAAACAACCACGCAGCTGCGGATTCTTAATCGTAACAGGCAATCCGGTCGAGTCTTTTCTGCTGATGGAACATGAGGATCGCTGGGATCTTCCAAAGGGTCATGTCGATCCCGGTGAATCCGATCTCGAGTGCGCATTGCGGGAACTGGAAGAAGAAACCGGATTTGGAGAACAGGTACTGCAGATTGATCCTGGATTTTGTTACGAACAGCGATATCGTGTCCCCGGCCGACGTTACGGAAAAAAAAATCAGCACTCCGAAAAAATTGAAAAGACACTGCGGTTATTTCTGGCATCAATCGCTGAACCACTCGAACCCGAACTCACAGAACATATAGGATTCAAGTGGTTTTCATGGGATCCTCCGCATCGGATTCAGGAACGAACGATTGATCCGCTGCTCGCTCAGCTGGAAGTTTACCTCAAAACCAGTTCCGGAGCCGGACAGTGAAGCACGATCCAGACATGTTCGGTCAACCTCCAGGCTTTGATCAGCTGTTACCCGAATTCCGCCGACTGTGCGAAGTGATTGCTCGTCTGCGAGCCCCCGACGGATGCCCGTGGGATCGTCAGCAGACACTGCAAAGTATCAAACCGTACACACTGGAAGAGACCTGCGAACTCCTGGAAGCGATCGATTCAGGCGACAATGCAGCCATCCAGGAAGAGTTAGGAGATGTGCTTTTGCAGGTGGTGCTGCATGCGCAGATTGCTGCCGATGAAAATCGATTTCAACTGATCGATGTCGTCAGACAGATTGCAGACAAAATGGTGCGACGACATCCCCATGTTTTTGGCAATGTCTCAGCAGATTCAGCCGACGAGGTTAAGCGTCACTGGCGAGCCGCCAAGGCTGCCGAAAAACAATCACGTGATTCCAGGCTGGACGGAATTCCGGTAACGATGCCCCAGCTGGCTCGAGCGTCGCGCATTACGTCGCGAGCCGCATCTGCCGGCTATGACTTCCCGGATCGTGATATGTTGTTTGACAAGCTCAATGAGGAGCTGAACGAACTGGCAGCCGAACTGTTTGATGATGGCCGAATTCCGCACGTGCCGGCCGGTGTTGAGGGTGAACCTGTCCCCGATCGGCCGATTGAGTGTTCAGAACGCAAAGCACGAGTGCGGAACGAACTCGGCGACGTTTTGTTCGTACTGGCAAATATTGCCCGTCGCTGGGGGATCGATCCCGAAGAAGCACTTCGTCAGAGCAATGCAAAGTTCAACCGCCGGTTTCGAGCCATAGAGGCAGCGATGAAGACGGATGGTCAGTCCATCGAAGAAGCCTCACTGCCACAAATGGAAGAAGCCTACCAGGCGGCGAAGCAGGCAGAACGAAATTCGCCGTGACGACGTGATGATCCGATCATTCGCCGCCGGATCAAAACTCACCAGCTGTATCCGAAGTACGCACACCAGGGGTCATGTGCTCATCGCCGTGGGCATCCAGGATGAAAAACATTAAACCTGAAACTGCAGACAGACAAAAGAAGTTCGCTGTTGCGACAACGGCCGTTAGACCACATACAGACACTCCCGGCGCGACGGTCTGTTCTGCACACCTGTGGCTGTACTTCTGATCAATGTTGCGGCTGGCAAATCTGATGAACCCGTTGTTCCGGCTGCGGACGCAGGCAGTTGCGTCCCGCATTCTTCGCAGCAAGTGTCTCGCGACTGGCTCGTTCGAGCAACTGCACTGGTGTGGTGTCTGCAACGTCCTGCTCAACAAGCCCGATACTAATCGTGACTGCCAGCGGTACGCCGGCTGTGGATTCAAACAGGGACTTCTCTACCGCTGATCTGAGACGCTCCAGCACAAATCTCGCCTGGGATAAAGTGGCGTCGATCAGCACGACGCAGAACTCCTCTCCGCCATAACGCCCCACCCAGTCGGTCTTTCGAAGGTTGGATTGAATGAGGGAGCTAACCTGCTTCAGAACAAGGTCACCGGTTGGCCAGCCATGAGTTTTGTTCACCTGGCCAAAATGATCAACGTCGATCAGAGCGATACACAGCGGATACGCGTGCTGTTCCGCTGCTGCCAGTTCCACGGAAAGCTGGCTGTCCAGATAACGTCGGTTGTATATTTGTGTCAGCCCGTCAGTCGATGCCTCGTGTTTCAGTCCGGAAATCAGCTTTTTACTGCGCCGGGTAATGAAACTCGTCACACGTTCTGAAAAAACGCGTGCATGATTCTCCAGGCCTGTCACATCCACATCTTCGCCGGCACTTGAAGACTCTGCTTTCAGCTGATTCCAGGTGTAGACCAGATCTCGACCTCCCGCCTTGGCAGCATACAAAGCTTCGTCAGCCTGACTCAGCAAATCAGAAACTTCCATCGACGTTTCAGTAGTGCTGATGCCGATGCTGGTGGACATCCTGATCTGGCCAGGAAACTCATGCGAAGCAATCGTAATTCGAATGTGCTCGGCTGTCCGTCGCGTCGATTCTTCGTCCAGACGACTGACGAGTACAAATTCTTCGCCACCGAATCGAGCGACAAAGAAATCCTGGCTGGTGTATTCATTCAGCAGCTCACCGCACTCAACCAGCAGATTGTCCCCGACAGCATGCCCGTGCTGATCGTTGAGTGCCTTGAAGTGGTCCAGGTCCAGAAAAATAACGGACACGGGTCGGCTTGAATCTGCCTCGGCACAACACTCTCCCAGATGACGAATCAACTCTTTGCGACTTCGCAAAGCAGTGAGCGAATCCAGTCGGTTTGCAGCATTTTTCTGAAGCCGGCAAAGACGGTGTTCTATCAGCATCCAGGGACTGTCAATCAAACAAAGATCGTCTTCTTCCCGGATCAGATCGAACGCTTCATCAAAACAATCGTTGCCAACAAGCAACAGAACCGGAGTCTTGTGAGACGTGACAATGTTCCGAATTTTCAACGCATTCTTTTTGTCAAAAAATTCCAGAACTCGCACATCACATTCACCGGAACAGTCATCCGTAGACAAATCACACGGCTTGATCTCCAGCCTTGACGACGAAGAATAGGGAGCACCGGCAAACCAGTGGACTCGAATGAGCTTTTTGGAACAGAGCATAAACCCCGGTACCGCAATAAGATCCGGAATAAGATCCGGAATAAGCATCGGTGAAAGGAACTGGAGAACTTCTGAACTCTATGTCGCACAGACAGCTGCGCCGTGGATCAATCAGGGGAAAACTCAAGCGTTGCCGATGGTAAACGCTGTTTCTGAAACAACGATGTCCGGCATGTTTCCGAATGACATCACTCAAATCATGATGTTCGTGTGCCGCAGGCCGGACACAGTTTTCTTCTCGATGGCCGGATAGAAGAGTCTCTTCCGAAGAAGAGATTTCCCGCCATTCAACCGATCACGGGGCACCCACAGGTACACAAATTCGCACCAGGTTGCCCGCAGACTTCGGGGCCGAGACACTGGCAGCCAGCCTGGACGCCCACTCGGCCACAGCCATACCGGCAACGGGTGCTGAAAAAGGCTAAAGCGTGAAGTCAGACTCATCCTGCCGAAATAATGAAATGACCGGACCAGCCGCCAATCAACCTTCCAGAAAAATGATCGGATCCCCACCCCCTGTATACTGATGGGGAAGCGGACGGTATTGCGTTGCAGTGAGCGATGTTCGTTGATGCACCTGACCGCAGGAATTTTCTTGGAAAGAACACGGGCGTATGGATTCACTCACGAAACGACATCCTCAAATCTTGCAAATCCGTAACAGGAACAGCAGAATTGGTCTGCTTTCTGCAGACGGCACCGGAACCGAAAACTGTTTGAGTCATCCCGGGGACCGCTCATGAAGGTTTTTTTTCGACTCGCCCGGTGCGATGACATATGCCCGTGTTGTACCGGACATCCGGCCTGCTGTACTTCTCTTGCTTCTCCCGGCACGTCACCATGAATCAGGACCGGATCTATTCCAAGCCTCTTGCCCGGATTGAACAGTTTGAGTTTGACGACAGTGTAGCCCGTGTCTTCCCTGATATGATTGCCCGGTCGGTGCCTGGCTACGCGTCGATGCTGGCAATGGTTGAGCAAATCACACTGACACACGCTGCTCCGAACAGTCAGCTTTATGATTTAGGCTGTTCACTGGGAGCTGCAACCGAACGCATGCGGCTTCGTGCCCCAACCTCATGTACTCTTCACGCTGTTGACAATTCACATGCGATGATCACCCGTCTCAGGAATCGGCTGAAAGAAACCAGTGGAACGACCTGCGAAATCATCACGCATGAAAATGATATTCGGTCTGTCTCTGTGGAAAACGCTTCTGTCGTCGTACTCAATCTAACCCTGCAGTTCGTGCCTTGCCGTGAACGTTTGCCCCTGCTCCGGTCAATCTACGCAGGGATGCGGCCCGGCGGAGCTCTGCTGGTCTCTGAAAAGGTGTGTTTCGATGACCTGCAGGAACAACAGCTGATGACAGAGCTCCACCTGGATTTCAAGAGGGCCCACGGATACAGCGAACTTGAGATTGCTCAAAAACGAGCTGCTTTGGAAGAATCACTGATCACTGAAACACTGGCTGTTCACGTTGACCGAATAAAAGCCTGCGGTTTCTGTCAGGCAGGAGTCTGGTTACGGCATTTCAATTTTGCATCGATGATTGCGATCAGGTAGTACGTCGAGGCGAAACGGCCCCGTCAATCTCATCTGTACTGATACCGTCTTCTCTCTGTCGTAACAATATGTACAGAATCGTAGTACCCGCAAGGAACACGGCGAGATGAACGGCTTCAGGAATCTGCGCCATCACATACATCCCTATTTGACGAACATCGTCGGGATCCTGAGCTTTCAGAGCAGGGGGCAGGGCCGTACTGCCGGCGATGAGTAATGCTTCACACAGCTTGCGCACGGTAAACGCAAGGGCAGTAATTGTCGCAAGGCCGATCAACAGCAACAGAGGATGCGACAAACAGTAGCTGATGCAGCGACTGACTGATTCTGCGCCCGAACATCCATCGACACCCGTCGCAGCCGGCGACAACAGCCAGGCAGCCCCTCCCACCAGGAATCCAAGCACCAGGCCGACGCCAGTCAGCTCGATCAGTATCCACAAGACGCTCACCGTTGTCTGACCGGCGAATCCGAATCCCGAAACATATCCCGCCAGCACAAGCAGAGATCTGAGGATCAACAGAATCGTAATGATGAGTCCGGCCGCCAGCAGCGTTTCTTTCCAGTGCCGGGCGGCATAGCACACCGATGCGAAAATTCCGGTTCGTGACTGACAACAAAATTGTGTCGAGACCAAACGTGCCAGAGCTGTCCCAAAAAATCCCAGATTCAGCGCATTCCACACCATCAGGACAAAGGCCGGCCAGTAGCCCTGGCTTCCCGTAATCAACCGGCACGAAAGAAAAGCATCCCGTGACGGAGGCATCAGGAAGCAGTCCGATGCAAACGCGAGAACATTGTCAGTCAGTCGCGGAAGCAGCTGGGCCGGAACGTTCTGCAGTATGCTGATCGTGGCTGGAGTTACTGACGGTCCGGTGATTGTCGGAAAATCGACGACAGAGCCGGTCATTGCGTAACAGATGACATTCGAGCCGTTCCAGCTGACCTGGACAGCAACGCCTGCAATTAGTATCGCTGATAAACGGCACCCAAGCGTAGCCGCTTTGAACAGGCGCAAAAACGGGAAAACCCGAGTCCAGTGCACCTGATTGACACGAACAGGATCCTGATTCATCCGTGACTGTGCTCCAATACAACAGCACCCCGACTGTTGAACACAGTTGGAGCGATCGATACTGGATTTCCCCCCGCAGCTTTAATCGGCAAAAGCGTCGTCAAATCGGCGGCCGGACGGTTCGAAGTCCACGTTCTTGCAGAACTGCGCCGCTTCGGCTGCACCCTGTTCCCGATCCATCCCGATATCTTCCCATTCGACTGACAGCGGTCCGCTGTAGTTGATGGCGTTGAGCTCGCGGATGATCTCTTCGAATCGTACTCCACCACGTCCGACACTGCGGAAGTCCCAGCCTCGTCGGTTGTCACCCCAGGGAAGATGACTCGTTAGAATTCCCGTTCGGCCGTTCAGCGTCACCGAGGCATCTTTCATATGCACATGATAAATCCGCTCCGGAAAGTATCTAAGAAACTCAACGGGGTCCACTCCCTGCCAGATAAGATGGCTTGGATCAAAGTTGAAGCCGAATTCTTCACGGTGATTAAGTGATTTGAGAGCACGCTCTGCAGAATAAATGTCGAATGCAATTTCTGAAGGGTGGACTTCCAGTCCGAACTTAATGCCACATTCCTGGAAGACGTCCAGGATCGGATTCCATCGCTCTGCCAGCAAATCGAATCCGGCATCAATCATCTCCGGCGGTGTCGGCGGAAAATCGTAGAGAAGATGCCAGATGCTGGAACCGGTAAACCCGTTCACAATACTCACGCCGAGTTTTTGGGCAGCACGGGCCGTATTCTTCATTTCCTCGACCGCTCGCGCGTTCACACCATCCGGGTCACCGTCGCCCCAGACATACTCCGGAAGAATAGCTTGGTGTCGCTGATCGATATTGTCCAGTACTGCCTGGCCAACAAGGTGATTGGAAATGGAAAACAGTTTGAGTTCGTATTTGTCCAGTAAATCACGCTTCTTCTGACAATAGCTGTCGTCAGAAAGGGCCTTATCAACTTCGAAATGATCGCCCCAACATGCCAGTTCAAGTCCATCATAACCGAATTCTTTGGACTTCTTACAAAGCTCTTCGAGAGGCAAATCGGCCCACTGGCCGGTGAACAGGGTTACGGTACGAGCCATCGACATAGTCTCCCGGAATGCGGAATGACGGAAAATACTGGCCGAAGAGAGTTGAGATCCCGCGAATGGAGGAAACCCCGTCAGCGGTTGGTAAAGTATATACCTTAGTGACGGTAGGGATCGAAATCTGCGATGTCAAACGCTGGACTCAATCCCCTGTCCTGAAACCACAGACAGCCCGCAAGACATTCCTGGTGACAGCAATCTGTGTTCCTGCCGCTGGCAGAAAAACACTTGTCAACTGCGAGTTATACAGCTCTTTCCCCGTTGTGCGGCCTGCTCCCGTGTTTCCCCCATCAACGGTTCAGATTAGGTTCATCATGGCTGAAATTCATAACGTGGACGGCGTTTCACTGCACCTGTCAACGCCCGACACGACCTCCGGCAACTGGATCGGACAGACGGAAGTACTTCAGCAACTGCTGGCCTGCTGGCTCGTTGTGGACAATCGGGATCTGCCACTGACACCGCGAATTGTGGGAACTCCGGGAATCGGTAAGACAACTCTCGCCATATCGGCAACCAGGGTTCGTGAGCAGGATCTGTATATCTATCAATGCACTTCGGACACGCGCCCGGAAGATCTGCTCGTAACACCGGTACTCGCCGAAAGCGGGAAAATCGCTTACCACGCATCCCCCATGGTAACCGCCATGATTCAAGGCGGAATCTGTGTGCTGGATGAAGGAAACCGCATGAATGAAAAATCGTGGGCCAGCCTGGCGCCTTTGCTGGACCATCGGCGCTACGTGGAATCAATCGTTGCCGGAATCACCATTCACGCTCATCCCGATTTTCGCTGCGCCGTCACAATGAATGAGGATGCCTCAACTTTCGAGATACCGGATTACATCATGAGCCGCCTGCAGCCAACTCTCAGTCTGGGACATCCCGACCGAGACGACGAAATGGCCATCCTCCGGTACCATCTTCCGTTTGCTGACGACCAAATGCTGAGCCTCACCGTGGACTTTCTGCAGCAGGCTCATACGCTCAATCTGGACTTTAGTACTCGAGACGGAATCAATCTGCTGAGATTCGCCATCAAGAGACTGGCGCAGACTGCGGAACACCCCGTCGCCCGCGATGATGCCTGGCGCGAAGCGCTGGAAAAGTGTTTGGGAGAAGACGCGGTCGATCTTGAAAATCTCGCCGAACGTCGCAGTCAGTCACTTGGAGGCAACATCGTTCCAATGGGACTGGGGGATTTCTTTTTTAACCCCGGTGATCCTCTGCACCCGGACGATGAGGATCACGACGACACATTAGACATCGACGACGAATAAAACAGGTCGGTGCGAACAGAAAGCCTGCCCGTCCGCGCTACATCTGTGTGCACAGCACAAAAAACGATTCCCCGCAAAGTCAGAACAGGACACAGACACAAATCGAGTATCGTCATGCAGAACGACTTAAATTGATGTCACACATTACGTTTCACAGTGAGTCAGAAGCACAGACTCACAATTTTGCCGCTGTGTGCGCAACTTCAGTCAGCGTGGGCCTGACGATTGCACTCAACGGGCAGCTCGGGTCGGGGAAAACCTATTTCGTGAGATCGTTCTGCCGGCATCTAGGCATCGATCCGTCGATCATCACAAGTCCCACCTTCGTATTACAGCAGGTGTATGAGTGTCCTGAATGGACAGTGAGCCATTTTGATACTTACCGTCTTGCCGACCACGATGAGTTTCTTGCACTGGGAGCAGAAGACGACCTGTTTGACCCCCAACGGATTTGTTTCGTGGAATGGGCTGAACGTATTACTGAAATTCTTCCGAAGGATCATCTGTTGGTGGAAATCAGACAGTCGGGACCCACGGCACGCCGGTTTGATTTGATATCCCGGGGTCCGGTTAGTGACAACATAGTAAACAAAGTCCGAGGAAAACTGACTGGTGAACAGGCGTTGCGGAGTGTTCACGGACACACGAAGCCCCCTGGCGGACAATTGTCAGGGGACTGATCGTTTCGAAAACGGTGTCTTCATATCGTCCTAACGGTGAATGCTTCGGCGGAAACCACGGAAGTGGCCGTGATGATGGTGGTCCCGGTGACCACCACGATCTGTTTCCGCGGTCGCAAGACAGGATCCGCATACAACAACCGCTATTGATGTGAGGTTTCGTAAATTTTTATCTCAGTCGCTCCTTTTGACGAATTTTTTTGAATTTGCACAAGCATTCGATCACCTGTCCGACGATGTGTCGGCATGCCTTCAGGAGGGTGGGTCGATGACAGCCGTTACAGAAACCGACAAAAATTAATTCGAATGCAGCAAAGATCATCAAGGGGCACGAAACGACGTGGGCTTCCACTGGCCAGGAATCGCTTAAATCCTTGTGAGAGAAGAGGAAACGCGGTTTGACCACCTGTCGGGACCACGGTATGCTTCTCGACTTGTTTTTCTACCCGTTCCGGTGCGGAAGGGGCTGGGTCTGACGGTCACCAGAGTATTGGCCGCAGTTGAATGTCGAACGTCTGTTCGACCTTCACACAATTGTTCTGTCCACATCACATTGTGGAACACAGGAGATCGGCAATGGCTGAGATTGTTGTGAAAGAGATTTTGGATGCCGGCGTCCATTACGGTCACCGGTCAAGTCGCTGGAATCCGAAGATGCGTCCGTACATCTACGGTCGGCGAAATCAGATTCACATTATTGATTTAAAAGAAACGATTCGCGGGTTAATCCGTGCCAAAAAATATCTGATGCGAGTCGCCGCCCAAGGCAGTCTGATTCTGTTTGTGGGCACCAAACGCCAAGCATCTGCATCAGTACAGGAACTGGCAAGCGAAGTCGATATGCCCTTCTGTACAGAACGCTGGCTGGGAGGAACACTGACCAACTTTCGGACAGTTCGAAGCCGACTCAAACGACTGGAAGAACTGGAGGCACTGCGGGAATCCGGTGAAATCCGAACCTACAGTAAGAAAATGCAGTCCACACTTTTGCGGGAGTATCGCAAGATCTACCGCAATCTGAACGGTATCCGGGATATGAACCGACTTCCGGAGTGTCTGGTCGTCGTGGATCCAGGTAAAGAAAAGAACGCTGTCCACGAGGCTCGCCTGCTCGGAATCAAAGTCGTTTCACTGATCGACACCGACTCGGACCCGGATCTGGTTGACTTGGTCATTCCAGGGAACGATGACAGCCTCCGATCGATTCGGCTGATCATTCAGCATCTGATCGATGCAATCAAACAGGGTAAGTCCATGCGGCCGGAAGAACCAAAAAAAGCAGATCCCGGCGAAGAACCAAAAGCAGTACCGACGATTTCCTGACGGTCGCTTTGTTGCGAATTTAACGGGACAACAAGAGTGGCGTTAAGTCCGTCGGATCATAGCCCTCGTCTCTTTTCTGCGTGTGTATCTGTCGGCAGAGCGGGAGCGGACCTGTGAATTCAACCGGTCACGTCAACAGCACCGTGGTAGAGGCCTGACTTGCCGGATCACTGCAATAACTCAGTTACGAATATCAAGGAGATAGTCTGATGTCAGAAATCACTGCTGCATCCGTCAAAGCACTCCGTGAGCGCACCGACCTTCCGATGATGGAATGCAAGAAGGCGCTGGTTGAAGCGGAGGGGGATATGGAAAAGGCCGTGGAGATCCTGAAAGCTCAGTTCCGAAAGATTCAGGACAAACGTGCCGACAACGCAACCGAAGAGGGGCGCATCTTCTTCCAGCTCTCTGATGACGGCAAGCAGGCAGCCATGGTTGAAATCCAATGCGAATCGGCGCCGGTTGCCACAGGCCAGTCACTCTCAGAATTCGGCAGTGCCATGGTGAGTCAGCTACTGAACGGCCCTGGGGCAGAATCCCCGGAAGAGCTGATGAGCCAATGCACGGATAACGGCACAACACTGCAGTCCCAGTTCGAGGAACTGGTCAACAAGATCCGTGAAAAGATCGTTGTTAATCGTGTGGAACGGGTTTCAGGTCCGGTTGGGGGCTATGTGCATCACGACGGAAAAACGGGCGTCTTGTTCCAGGCGACCGGAGAAAACAGTGGCGGTATTCTGCGCGACGTGGCGATGCATATTGCGGCTCTGCGACCTTCGGTGACGCGTCCGGAAGATGTCGACGCATCACTCGTGCAGCAGGAACGTGACCGTTTGTCTGAAGAAGCACGCGCGACCGGCAAGCCTGACAACATTATCGATAAGATCGTGGACGGCAGAATGAAAAATTTCTTTGTCGAGCAGGGGGTGCTGCTCGCACAACCGTTTGCCAAAGACGACAGTAAAACCGTGGAAAAGGCGCTGACAGAGTGCGGGCTCGAAGCGGTTGGATTTCATCGGTGGCAGGTGGGCGGCGCAGCAGACGCTTAGGCAACCCGATTCATATCGCTTGTTTCTGCCCTGCTGTACCGATCTTTACTGACCCCGACCAGAAACTTCATCGACTGTCGACGGCAACAGGATCCTCCTCAATGACTCACACTCCTTCGCCACAGCAAAACCATGACTGCTGACGGTTCCCCTGCATACAAACGCGTCCTGCTGAAAATCAGCGGTGAAAGTTTTTGCCACAATGGTGAGTCGGGCATCAGTATGCCGGAGGTCACCTGTATTGCGGAACAGATTCGCGAAGTAATGACTTCGGGTGTGGAACTTGCCATTGTCTGTGGGGGTGGAAATATTCTGCGTGGCAAGGATTTTGCTGAAGTCAGTCACACAATCATCCCGTCAACTGCTCATTATATGGGCATGCTGGCAACGGTCATCAACGCACTGGCGCTGCAGGACGCTCTGGAAACCGCAGGAGTCGCCACACGTGTCCAGAGTGCGATTCGTATGGAAGGTGTGGCAGAACCCTTTATTCGACGACGATGTATTCGGCATCTGGAAAAAGGTCGCGTCGTTATTCTTGCTGCCGGCACCGGCAGTCCGTTCGTGACAACGGATACGGCGGCAGCATTAAGAGCGCGTGAAATCGATGCGAGCGTGGTAATGAAAGCCACAAAAGTCGATGGAATCTATTCTGATGATCCTGTCAAGAACCCTCATGCGATTCGTTACACGGAAATCAGCTACCGGGAGGTCCTGGATCAGAATCTGCAGGTCATGGATGCCCAGGCATTCCATCACTGCATGGAACACAGGCTTCCAATTGTGGTCTTCAACTACAAACGAATCGGAAATATCGGCCGCGTGATCAGCGGCGATACGATCGGCACGCGAGTCAGTGCACACGGTTCCTCAGGTGGACCGTGCTCCTGAGGAATTTCCAGGCGTAATTCGTTCAATAGACTGCGCAACGAACTGGTTCCACGTCGCTGCCAGGCCACAGAAAGCGAGCCATCAGGCCTGTGCCGTTTCGGTCAAATCTGCTGAGCCAACAGGGCAAACACCCTCGATATCGCCATTGTCACCGGAATCAGTATCAAATCTCCACTGTACGGTGATTCCCCGCAATGGAGGAATCAAGACCCGTCTTCAGCTGGTCGAAAATGTTCCTGTCGCACTGTTGTGATCCGTTTTATCGTCCAGTCGTCGGAGCCACCTAATGCGTCCACATTTGGACCGCGTCACCCGGCAGTTTCTGCTGATTTGCCTGGTCTCTGCCCCAATCTGTCGGGCTGATGATCTTCCCGTACCTAACGAACTGAATTCGCCGGTCGAAGAACCACTGGTCCGTCTTCCGGAAATCAATGTGGGTTCACCCTTTCGTTCGATTTCGCAGTCACGCAGTTTGCCCTCGTTTAAAGACCAGAGCCAACTGATTCAGCTGGTCCGGGATGCCGTCGATTCAACACGTCGCCGACTGCTGTCGACGGACATCAATACACCCTGGCAAATCATGCACGGACTGTTGGCATTGCGCCGTAACTTTGAAATCCGAATGGACGGGCAGATTGTTTCCGGACTGGACTGGGTGTCTGAGGGGCCAACATTTAATGACGAACCCTGGTTCGAAAAGACACAGCATGGCGGCAGAGCTCATCCCTACAGTCGGCCCTGGGCGTTCGAAGGTCACGCCAATCAGTTTCTGGCAATCCTGTCAATGTCGGCGTTGCCACTGGATCACAAATTTATGACACCTGACGGCCCGATCACGATTGCCGACATGGTGGAACATGCACAGAAATCCATCAGTACAAAAGATGAACCAACATGGACTCTGTGGGCACTCAGTCGTTATTTACCGCCGGAGGCCGTGTGGCTCAATGCTTCCGAAGAAACCTGGAGCATTGAGCGGCTGGTATCCATACAGAAAGAGAAACCATTACAGGGAGCGGCATGCGGGGGCACGCACGGAATGTTCGCTCTGGCCCACGCACGCAACGTCTATCTGAGGTCCGGCAAACCACTGCGCGGTGTCTGGCTTGATGCAGAATACAAAATTCGCCGTCAGATCAATACGGCGCGCGTCCAGCAAAACAGCAACGGAATGCTTTCAAGCAATTATTTTCGCGGCCGCGAATATAAACACAACTTCAATAAACGCATGGCCAGTGCAGGGCATATTCTGGAATTCCTGATGATCTCTCTTCCACAGGATGAGCTTTCAGAAACCTGGGTTCGTCGGGCAATTGACGCGACAGCCCGGGATCTTATCAACAATCGAAAAGCCGAAGTCCGCTGCTCGCCCCTGTACCACGCAGTTAATGGCCTGAATATCTACCTCGACCGCGTGCAGGTCCAGCCCTCGGCAGAAGTCGCCGATGCTGTCGAAACAGAGCGACCCTTCAGCGCAGTGGATAAACCAGAAGCAACTCGTCTCAGCAACATTCCTGTCAACCGTATCTCTGATTCCAAACCGACAAAATTGACGGTCACCACTGGTCCCGCTTTTGTAAAATCAGATCAACGATCAGTACTTTCTGGCAGGGCAGCAGACAAAGAAACGGAATCCAAAAGTCCGGACCGTGAACCCGGTACGACAACGCGCCCGCTGACAGTTCCTCAGAAAAAAACCGCAGACGGCAGTTCAAAAACGGATCTCCGCGGGAACTCACTGAAGGAAGGCGGGACAGCCAAGCCGGTCTCCGAATGAGTGATCTGCCACAGAAGCGCTGCTGGTTGAACGGCCAGACCAGTCATGTCAGTGGATCGTCGCTTTCAGAGATGAATCTGTGCTTCCCGTAGAACTGAGACAGATCGATCCCGCCCTTCTGCTCCGATTCCAGCAGCTTAAGACGCTGCTCAACCCGGGTGAGACGACTTTCCACGACCGGGTGAATTCGTTCGATCTGAGATTTTTCCGGAACCGGAACACGCGGATAGTTCAGGTGTCGCTGCAGGGCAGAAAAAAAGTAGACCGGGTCACGCCCTATGTTCGCCCGGGCAATTCGCCCCGTCTGTTTCTCGAACAGCACCACCGCATCCGGGGGAACATCATTTTCTGTCGTCTGGGACAAACGACGTGAGTGATAATATTCTGACACCCGATAGACCAGATCAGCCAGGTCTCGGGCCCCCAGCTGCAGCCTCAAATGCTGAAACCATTTCTTCCAGTCCGGGCTGTAGATCACGTCGGCCGACATGGCTTCCAGTCCGGAATGGTAACCCAGCCGATTCCGGGAAATGCATTCCAGCTGGAACATGAACAAACCTGCCGGTGAAACATTGGCAGCACGGTATCGAGCCTCTCGTTCTAAAATCTGCAGTGCGTCGGAATGGTCAAACCGCGATCGGTCCTCTTCAGACTGATGAATCACAAATGATTGAAACGCAGAAAAATAGTGCGGCATCCGCTTCATCGCCGGGCCAATCCGCCCGCTGTGCACGATTTCCGTCCGAAGAATGTCGACTGCCACAGAAAGCCGGCACGTACTGAGCAATTCCTGCTGGACCGTCTTCAGAAACTCCTGCGAAGGAATGTTGTCCTGCAGTCTTTCCCGATACGTCCGAAAAAAATATTCCTGCTCAATGTATTCTTCCTGCGGCAGCTGGTTCGATTCTGTCATCAGATGCCTTTCTCGCGACTCCTGCACACTTTCCGCGACAACCAGGTGTGACCGCTTTACGAAGTAACAGCCCTGATCTCATCTTTTGTGAAACCGACTTCCATCCTCGCTCCCAGCTGACTGACAACCCGGGCTGACGCATATGAGGCCAGTTGTCCGGACTGCTTCCATGTCAACCCGTTGGTGACACCGTACAGCAGTGCCCCCGCGAACAGATCACCCGCACCGGTGGTATCGATCGCATTCACTTCAACTCCTTCAATCGGAATCAATTCTCCCTCGTGCATGAGCAGTGAGCCGTTCGGCCCCAGCGTCAGCGCAACATTCTCCGCGTGGCGGTGAATTTGACGGGCACATTGCACCGGATCGTCATTCTGAGTCAGACTTTTCGCTTCATCTTCATTGCAGAAAAACAAATCAACGGGGCCTTCAATGAGCTGCATCATTTCATCTCGCAGCATGTTCACCAGAAACGGGTCCGATGCTGTAAACGCCAGCTTCACCCTGTGCTTTTTTGCCAATTCGATCGCTTTGTAGGCAGCCGCTTTCGTCGCGTCGCCTGTCAGCAGATACCCTTCGATATACACGTATTTCGAATCCGCGATCGCGGATTCATCAATATCCGACTCTGTCAATGTGCTCGAAACCGCCAGGTTCGTCAGCATAGTGCGTTGAGCATCTTCCGTGATCATCACGGCACAGGTACCCGTCTGACCATCTGTCGAAGGTGCCACTTCAATCGTCACGCCCTGCCTGCGCATGTCGTTGAGAAAGAACGTTCCCGTTTCGTCTGCTGCAACTTTCCCGGCGTAAGCAGCCTTTCCCCCAAGACCGGCAATCCCCATGATCGTGTTCGCCGCCGACCCGCCCGCACACCGGTTCAGCGGCAGCCCGTCCAGCGACTTAAGCACCTGTCGCTGCTGTTCGTCGTCGACAAGCGTCATAATACCCTTATCAAAGCCGGCAGCACACAACTGTTCATCGCTGACCTGTACCTGTATATCGACCAGCGCATTTCCGATTCCAAAGACATCAAATGTCATGAGCCCCTGCCTCAAGTGCCAAAAATCCGGTGACGATTCTTCGTTGCCGCCCATTTGCAGCCGACCGGCGCGAGAGGATAACGAATCATTCAGAAACTCCCCAGTCGACATCCAAGATTTGCGCCACAATCATCGCGTTGAATTCCAGGTCCGCTACGATACGATGTGAATGCTTTACAGACCGAATGATCGGCCTCACTTCGAGTCGATTGAATTTCAGGAATCCGACTGATGACCATCGATCACGCGGCTCGTGCAGCCGAGTATCTGCCGGCGATCGAAGCCGATGATCCCAGCAGCAGTCACGCGGGAACAACACCCGGCAGTTTTTCCCGGGCTGCCGGCATCAAATCCGGGCGCGACGGGGCGTACACATATTCTTCACCCGACACCCCCGGTATGCCTTCCCCGTCGCATCAGACAGCATGGGACTATATGCCGGATGACTGGACGCTTTGCCCTGGATTTGAGGACGACTACGAACATGCGCAGGCCTGGCTGCCGCCTGCCGGATTTATCCCGATCACACAACTGGAGTCAGCTCGACGAGGATTGATTACTCCGGAAATGAGACGCGTGGCCGAACGCGAAGCTCATCTCACCGCTGAACAGGTCCGAGATGAAGTCGCGGCCGGACGCATGGTCATTCCGGCCAATCGACAGCACCTGAAATACGAACTGGATCCTATGGCGATTGGGCGAGCGTCACGCACCAAAGTCAATGCCAATCTGGGCGCCTCGCCCGTGTCATCCGGCATGGATGCAGAAATTGAAAAACTCCGATGGTCGGAGCAGTGGGGTGCGGACACTGTGATGGACCTGTCCACGGGAGGAGACCTGGACGCCTGCCGTGAAGCCATCATTCAGAATAGCACCGTGCCCATTGGTACCGTACCCATCTATTCAATGATCCTCGATCGAAAAATTGAAGATCTGGATCGTGAAATCATACTTGAAGCACTCGAGCATCAGGCTCGGCAGGGCGTCGACTACTTTACGATTCACGCCGGAGTCCTGCAGGAACACCTGCCATTGATTAAAGATCGCCTGATCGGAATCGTGAGCCGCGGTGGTTCGCTGCTGGCCAAGTGGATGATCCATCATGGCAGGCAAAATCCCATGTTTACCATTTGGGAAGACATTTGCGATGTGATGCGTCAATACGACGTCACATTCAGTATCGGTGACGGCCTGCGACCGGGAGGCCTGGCCGATGCAACGGATGAAGCTCAACTTGCTGAATTGTCAACACTCGGAGAGCTGACCGAACGCGCTTGGAAAAAGGGGATTCAGGTGATGATCGAAGGTCCAGGACATGTGCCGCTGGATCAGATCGAATTCAATATGAAACTTCAGCGTCGTCTGTGCCATGGAGCACCCTTCTACGTACTTGGCCCGCTGGTAACTGACATCTTCCCTGGATATGACCACATCACCAGTTGTATCGGAGCCACGTCGGCGGCGTGGCATGGTGCCAGTATGTTGTGCTACGTCACACCCAAGGAACACCTTGGACTTCCCAAGAAAGACGATGTTAAGCAGGGCTGTGTTGCATACAAGATTGCCGCGCATTCGGCTGACGTGGCGCTCGGAATTCCTGGCACACGTGATCAGGACGATGAGCTGACACGTGCCCGGGCCGCCCTGAACTGGGAAAAGCACTTTGAACTGAGCTTTGATCCGGATACGGCACGGGCCTACCACGACGAGGATCTCGATGTCGACACGGACTTCTGCGCGATGTGCGGGCACGACTGGTGCAGTGTGCGCATCAGCCGCGAGATCGTGGAATTTACCAGTGGCAAGGACAAACAGTATCAGTGGGACAAGGCGAAGGTGTCCGAAGCGCTCACCCCTGAACAGCAGGAGATTCTCGAGAAAAGAGGAATCCTGTCACCGGAAGAGATCCATCGCCTTGCCAGCAAGACCCGCAAAAACGTCGGCGCCAATGAAGGTAAGGCTGTCTGCCACAGTGACGTAGCCAATGCACAATCTGCCCAGGAAATCCAGACCGTGGAGCTGGACATTTCTGCACCTTAGAGCCGTTGACCAGAATACGCTCTGAGATGATTCCTGATGCTAACATCTTCGACCGACGTAACATCACACTCCGAGACAAATCGGTATTTCTACAATCGTCAACACCTCTGCGCAATCCGGGTGGCTGTCAACTTTGTTCCGGGAATGCGTCAGGTACAGAATGATTGCCGCGTGCAGCCGGCTGGAATGGGTGTCTGGTCACTCGTGCACCAGAGGCCGTTGGAACCGCGTGCGATCACCTGATGGATTCCGGACAGTGCCGCCACTGTCCGTATAGATTTTTCTGCAGTACATACGCAGTTGGGCGTGGACAAATGCCATGATCGAAATGATGGACGGATTTCCTCCCAAACAAAACGCGCAGGTCACGCTTGCCAACTGGCGCACACCGCCATTCAACGTGTGGGCCTTTCATCATGTTCGGGAAATTGTTCCGTCAGCAGAAATTTCCAACGACCCGCAAAATGTCTGGGAACTGGAATCCCGTCAATGTGAACTAACGGAATGCCGAGTCCCCGGCACCCGCGGCGAGGAACTTTCCTGGCCGGATTTCCTCCAGCAAACTCATTGTGACGGGTTGGTGATTCTGCACCAGGGCAGACTGGTCTATGAAAGCTATGCCAATGGCCTCACATGCCATACTCCGCACATCCTTATGTCAGTGTCCAAGTCTGTGCTGGGACTGCTGGCCGGTATCCTGGAGACGATGGGCACGATTGATGTCGAAGATCAGGTAACCGATTATGTACCTGAGTTGTCATGCACTGCCTACCAGGGAGCAACACTGCGGAATCTTCTGGATATGAGAGCAGGAATTCTGTTCGATGAAGACTATCTGGCGGATTCGGGACCTCTGATCGAATACCGCAGAGCAACAAACTGGAACCCGCCTGAACAGGAAACGAAGCCAACAGACCTGCGTTCATTTTATCAGCTGCTGAAAGAAAATGACGGGCAACATGGGCAGAGGTTTCAATATGTCTCCCCGAATACAGACCTTTTGGCATGGATCATCGAACGTGCTTCCGGTCGGCGATACTGCGATCTGGTCAGCGAGCTCCTCTGGAAACCGATGGGTGCTGAACAAAGTGCCTACATCACCGTGGATCGGCTGGGGGCACCTCGGGCAGCGGGTGGCATGTGTGCAACCGTCCGGGATCTGGCTCGGCTGGGACAGTTACTGAGCCAGGATGGTCGGCGAGACGGCCGGCAGATACTGCCTGTCGGATGGATCAACGATCTTTACAGCGGCGGGAGTTCCCAGGCATGGGCCCAGGGTTCATTCACGGCGTATTATCCCGGTCTGCCGATCTGTTATCGATCCCAGTGGTACGTGCTGGACGACGAGGCCCCGTTGCTGTTTGGACTCGGAATTCACGGACAAAATGTGTTTGTCGATCGTACAAATGCACTTGTGATCGCGAGTCTGTCGTCACAGCCACTGCCACTGAATCCTAAACTCATCTCACTGACAATGAATGCCGTGAAAATTGTTCGGCAGCAACTGTGTCAGGGACCCTCAGCATGCGGCTGAAATTGATGACACGTTCCGCCAGAGTGAGCGTCAGAGTGTTCCTGACCTCCGTTCCACCGGCAGAACATCCAACATCGAAGTCCGGGGTGAGTCCTTGATTTCAGACAGGTCAGGACCAGACCTGCTGCCGGCCCGCGCAAATCGGACTCTGTCCGGTCTATCGAATGGTTCACCACTTCTTATCATGCGAAAGTCTTAATGAAACACCTGGTGTGATTGACGGAAAGACGAACACCCGACAGGTAAAACAAAAAGGTCGCATCTGATATCGTGATGTGCAGTTGAGGAACAATCGTCTTCAGACTGTGCCTGCACAGGCAGATCCTGAAAGATACCGAATGCGATTCAGGACTTCTGGTGTTGTGTGATCAGGCTGCGGCGGTCTTATCTCAATCACCAACGAAGATTTCGCCGGTTTCCTGACTAACATTGTCAATGCACTCAGACGGGCTGCGAAAATATGGACTCAATCGATTATCTGGTAATTGCTGTTTATTTCATCGGGATGGCAGGAATTGGCATCTGGGCTATGAGTCGCGTGAAGGGTCAGGAGGATTTCTTCATGGGCGGTCGCTCATTCGGCAAACTGCTGCAAACGTTTGCGGCGTTTGGTGCAGGCACCGGATCGAGCGATCCGATCAACACCGGACGTGCAACGTTCGTCGGCGGAATGAGCGGTATGTGGAGCGTGATGTTCTGGCTGTTCGTCACACCGTTTTACTGGATCACAGGCGTTTGGTATCGACGAATGCGGCACCTGACGCTGGGTGACTGGTATGTTGAACGATATGAGTCACGCGGACTCGGGGCAGCTTACAGTGTTTTTGGTGTCATGTTCTTCATGATCTACGGATCGATGTTCTTCTCGGCTCTCGCCAAGACAGCCGCGCCTATGATCGGTGATACCGTCGCCCTGTTCGACAATCAGTATGAGTTGCAGTATGTGCTGATTCCCGTGGTGGCCATTGTGGTCGTGGTTTACGGAATGGCGGGGGGACTGGCCGCCGCGTATTTTACCGATTTGGTCCAGGGTCTGTGCATCATCGGTCTGTCGGTGATGCTGATTCCCATTGGCCTGAACCGACTGGCGGAAAACGCCGACCTGAATCCTGAAGGCAAGGACGGCTTCCAGGTCATGCACGATCAACTGCCCGAATCATTTTTCGACGTTATCAGCTCCAGCGCCGCAGAGTTCTCAGTGTACTACCTGGTCGCCATCGTGCTGGCGAACCTCACAGGCATCGTAGTGCAGCCGCACTTCATCGCCACGGGAGGCGGTTCCGCCAAATCCGAATTTGATGCACGGGTTGGACTGGTCATCGGTAATTTTCTGAAGCGATTCTGTACGGTGGGCTGGGTACTGACGGCACTGATTGCAGCAACACTGTATGCCGACGTGCCCGAATTAATCAACGACCCGGACCGGACGTGGGGCTACGCCTCAATGCAGTTACTGGGACCGGGCTTCCGCGGTCTGATGCTGGCATGTCTGCTGGCGGCACTGATGAGCAGCGTTGACGCATATATGATTGTCGGCGCCGGCCTGATCGTGCGCAATCTGTACGTGCCGTTTGTTAATCCGCACGCTGATGAACGTCAGTGTCTGTGGGCAGGTCGACTCATCGGTGTGATCGTCGTCGCGGGCTCAGTCATTTTTTCCCTGAAGTTCTACGACATGCTCGGCCAGTTGAAACTGACATTCTGGTTTCCGCTAGTCTTCGCCGCTCCGTTTTGGGTGGGTATGTACTGGCGGCGAGCCACCAGCGCCGCCGCATGGATTACCGTTACCTACTGCTTGCTGTTCTTCTTCATCGTGCCCTACTTCGGACCGATGATTTTCAACGGTCTGCGTGATAACCAGGACCTGATGACCCGTACGCCACACATACGAACGATCTCACAGGAACTTGTCTCAAAGTCCATACTGCGACAAAAGCTGACTGCCGCCGAAATCAGCTGGAATGAAGACAAAGAAGGACTCGAGGGTGATGCACTGATCGCCCACGAACAATTGAAGCCTCAGCAAATATCGGCGGACAGAATTTTGGTTCCCGGTGAAGACGGTATGCAGGAAATCCAGGCCGAAGTGACCCGCACGACCAGCGAGAAGGTTACTACGAGTGTCAGTATCTATTGGGACAAAATTGTTCCGTCGGATTCCAGTGTCCGGCCGCAGGTTGTCAAAACCGAGCAGATTGATGAATTCACCCGTTGCGAAACTTTGGAATATCCCGCTGATACAGATTTCCGCGGACAGGGCAGCCTGAAACTGAACCTGCTGTTGTACCGGCCATTCGGACTTGATCTGGGCAGCCAGTCTTCGTCAACCTTGAGTGCACTGGAGCTGGTTCCCAAGATCGTTATGCCGTTTTTGGTCATGATCGTGTTTAGTATGATCACACCACGAAACAGCCGGGAAGCACTGGATCGTTATTATGTGAAAATGAAAACCCCGGCGAATTCGAACCCTGAGCTCGATAAAGCAGAAGTCGAGAAAAGTTACGCGGAACCTTCACGGTTTGATCACAGAAAGCTGTTTCCAGGAACCGATCTGGAATTTCAACGCCCAGGAATTGTTGACGCAGGTGGGTTCATCCTCTCTTTCATCATATGTTTTGGAATTATCGGTCTTGTGCTGTTCGTAGCGCAAATGGGTACTCAGGGCTGAGTATTCAAACCTGCGTGAGCATCGGACATTCGGACTGCCCCGCCGCCGAAGAGACTGGGATTCTGTCGCAGCAACGGCGAGAGACCGGATATCAATCGTATGGTTTGGTGAGATGACCAGCTCAGATCAGTCATCGGAATCGGGAAAGCTGGTTACAATTAAGTCGTTCGCGATGGAAATCATCCCAGGATTAAAAGGAAGACCATGAAGGGCAACGACAAAGTCCTCGAAGCACTCAACGCTGGACTGACCATTGAGCTGACTGCCATCAATCAGTATTTCGTGCAGTCCAAAATGTGCAAGGACTGGGGCTTCCATAAACTGGCTACCCACCACTATGCAGAATCCATCGAAGAGATGAAACATGCGGAGTATCTGATTGACCGTATTCTGTTTTTGGAAGGGGTTCCGGAGATTGCACGATACGACGTGATCCGTGTTGGTTCGAACGTCAAAGAACAACTGGAAAATGATCTGCTGCTCGAAGTCAACGCCGTCAAGACTTACAATGGAGGCGTGCAGCTGGCGGCCGAGGTTGGTGACGCCGGCAGCAAGGAGATTATGGAGCGGATCGTGGTGGAATCCGAAGAGAGTGTCGACTGGCTGGAGACTCAACTTCACCAGATCGCAACCATCGGTTCAGAACTTTATCTGGCGGGCCAGACTGGCGAAGAGCCTGCGAGTGAATAACGCTTTTTTGATACTGTCAGGTAACTGTTAAGGTTTGTGAGACAGTCACTCCACTGATCAGCTCCGATCATTACGAACCCACGTAAACAGATCGGTGGTAACGCCATAATCCTGCGGCAGTACTCAACAGGAACTCCGGGATGCAAAGCTGGAATTCATCTCCTGAGAAATAGTCACCGTCTGAACGGTGGTTTTCCGGAGAACAGCAATGATACGGCGGTGACACGCTGTGCAGCCGCTGCCGGCTGCCGTCATGGCTTTCACATCGGCAAGTGTACGACATCCGCCCGAGACACCCGCCACGCCAATTTCGCGTTCGGTAATGCCAAGACAGTGACAAACAACCTGGTTTGAGGACTTCTCTTCGAGCAACATCTCAAACTTGCCTGCATCTCCAATTCCTAGTCTCAACACCCATGCTGAGACTCAGTCTCATTAGTTTCGGGGATACGTGATACATGTCAACAAATATTGTGAGGATTTTTTCGATTCCGGGTTTGTGAGGTCGGTGAACTGCGGTTTGCGCGCAGTTCACCACGGTTATTGAAATTGAAGAGGTCGTGGACACCCATTTAGCTTTGGCTTGACATGTGTGCGCTGAACGGCTGTGAGAAAGCAGCCCGTACAGTCGCGGCAAAGCAGAAATCAGTCACATACACTGCCTGGTTAGAATCTGAATTCCCGCGATTATTCAGTCACAAAGCAGGTTCAATACCTGAATTTGCCCCATGGGTCCGACAACGGAGGTTGAGATGCCGGGCTTCTGTCTGCCGATTTCGTTCGGTTATTCCGGCATTTACCATGGAGGAATGAAGTCGGCCGTTAACAGGGATTGTCGCAGGGTTTGCACAGAATTCACAGAAGTAGACAATGCAATCTCGTGTCCTATGCCTCGTGCAACGTGGTTTCGCAAGACATAAAGAAAGCCTGGGGGATGTCTGTTCGCATTGGTTTAATAGTTACTGTGTGCTTTATTCCGTCCACGCATACATTTGTTCACGCGGATGACGTTCCTCAGTCCTTTGCCCTTCCTCAATCGGATGACGGCCTTCCAGGCACGGGGCCGATTCGGCGCTACGACTGGTTTCGGAAATTGTGGAAGAGTCGCCGCACCGCGTTTGCCGGAGAAATTTCAAAAAAACAGGGGGCCGTGGTCTTTCTGGGTGACTCGATCACCCAGGGATGGGGGCCCACATTCAAAGATCATTTCCCGGGCCTCAATGCTGCCAATCGAGGAATCAGTGGCGATACAACGCGCGGTATGCTGATACGTCTGAACCAGGATGTCCTTTCATTGAATCCCTCTGCCGTCGTGATCCTGATGGGCACCAATGACCTGGAAGAAGGTGCGTCTCCCGAGACAATTTCAGGTAACGTCGAATTGATCATTGCGGCATTGAAGAAACACAGTGCAACAATGCCGATTGTGCTTTGCCGTGTTTTCCCGTCGTCAGCAAACCTGAAACGTCCGGCCACCGCTATTCAAAAGCTGAACGAGCTGAATGAAACAGCTGTCAGAGGTGATGCTCAGATCACGGTTCTGGATACGTGGACACTGTTTGCCAATGAACATGGTGATGCGAACCAAACCGAATTTCCAGACCTGTTGCATCCCAACCAGGCTGGTTATGCCATGTGGGCCAAAGCGTTGGTTCCAATCTTCGCCACACTGGGCTACCTGGAAACGAAACCCGACGACTTTCAAATCGAGTCCGGATTCCGCAGTTTGTTCAATGGTAGAGACCTGACGGGCTGGGGCTTTCGTCCAAAGGAACATGAACCTCAGTATTTTAGCTCGTCGTCAACTCCGGATGGTCGTTATGTGGCATTGAACGACCGGCTGATCGTCACCACACCCGCTGAAGGTCGGCGTTTCCAGCAATTGTGGACGAAAGAAGAATTCACGGGTGACTTCACACTGAAACTGGAATTCCGTGCAACACCTAATGCAGACAGCGGGGTCTTCATCCGCAAACCGCAGCTGCAGTGTCGAGACTACGTACTGGCCGGTCCGTACACGGAACTAAAAAAGTATCGCCAGCAGGACTGGAATGAGCTGGTGGTTGTGGTCAACGACAACGTGGCTCACTGCACCTGCAATGGAGAAATTCTGGAAGCCGAATTCAGGCTTCCGGAATCCGGTCCGATCGGTCTGGAAGGTGACCGCGGACAAATGGAATATCGCCGAATCCGAATTCGGAAGGACTAAATCCTTTCGAACAGATTCACTCCGGCTGCTGAGACTGACCGACGGGCTGAATCGTTCCGACGGGAGCGCCGACTCCTCCCAAACGATTCACAAGATTGCCTGTGCGCGATATCGTTGGGAACTTGTCTTCTGTGCACTGAATCTGAGGAGAATGCCGTTCGCCATGATTGTCACTAATACTGAAACCGTAGCCGGGTATGACATCGTTGCAATCTGCGGGCTGGTACAGGGAAATACGGTGCGAGCCAAACATGCCGGCCGTGACATTGCCGCCAGCTTTAAGAACCTGGTTGGTGGTGAATTGAAGGGATATACAGAACTACTGACAGAATCACGCCGTGAAGCCATGCAGCGCATGCTGGCTCAGGCACAGCAGCTGGGCGCGAATGCAGTGGTCAACGTACGTTTCACCACGAGTGCCGTCACTGCCGGTGCTGCAGAACTGTATGCCTACGGCACAGCCGTCAGTCTTGAGCAGTCTGTCTAAGCTCAATGTCACTCTGTTCCATGTATCCGTCATGCTGATGCCGTCATCACGGCCAGGCGTCCCGGATAAGACGACGCAAAAAGAAAGTTCGGACCGGATTCCTGAGGAGGAAATGTCATGATCCCCTTGGTTATTAATCTTCTCATTTTTGTAGTGCCGTTCGTCGTCTTTGGACTCGTCATCGGACGGACCGTAGAGAAACGACATTTTCGGCGGCTGGACGCATTTGATGCGGCGAACGATGGATTTCTGATTACTCAGATCAAATCGTTCCCCATGGCAAAGCACGTGGAACCTGCACCGTCACTCGTTGTGGCCGAAGTCGTCATCGCCAGTGATTATCTCAAGAGCTGGTTTGCAAACTGGCGTAAGCTGTTTGGTGGTGAGGTTCGGTCATTTCAATCCCTGCAGACGCGTGCCAGACGCGAGGCTGTTGCACGTCTCAGACAAACCGCCATCGATCAGGGATTTAACGCGATCTGCAACGTCCGAATCGAATCGGCCGATGTTGGAGGCTCCACCGTGCAGCGACGGGTCCCCATGGCCGCAGTGATTGCCACGGCGACTGCTTACCACACGAGCGACACCGAATGACACCGCCGGAGAAAAAATTAAACAGCGGGTCGGACAACAGGGCCGATCTGACCGGGTCACCGTTCCGCCAGCCACATGCGGAGCCACATCATGAGAAGTCAGGTAAAGATACTTCTGTGTTCGCTGAACCGTGGATGGAAGACATTCTGCATCCACAGGACAAGAATGATCCCGGTCCGGTTCTGCCATTGTCGGATCATGTTCCCGAAGATCAGTCCGTGTGGGATGAACCCGGACTTTCGTCTGCTCTGGCCGGAGAAATACCCCCGGATGCTGTGACCTGGTATCGCTGGTACAGAAAAAATGTTGACGAATCATCAGGGCTGTCCAGCTGGCTGGTAACACTTGTGGTTGTTCTGACCAGCGGCTTCTTTGCCGTGATCGGCACATTTGCAGCTCAGTCCGTTTCCGGCAGTGCCCTGATTGCCGTCACGGTGATCGGTCCAACGACCGAAGAAATTATGAAGATTGCTCTAACCCTCTGGATAGTCGAAAAGCGTCCATGGTTGTATCGCAACGGTATACAGATTCTGCTGTGCGCGCTGGCGTCCGGAGCGGCCTTTGCTGCAGTAGAAAATATTATCTATCTGAAAGTCTATGTCCCTGATCCGCCTCCTGGACTGGCAGAATGGCGATGGACCGTTTGTGTCCTGCTGCATTCAGGTTGTTCGACAATTTCCGGAATTGGAGTCTGGAAGATCTGGAGACGACTTCAACAACAGCAACGAGCCCCGATGCTGGCCGATGGCGCCAGCTGGATCTTTGCTGCCATCATTGTTCATGGCACATACAATGGAACTGTGACACTGATGGAGCTCAGTGGATTCGGTTTCTGATCCTGTTTCGGAATGCCCGGGACTTCACTGGCTGCGACAAAACTAGTTCTCGTTTGACTTCTTCCATTTTACCTGGAGTCATTCGCGACACGAATCATACTGGGGCCACGCGAACCCTGTGTGCAACGATAGATTCGGACGGGGGAAATCATCACAAAACCAGTCAGGCTTCAATATCCGATTAAATCCCGTCCGAAACCGATCAATCCAGACGCAAGTGTATAAACCCGACCCTTCCGGACGCTTTGACGCGTCTGTGTTTTGCTTCATCTGGTCTCCGTCAGGTCGTTTTGCACCGGCTGCCGGAAAAAGCCGGTGGAGCTGACCTGCCTGCAAGTTACGGGCGTTCGGTGTGTCAGAACTCCGTTCGTTACTCTGAACACACAACTAGAACGGTATGATTCTGCATCAAATGGTGTTCATTCCGTAAACATCACCACAAACACGGTTCTTCCACCAAACAGACTCGGAATCCGAATTGCGTGGCGATGCCCTGTCGGACGGTTAAAATCGCCTGTGCAGTGATCATTAACCGGTGGAGCGAAATATGGTCGACAAAGTATATCTGGCGGCCGATCTGGGTGCTGAAAGTGGTCGGGTCATGTCCGGCAGCTTCGACGGATCGACCATCTCGCTGCGGGAACATCATCGATTCCCGAACGGCCCCGTGAATCTCGGCGGGACACTGCGGTGGAATCTCACGGGACTGTGGTCAGAAATTCAGCAGGGCCTCAGCAAAGCGGCGTCTCAACTGAATGGAACCGCCGTCTCGGTTGGTGTCGATACGTGGGGTGTGGACTTCGTCTTGCTGAATCGGAACGATGAGCTGTTGGGTCAGCCGTGGCATTACCGCGATGCTCGCACGGACGGCATGATGGAAAAGGCGTTCAGCCGGGTTTCCCGGGCTGAAATCTTCGCCGCCACCGGACTACAGTTCATGAATCTCAATTCACTGTATCAGCTCCTGGCAATGTGTGAACGAGATCCGGAGTTCGTCGCACAAGCCCGAAAATTTTTGATGGTGCCGGACTACTTTCATTGGTGTCTGAGCGGGAGCCGAGTGGTTGAATTCACCAATGCCACAACCAGCCAGATGCTGAACGCGGAATCTCGCAGCTGGGCGATCGACATGTTGCGTCGATTTGAGATACCTACAGAAATGTTTCCTGAAGTAGTACTGCCCGGCACGAATCTCGGAACACTTCGCGGTGAAGTTGCTGACACCACCGGACTTGGAAAAGTCAATGTAATCGCTCCTGCCACACACGACACGGGCGCCGCGGTGGCTGCGATTCCAACGACACAGACAGGCCATGCCAACTGGGCCTATATCAGCAGTGGCACCTGGTCACTGATGGGAGTCGAGACGCAGAATGCGATTCTCAGCTCAAAGGCGCTGGAACGCAATGTTACGAATGAGGGCGGAGTCGACGGAACCTGGCGACTGCTTAAGAACATCATGGGCCTGTGGCTGGTGCAACGATGTCGTCTGGCATTTGCACAACGTGGTCGTGATTACGACTATGGTGAACTGGCGCAACTGGCGGCCGACGCACCGCCATTCCGATCACTTGTTGATCCTGATCGACCCGAATTTCTGGATCCCTCGGATATGACAACCGCTATTGCAGATGAGTGTCGCCGAACGGAACAACCAGTACCGGAAACGGAAGGGCAGTTCATACGATGTTCACTGGAGAGTCTGGCGTTTAAGTACCGGATGGTCCTCGGCTGGCTCGAAGAACTGACCGACGTTCCGGTGACTGTGATTCATATTGTCGGTGGCGGAACTCAAAACCGATTGCTGAATCAATTCACGGCCGATTCCTGTGGTCGACCTGTGGTCACCGGTCCGGTGGAAGCAACCGCACTCGGAAATGTGCTGATCCAGGCGCGTGCAGCAGGAGATTTAGCAACATTGGCAGACATTCGGGCGGTGGTTCAACGCTCTGAAAAAATAGAAGAGGTCACACCCGGTAATACAACGGTCTGGGATGATGCCTGGGACCGTTTCCAAAATGTTTGCAGGTAGCCGATGTCAACAGCCCTGTGAACAGATGGAATCTGTTGTTTTGAGCGGAGGCAGTCGTAACCGCCTGAATGGCGTAACGTATTCGATTCACACGGGAGTTACGGCAATTCTGGGACATTCCGGTGCGACGACCGGAATGCACACGGGTGGTCTTCAGCTTCAACTGTCGGATATGGAGCCTCCGGACTCGATTGCAGCGGTGGAAAGGACGTTTCCCTCTCCACCGGAAAGGAGCCGGTTCCACCTAATAAACCCCGGCAATAAAAACTCATTCGTACGGACTGTCAGGATCATTGACCCGGCGATCGTGTTTCACACTCTTATACCTGTTGACCGCACGTTGGTTTGTTTTACGGACAACACCGCAACTGCTACAGCGCAGAGACAGCCGTGATTCTCCGGTTGCAGGCTTCTCAAGAAGGCACTCCTGTGGCTGATTCCGCTATCCATAAACCGAACAGCCTGTTCACCTGTCAGCCTCAGGCTCTTTGGCTACGTTCCCTGCTGCTGGCCTGGCTTTCGTCAGCCGCCAGGGCGGCGGACGAGTCACTGGTTACTGTTGAAAACAAAATAGGGGCATTCGACGATCGCGTACCGACGGGACAGTTTAATCCGGTTTCGTTCCTGGTTGACAACCGCTCCAAAGACCCCATTTTTAAGCAGGCATGGCGCTCTGTTGATACGCTGATCAATGAAGTCCTGTCTCCTGTGCCGGTTTCACCTGCAGGCTCAGATCATAACAGGCCGCTTCCTGGCCATTGCGGACGTACAATCGTCCGCGGTTGACGACCGGGTGGTTCCATGTTTTGCCTTCAATCGCCTGAAAGGCAGACACCTCTGTCATTGTTTCGGGTGTGACTTCCACCAGCACGACTCTGCCGGATTCAGTCAATACCAGCAGGTCGTCACCTACCATTACGATCTGACCAAAACGGTAGCGCCCGCGCTTCCATGTTTTTTGACCGATCGACAGGTCGAAACACGACAGAATTCCGTCATCAAGCCCGTACACATAGCCGTCCCGATAAATACCCCCGTTGAATTTCAACTGAAACCGGTCAGGTCTGGTCCACTGCGGTTCGACCTGCCAGTTGTCGCCACTGCGAGTCACACTGAGCAGGGCGCTGCCGCCTCCGTACCCGCTGCTGATAAACACACTTTTGTCCGGCAGCACGATCGGCTGGGCGATATTCAGCCTGGTCATATTTGTCCAGGGAAATGACCACAGTTTTTTCCCTGAGTCTGCGGCGTGAGCCCACAAACCTGTGGAACAGTAGATAAGAACCTGCGGGACACCGTCCAGCTCCGCAATCTGCGGCGACGCATACGTTGCCCGGTCGCCGGCACCGGACCAGCGTTGTTCTCCGGTTAAACAGTCGTAGGCAATCACTGCCGCCGTCTTTCCGCCAGGATTCACAATCACAACGTCTTCATAAATCAGGGGTGATCCGGCCATTCCCCATTCGATAAGCCGAGTACCCGCATCTTCGATGATATTCCGGGTCCAGTGACAATCGCCGGTAACCGGATCCAGACAATTCAGAATTCCGGTCGCACCCAGTGCATACAGACGCGAAGAATGAATCGTTGGTGTTGCCCGCGGTCCCGCTCCACTGGCTGCATCCGAAAATCGAGCGCGGTCTGTGTGCAGCCAGATTTGTTTTCCGGTTGCAGCGTCATAGCAAACAACCGCTTCGTCCTCGCCTCGCTGTTCCTGTGTAAATGCCCGTTGACCCACAATGGCAAACGACGACCACCCGGGACCAACGGGATGACGCCACAACACTGCCGGAGGCTTCTCATCCCAGTCGCGGCGAATCGTGACATTTCTCACGATCTGATCCTGACGGATTCCTCCAAATCCTGGCCAGTCATCCGACGTGATTTCAAGTCTTTCTGAAACGGTGAACGATGCAGACTCCCCGGATTCCGACTTGAAATATTGCACGGCATGTTCTTCGGCGGTCGGAAAAAATCGAAGTCCAAAGTGCGGAACAAAATTGCCCGACTGTCCTTCCCAGCGGAACACGCCCACAAACAACAACGCACCGAATGCAACGATCCCCAGCCCCCTGAATCGGGTCTTCCAGCAAACACCGGAAAGGAACGTCCACCATAACAGCATCAGCAGACAACCAAACGTCCACGGAATCACTGTCCCCAGTGAGCGACGTGAAAGATGATCACCTGCCCACTGCAGACCTGCAAGATGTCCGCTTGCTGTGGCGACCACGATGATGAATGCAATTCCCCGGTGACGGATTCCTGTGTTCCGCCGGGAACCGGTTGCTGTTTGGCCAGACGAACCGAAATACGGTTCGCCTGGCAGTTCCTGCTCGCTGCCATTCGGGACGGGGTGATCGTCTGTCATAAGTCCACCGAATATCGAACGTGAGAAAAATACAGTCTACTCACCCAACTGTCGACACAGCACCCGTCAAGGCCATTTCATCGCATACCGCCCTCATCTAAGCTCACGGATCTGAACCTCTGATGTCGACGAGGAACGGTATTGTAGAATTGTAGACCGAAAAGAGCCCACCATGAAAACTGCCATCACGGAACTGTTTGGTATTCAACATCCGATCATTCAGGGGGGCATGCATTATGTCGGGTTCGCAGAACTGGCTGCTGCTGTCTCAAACGCCGGTGGCCTGGGAATCATTACAGGACTGACTCAGAAAACGCCCCGGGAACTGACCGCGGAAATTGCTCGTTGTCATGAATTGACCGACAAACCGTTCGGAGTGAACCTCACATTCCTGCCAACCGTAACCGCCCCGGATTACCCGGGCTACATCGATGCGATCATCGACGGAGGAGTCCGAATCGTCGAAACGGCGGGCCGGAACCCACAGGAACATCTTCCAAAGTTAAAGGCTGCCGGGTGTAAGATCATTCACAAATGCACTTCCGTACGGCATTCGCTGAAAGCTCAGGCCATTGGCTGCGATGTGGTCTCCGTGGACGGATTCGAATGCGGAGGCCATCCCGGCGAAGACGACATCCCGAATATGATTCTACTGCCCCGGGCAGCAGACGAGCTGGACATTCCGTTTGTCGCATCAGGCGGTATGGCAGATGCCCGTTCACTGGTGGCATCGCTGGCAATGGGTGCTGATGGTATGAATATGGGAACCCGCTTCATTGCCACGCAGGAAGCCCCGGTCCATGAGAATGTGAAACAGGCAATTCTGGCTGCCACGGAGCTGGACACGCGGCTGGTGATGCGACCGCTGCGTAACACAGAACGGGTATTGAACAACGCCGCTGTCGAGCGACTTCTGGACAAAGAAAGGGAGCTCGGAACCGACCTGAAAATTGAACATATCATGGATGAGGTTGCAGGGGTTTATCCCAGGATTATGCAGGATGGAAACATGGACGCCGGCGCCTGGTCCTGCGGCATGGTGGCCGGTCTCATCAACGACATTCCTACCTGCGACGAACTGATCCGCCGAATCATGGGGGAAGCCGAAGCGTTGATTCTGCAGCGACTCAACGGCGTCATTGAATAGCTGAACCGTGCTGTCGTTCACATCTGTGAACGACACTCTGTTGGCGGTTGCCGTTTGAGACACCCTGGTTTTGAGGCAACCGTGCCAAGTCTGACTCAATAACTGAATGAGCCGAAAGAAGCCTCCGTATAACTCAACATTCTTCCTCGGTAATCAGGGTGTTACGGAATGTGCGAAACATGCGTTGCACGGTCCCGGCATGTCAACAAAACGGCTGTAACCAAAGGCAGCGGTACGGACTTACCGGCGATACGCTGAGGATTGATGCGATTCGGCCGCGCATTACATATTATGGGTTACTTTCTTTGCAGCGATTCCTGAATGCTCATCAGACCTGGTCGCCGTGTGTGACCAGTGAGATCACGCGGGGTCATCAACCCGTTCAACAATACAACACCAACCTGATCGAAGCCCAAAACATGTCTGTCTTTCGTGCTCCTGTGTGTGCGCTGCTGATCTGTCTGATTTTTCCGCAGTCAACGCGAAGTCATACACAATCAATCGAAGATGATGCCCGTCCTAACATCATCTACATTATGGTTGATGACCTCGGCTACGGAGATCTCGGCTGCTTTGGACAAAAAATAATTCAGACACCCAATATCGATCGTCTGGCATCCGAAGGAATGAAGCTCACCAACCATTATGCCGGTCACACGGTCTGTCGCCCGTCTCGCCTGGTTCTGTGGACAGGGCAACATGTCGGACATACAGGATTGACCGGCAACCGGCCACGGAGTCTGACTTCGACCGAACCAACCGTTGCCAGGCTGCTCCAGGAGTCCGGATATACCACAGGCGGAGTGGGCAAATGGGCCCTGGGACACGTGGAACGTCCTGAAGAAATTAAAAATTCCGGGCATCCCAATCTCAACGGGTTTGACTACTGGTTCGGATATATGAACCAGGGGAACGCACACAATTTCTACCCGACGTTTCTGTGGGAAAACGACAGACAGGTGACGTTGCCAGGAAACGTCCTTGATCCGTCGCCGGCAGCTCGCGGCCGGGTGTCATCCCGGCGGGTGAGTTACTCCCACGACTTCATGACAGAAGCCGCCCTGAATTTTGTTCGAAATCATCATGATGTTCCGTTTCTGTTACACATCCACTGGACCATTCCGCACGCAAATAACGAAGGAGGTCGTCTCACAGGCGACGGGATGGAAATACCGAGTCACGGGATCTATGCCGACAGGGACTGGCCGAATCCGGAGAAAGGATTTGCGGCCATGATCACGTATATGGACAGGGACGTGGGACGACTCATGCAACTGCTGAAACAACTGGAAATCGAGAACGAAACTCTGGTCATCTTCACATCGGACAATGGTCCTCACAATGAAGGAGGACACAGTCACGAATACTTCGACTCAAACGGACAACTCACCGGAATTAAGCGATCCATGCACGAAGGCGGTATTCGGGTACCGACAATCGCCCGCTGGCCACACCACATTGTGCCCGACACAATTTCTGACCATCCCTCCGCCTTTTACGACTTCCTGCCCACGGCCTGTGAACTGGCAGGTGTCCGACCACCGGCCAAAATTGACGGAATTTCGTATCTGCCCACTCTTCTTGGCCGGCCCGCCGAACAGGAAAAGCATGAATACCTGTATTTCGCCAGCGAGGAAGGCGAAACCTCCGTTGGAGTGCGATACGGCAACTGGAAGCTGGTGAAGTACGGCGGAAACAACACCGAGCCAGGAAGTCCGCAGGACTGGAAACTTTATAATCTGGTAAATGACACTGCTGAACAACGTGACATTTCGGCAGTCCATACTGACGTAACAGCAACGATTCTCGGACTGCTGAAACGTGACGGCTTACTGCATGAGTGAAACCGAACGTTCGCTCGCCAGGATCTCCGTCCTTCGACCGGCGGTTCAAACGGGCGATCCTGAGCACCAGTCCGCATACCCGCCTCCCCGATAAGACGGCTGGAAAGAAACCCAACTGCCGTTCGCCGCGTGTTGTAACGATGTCCAGCTACATCAGCTCGCTGATCGGCTGCCGATTGCCATCTACCAGATACCGCGGACGACCGTTCAGATCGGTAATTTTGACGTTGTTGGTATCAATGCCCAGGTGTCCGTAGAGCGTGGCAAATACCTCCTGAACATGCACCGGACGCTCGACGGGAAACCCGCCAACCCGGTCGGTTTTGCCGACAATGCGGCCACCATGAACCGAACCACCGGCAAGCAGCACGGACTGCGTCCCAGGCCAGTGGTCACGTCCTCCCTTCGGATTAATGCGTGGTGTACGTCCAAATTCACCCCAGACAATGACAGTGGTCGTGGCCAGCAGACCACGTTCGTCCAGATCCTGCAGAAAAACCGAGACAGCCTGATCAAATACGGGCAGATATTTCCTGGACAGGTATTCGACCGTACCTCCACGATTCCCGTGCCAGTCCCATGCTCCGAACGCAACCGTAACACATCGCACTCCGGCTTCGACTAAACGCCGTGTCAGTAACAGATGCCGCGGACTTTGCGGAGCACCACCAAAACCGGAAGCGGTTGGCTGCGACACACCATAACGTTCGCGCACCTGCGCGGGTTCTGCATCCAGATTCAACGCCTCCGCAAGTTGACCGGCTGTCAGCAGCCCGAACGCCTGCTTCAGGAAACTGTCAGAACCGGCACCTTCAATCTGCCGCTGAATGTCAGTCAACGATGAAAGTAACTCTCGCCGCCGGTTAAGCCGTGCAGAATCAATACCGTTCAAAACCAGGTCCGGCCGCACGTCACCCTCAAGCGCAAACGGGACATGCGTGGGTCCCGTAAACCCGGGCCATGAAATTTTTGTTGAGGCGTCATGCAGACCCTGATTGCGATACGGTGCGTAGTTCATGTGCGGTGAGGCGTCGACAAACGGAACCATTCCGTTTCTACCCGGACCCAGCACCGACGAAGCGACCGATCCGAATGTCGGCCACCCCCCGGCCGGTTCGCTGTCTTCATTACGGCCACCGGGTCGTCCCGTATAACACTGGAAGGACTCGTGGCGGTTCTCCAGGCCGACCAGCGTTCGCACGACAGAAAACCTGTCTGCCATCCGGGACAGTCGGGGCAACAGTTCACAGAACTGCACTCCCGGCACATTCGTGCTGACAGGACCAAACGACCCGCGAATCTCAGACGGCGCATCCGGTTTGGGATCAAATGTCTCGTGCTGTGTGGGACCGCCCGGCAGATAGATCATCACCACAGACCGGGTTTGGCTGCCTGAGGCTGCTGTCGCCTGTTGGCTGAGTAAACCAGGAAGAGCGACACTGCCCAGTCCCAAAGAACCGATGCGCAGAAAGCTGCGACGGGAAACCCCGTCACAGAAACGGCTTGTTCGATTTCCAGGAATCGTCAGCATGGACCTAACCTTGGGATTCACCTGTGCCGGTGTTCGAACCATCCATTATGCAGGCTTTCCTGTACCGGGGAAACGTGGAAGGCAGCCAAATGCCGGGTTTAGCCCACACACCGTCAGGTCATACGGGCATGACTGGTGTTGTCCAAGGAGTGATGGATATCCTTAGGTGCAGTACTTGGTGGCTAAAAACCCAGATACACAAAATCAGTCCGGAGATTACACGACATGTCTGTAACGAACCGTCTCTCATCGGTGATCGGTATCGTGTTGATCTTTCTGTTCCCCGGTCTGCTGACGGCTCAGACCTGGGTCGAAGATTCCTATGAGCACTTTGCGGACGGTCAGTCTGATGACGCCGGGCAGAATCTATTTGTAACCCGGGACGGGAAGCTGCGCACGATTCACCGCTTTGACCTGAACCAGGACGGCCATCTGGATCTGGTATTCAACAGCACACACGATACCTTCACCGATATCAGTGCAACTCTGGCACACGTATCAGACGAAGAACGGGTTTCACAGTTCGAACTGGCGGTTCCTGGAAGTCAGCAGGTCGCTGTCGACGACCTCGATCAGGACGGATTTCCGGATCTCGTATTTTGCCCAAATCGCAGCGGCGTCCAGCACGGTCGACGGTTTATCACAATCATTACCGGCGGCGAGGATGGCTGGCCCGCACATCGCAGCCACGGAATGCTGCCCGCGCACGATGCCCGCAGGCTGGTGATTTGCGATTTCAACCGGGATAACCGACCGGACATCGCCGTGCTATGCGGTCACGCGTGGCTGCCAGGTCAACCGGAGGGAGAAATCATTCGTGTGTTTTTTGGCGGCGAAGACGGTTTTCTGTTGTCCCGTCGACATGAATTGGGAATTCCCGGCGCTATCGATCTGGCCTCAGGAGATTTCCGCGGCGATGGAGTACAGCGACTGGCCGTACTGACAGCGCAACGCGTTGTCTTTCCTGATTCTGAACACACAGCAGAAGATTTGCATCTTGATACAGAGCAATCCACCTGTCTGACTATTTCAGAAGTCACCAACGACGCTCACCTCGATCTGGTCGTCGGAACCAGTCAAAATCAGGTCTTCATTTATCCTGGTGCAGCCGACGGTTTGTGGAAAGAGGCGCAAGTCATCCGTGCCGACAGCACTTCGCAGGTGACGGTCGCCGACCTCGATGCCGACCGACGTGCCGACCTTGTGCTCACTCATTTTTCCACAGCAAGAGCAGGTGGAGGAGAAGCAGCGGGGGCTGCCGAATCCACAGCGGACTTCGTTAACATACTCTGGGGACATGACGACGGTTTCTCGAACCGGCATACCCTCAAACTGCCGATCGCAAACGCGGTGGCAACTGCAGCAGGCGACGTCAATAACGACGGATACCCGGACCTGGCGGTTGCCGTTCATCAGGGCGGGAAAACTCTGACCACCGACTCAGTGATTTATCTGGGCACGGGACATCGCCGCTTCCGGCAAATCGATTCCAGGTTAACAACCACAGGGGCTTCGGACGTAGCGATTGTACCTGCCGCAAGTGACCGGCGGGCAGGCATTGTGTTTTGTAACAGTCTGGGCGGAACGCTTCACGAAGAAGTACCTCTGACCGTTTACTGGGGCGGTGCTACAGGATTCGATCGAAACAACGTTTGGAGCATTCCTTTTGCCAGTGGCTACGAATCGACGGCCTGTGATCTTAACAATGACGGCTATGTTGACCTGATTTCAGTGAATTCGGGACATGCAGGCGAGTCGGCGCTGACGGATCCTCATCTCGGACTCAACATCTTCTGGGGCAGTGCTGACGGATTTGACATCGAACGGCGACGCACCGTACTCCGTGAGATTTTTCTGGGAACCAGTAACGTTGCCGACCTGAACCGTGACGGTTATCTGGACCTGGCACTCGGTCAGTTTTATCCGTCCGAACCTGACGGGACTCCGGAATTGATTATTTATTATGGCGACGCTTCCGGTTTCGACCGAAAACGACGTGTCGCCATTCCGTCTCCCGGACGTTCGATCAGCACGGTCATTGCCGATTTCAATCACGACCAGTGGCTGGACATCGCCGTGAATTCGTATGAGCAGGACGTGGTCCGTATCTTTCACGGAAGCCAACACGGATTTGACGCCACCCGCCAATTACGTCTGACAGTCCACAGCGCGATTGATCTGGAGACAGCAGACCTGAATGCTGACGGTTACCTTGATCTGATTGCCGGCAGCTACAGAGACCGACTGTCAGATTTTCACGATACGGGAACAACAATTTTTTGGGGAAACAAATCCGGCTTTCGCCCCGGTAATGCTCAATGGCTTCCAGGGTTTACTCCAATTGGACACTGCGTTGCCGACTTCGACAGCGACGGCCATCTGGATCTGTTTTCTCCCAATTATCACGCCAACGCGACGCGCGAGTCGATTCCGGCGTATTTGTTTTGGGGAAGTCCTGACGGATTCACACGGAATCGGCGAACACCGTTGATTTGCGATTCGGCGCATGACGCACAGGCAGCAGACTACAACCACGACGGGCGACTTGATCTGGCCGTCGTCTGCCACGGACGCGACGGAGGACACAACACCGTCTCCAGGATCTTCTACAACAACGGGCACCGCCTGCGGAAGGCAACTGTGGAAACATTACCCACAAACGGACCGCACTGGATGTGGCAGGAAGACATGGGACACATTTACCATCGTGGCTGGACACATGCCTACAGTTCCTCAGTCTTCACATGGAACAGGCCGCGGAACAACGGTCGCTTCTCGTTCCAGGCCGACATCCCTGACGGTACTCAGCTTTTATTTTCGGTGCGATCAGCTTCCGGGAAATCGCAACTCACGGAACAGCCCTGGCAAACGATCGATCAAAGCCGATTCCGGGTAGATCCACAACATCGAGTCATGCAGTACCAGGCCACGTTTCAATCCGACAACGGTGACCGGTACCCGGTACTTGACCAGGTGCAGATTGATTTACAGTGATAAAGATGCAGGCCGGAAACAGATAAATTGTGCCCAACATGACACGGAACGACACAACATAAAGTAGTGACTCAGAAGAGACGGGAAACCTTCTGACTCACTGCTGGACTGCGCCTCAGAACTCCTCAATAATCTTCGGTGAATCATTCTTTCACGAGATCAGGAAACGGCTTGCTGATGTTTGATCGACGACCAGTCCGCTCGTCTGGACATTCAATCAGACGGTTCAACATCATCGTGGCGGCCTGTTTCGTGTTACTCTGGGGCCGGAATTCCATTGCTGACGGCGATTCTTTCACCAATCAGCTGGTGGAGCAGTATTCCGGACAGATTGTTTCTCTGATACAGAAATATTGTGCGGAGTGTCACTCGGCCACGCAGTCGAAGGGTGATCTTGATCTCGCTCGTTTCACCACAGCCGAGCATGTTCGTGGTGATACCCGAGTATGGCAGAAGGTGTTGCGTCGCTTGGTTGACCGCGAAATGCCGCCACAGGACAGCTCTCAACCGTCCCCCGAAGAACGTCAGCAGCTGATCGGCTGGACCGACAGCTACCTAAAGGCCGTTGCTCGCAGGCACGCCGGTGACCCAGGCCTGGTGCTGATGAGGCGACTCACTCGAGCTGAGTACAATTACACAATCCGAGATCTGACGGGTGTTGACCTGCGTCCTGCTGAGAAATTTCCGGAGGATTCGGTTGCCGGGGAGGGGTTTGCCAACACCGGTGAGTCACTGATCATGGCACCGGAACTGTTGCCCGGCTATCTGGATGCTGCACGGATGGTCGCGGCTCATACCGTGCTTACCCCCAGCGGACTGCGATTTGCACCGATCGAAGGTCGGGCGAACTGGACCGCGGCACTGGTCGACCGGTTGAGATCAATCTATGCGCGTTACACCTCTGCCGACGGAACTCTGGCACTCAACGAATACATCGAAGCAACGCTGCAGTTCCGTGAACGCAGTCAAGAAAACGAACATTTGACACTGGAACAGCTCGCCGGCCGGCGGGATCTGAGTACCACATACGTGCATAAGATTTGGGAAGCCCTGCACGATCCGGAGGCGGCGTCCGATGTCGCACGGCTGGCTGGACGCTGGCGTTCGTTACAACCGGGGCAGGGGGCCGATCTGGTCCGTGAAATCATCCTTGAACAGGCCAGGTACTGGAGGATCAATCAGGAAAGGACACACATGGTTGGTTCGATCGGGGTCTTTGGGCGATACCTGATTGCCCAAGAAAAAGACCCGGTGGACGCAACCGGCAGTTCCCTCCCGGCTTTGTCCATCATCCCGCGACCACAAACCGCAAATCAGCCAGTGTCATGCGCGGAATTGTTTCCACCGGTGTTCTGTTTCCCGGCAGTCGTCCCGATTAACAAAGACGTCACCGTCGACCTGTTTCTGCGTGACGATGAACCGTTTGGTCGTTTACTGTTAAATGCCTCTGAGAAACAGGAATTGGATCGGTTATGGGATGAACTGGTCTTCGTCGCGCAATCACCGATCCACGAACTTGGAAACGCAGAAGAAATCCTTATTCATCAGCTGCCGAACAGCAGTCGCACAGAGAACATTCGGCGACTGAAAGAACTGATTCCTAAGCTGACTGAAAGAAGCACCGAGTTCCGGACCAGCACGCTTGTCGCTGCACAACCACGGCAACTGGACGCCATGGTTCGAATTGCCGTGAAAGCGTGGCGACGCCCACTGGAATCCGGTGAGGAAACGGCGCTGCGTAAGTTTTACGAATCACTTCGCGAAGAACAGCAAATGCTGCATGAGGATGCAATCCGAACCTTGCTGGTGCGGATTCTGGTATCTCCGAAATTTCTGTACCGGATCGAGCGTCCTGTCGGACAGAAACAGGCCGTGCCGATTTCCGACTGGGAACTGGCCAGCCGCCTGAGTTATTTCCTGTGGTCCTCGCTGCCGGATGAACGGCTGAAAATTCTGGCAGCGGCAGGACGCCTGCAGGACCCGGTCGTCCTGCGCAGCGAAACAGAACGAATGCTGGTTGATCCGCGCGTGCAGGCACTTTCAATCGAATTTGCAGGTCAGTGGCTGCAGACTCGAGGGTTCGCTGAACACGCAGGAAAAAGTGAAGTCCGATTTCCAACCTATACACCTGATTTGCGCAAGACGCTGGGCGAAGAACCGGTTCGGTTTATCACAGACATGATTCAAAACGATCGATCGGTACTGGAACTCCTTCGTGCTCAACACACGTTCCTCAATGAGCAACTTGCACACCACTACAATATTCCCGGCGTGGAAGGTGATGTCTGGCTCCGCGTTGATGGTGTCGATCGTCACGGGCGCGGAGGCCTCCTGGCCATGGGCAGCGTACTTGCCAGGCAATCGGGAGCCCTCAGAACCAGCCCGGTGCTGCGTGGTACGTGGGTTGTCGAAACGCTGCTGGGACGCCATATTCCCAATCCACCGGACGACATTCCTCAACTGACGGAGGATGGGGCAAACAAAGCAGGATTGTCGATGCGGCAACTGGTCCGGCAGCACCGTGCCGATTCCGCCTGCGCAGGCTGCCATGAAAAAATCGATCCTTACGGATTTGCCTTGGAACAGTATGACCCCGTCGGTCGACTCCGGGATTACGACGCGAGTGGAAACCTGGTTGAAACCCGGGCAGATCTGCCTGACGGCAGCACGCTGCAGGGGCTGAATGGATTACAGAACTACCTGCTGGATCACAAAGAGGAATTCCTGCGCCAGTTCAGCCGTAAAATACTGGGATACGCACTGGGCAGAACAATCGAGCTTTCCGACGAAACCCTTCTGACAGAAATGTACGATCAATTGGTAAGCAACGAATATCAGTTTTCAGCGGCAGTGCTCACCATTATTCAAAGCAACCAGTTCTGCAGACATCGGGGACCAGTCGATACCAGTGAACCATCGCCACCCTGAGGATCTGTCTGACCTCAACGACATATCCACCGGTCGAGTATGTTCATGCACAGTTAAACAGAGGAAACGCGATGAAACCCCGGCAATCGACTCTAAATTCCACCTGCTGTCCGTCCGCCGGCACAGCCGGCGGACGCGAAGCACAAGCGACGGGGCGCCGACGGTCCCGGCGATCAATTCTGCGTGGTCTGGGGACAGGCATCGCCTTACCATGGCTCGAGTCACTGCCCGCCTGGGCCGACGAAAACGGGAAGTCGCGTTCGAATCAACCACCGGTGCGATTTGGCTGTCTGTTTGCGGGTAATGGATTTGTCAAAGATCACTGGTGGGCCAAAGGCAGCGGCAGGGACATGGAATTGGGCCGTGTGCTGGAATCCGTCGCACCGTTTAAAGAAAAACTGAATTTCATTCGGGGACTTTACAACGAACATGCACGGGGCTGCGGCATACACAGCTGCATGACCGGCAATCTGCTGACCGGTTCTCCCCTGGCATCAGGTGGGCGCATCCGTGCGGGAGTGAGTGTCGACCAAATGATAGCTGAGCACCTGGAAGGACAAACGAAGGTGCCCAGTCTGGTACTGGGATGCGAGAAATCCTATGCGGGAATCCACAAGGGATACTCGATGATTTACAGCTCGCATATCTCGTGGCGTGCACCCACGATTCCGGTACCGCTGGAACTTTATCCGGCTGCCGCATTTGACCGGCTGTTTGGCTCAGGGGGTGTGCGTCACGCTGATCGCAGCGTACTCGATGCTGCATTGGCCGACGCACATTCGGTCCGGCGAACGATCAGTCTGTCCGACCGCCGCAAACTGGACGAATTTCTGAACTCCGTGCGGGAGATTGAACAACGAATCAACCATGTCGGCAGAGAGCACCGAAAAGACTGGCAACCGACACTCAGACGACCCGACATGCAGCGTCCTGACGACAAACTTCCGCAGGATATTGATACACACATGAGCCTGATGGGGGAACTGCTGGTTTTGGCTTTTCAGACCGACACAACCCGAGTCGCAACACTGAAACTGAACAATGATCATTCAGCCATGCGGTTTCCCGATATCGGAGTCGGCTACATCAATCACCACCTGCTTTCTCACCAGGAGCAAAATCCGGACTGGCTCAAGGTCAATCAGTATTTCGTGAGTCACTTGGCACGTATCCTGGAACGGATGGATTCGATTCAGGAGGGTGAGCGCACTCTGCTGGATAACTCCATGATCATGTTTTGCTCCAGCATGCTCACTGGTTCTCACGACAACAGCCAGTTACCGGTCCTGCTGTTCGGCGGCGCAGGCGGTCAGCTGAAAACCGGTCGCGTCCTGAACTACCTGAATCACGACAATCGACGGATGAGCAGTCTTTACCTGTCATTGATGGACAGAATGGGACTGGAGTTGCAGGAATTCGGCGACTCGTCACAGCGGTTATTGGAGATCTGACACAGAAAGCCACAACAGATGTGCGAATGACCGAGTGAGTCCCGTGCCGCCGGTACGGCGTTCAGAACGCGCCTGACGATCGGCGACTACCCGAGTGCTCGTGACAGAGTACAATGAAAGATCCGAAATATCGTTTCAGCATGACGGTCGACGCACTGCGGAAATCGGCAGACAGCGTTTGCGGTCTGTTGCAACTGATCCGTCAGGCTGGTCATACCTCAAGAGAGCCTCAGTGCTTGTGACGTCAATTCAGTCAGAAAATAAGCACACGGCTTGAAGATTAGAATCATCTGCGGCTGCGTATGCGGTGGCAAAAGGCATATTTTGAAATCATCGCCGGTGATCGGCAGGGAATGGTCGCCCGTGTCATCCGTGGAGCGCTGCGCCCGGCCGCCTGGTTGTATCAGTACATCACGGCCTGCAGAAATTTTTGTTTCCACACAGGATTGCGACAATCGACCAGGGTCGACGTGCCCGTGATTTCAGTTGGAAACCTGACCACCGGTGGAACCGGTAAGACCCCGATCGTGGCCTGCGTTGTGGAGCAGTTGCAGACACTCAAACGACAGCCGGGAATCGTCAGCCGAGGCTATCGCGCCGATGCGACCGGGATCAACGACGAGAAACGAGTGCTGGAGCACTTATGTCCCGGAATCATTCATCTGCAGAATCCCAACCGTGTTACTGCATCCGTTCAGCTGATCAAAGAACATGATGTGGATGTCGTCGTACTCGACGACGGTTTTCAGCATCGTCAGATTGCCCGAGACCTCGACATGGTTTTGATCGACGCCACAAATCCGTTTGGTTATGAGTTCGTCCTGCCGAGAGGTCTGCTGCGGGAACCACTGCAAGGGTTACAACGAGCTCACATGATTGTCGTCACACGTTGTGATCAGGTACCCGCGGCGCAACTGGAAATGATTGAAGATCAAATCTGCTACGCGGCACCGCAGCACAAAGACCGTTTGGCACGAGTCTCATTCCGGCCCGTTGGCTTCCTTTGCGCCAGTGGAGAAAAACTTCCACTGTCACAGATTGAAGCAAAACGTGTGATGATTGTGACAGCGATTGGCAATCCAGGAGCGTTTGAGGACACCTGTCGCCGATTAGGGGCAGAAATCGTCTGCTGTCGAGTGTTTCCTGATCATCATCACTACAGTCAAAGTGATCTGGAATCAATTCTTCGCGATGCAGCAAAACATCGGGTGACTGCCGTACTGACCACACTCAAAGATTTGGTCAAGATTCAGCCCGCTCAGGTTCAAAGTGATCAAGAGCAGGAAATACTGATTCTGGCACTGCAGATCGCAACGGTGTTTGATTCAACAAAAGGGGAAGAGCTTTTGCATTCCGTGCTCCAGGAAGTATTGTCATAGCACCAGGAACGAACAGGACGAAAGTCACATGCCGTACGGGACACCATCCAGTTAATAGTTCTGCGTCCATCGAGTTCGCGCAAACAGAGTGATTTCGGTAGTATTTGTCTGACAGCAAAAAAGAAGTCAAGCCGTGTCCGCGTGGCGGGGAGAGGACAAGAATGTCGGAACAACGACGGGTGACCAACCTGGCAGAACTGCAGGAAACCGGATGGCAAAGCAGGAGTGTCAAAGAAGAACTGCGCGACAATTTCCAGCAAGCCCTGGCCGCCGGCAAAGAATTGTTTCCGGGAATACTGGGTTATGACAATACTGTCATTCCCGAGATCAGCCTGGCACTGCTTGCCGGACACGACATGTTGTTCCTGGGTGAAAAAGGGCAGGGGAAAAGTCGGCTGATGCGGATGATGGTGAGGTTTCTGGATGAAGCCATCCCGTATATTGATCTGCCTGGTTGCCCGGTCCATGAAGATCCCCATCATCCAATAACCGCGGCAGCCAAATCTTATCTGAGGGAAACACCGGCTGAGCAGGTGTCGATCGGATGGTGGTCGCGCGAAGATCGTTATGCAGAACGACTTGCACCGGGGACCAAATTCGCCGACATCGTGGGAGAAATTGATCCGGCCAAACTGGCAGCCGGCAGCAGCATGTCTGCAGAAGATGCCCTGCATTTCGGGCTCATTCCACGTATGCATCGCGGCTTGTTCGCCATGAATGAACTTCCCGAACTGGATGAACTGGTTCAGGTCGGACTGTTTAATATTCTGGAAGAGCGGGACGTACAGATTCGCGGATATCCGGTGACGTTTGATCTGGATGTGATGATTCTGTTCTCCGCCAATCCGGCAACGTACAACCGCAGCGGAAAAGTGATTCCGCAGTTGAAAGATCGTATTGGAAGTCTTGTTCAGACTCATTATCCGCTGGAGCGGGATTTAGGAATCGAAATCATGCAGCAGGAATGCAGCATGCCCATGGACGGTGAATTCCCCGTAACCGTACCCTTCTTCATGAAACAGATCGTGGAGGAAATCAGCAGGGCCGCTCGCGTTAGTCGACATATCGACCAGCAGTCGGGCGTCAGTGCCCGGTTCAGCATTGCAAATTTCCAGACAATGATTGCCAGTGCCCGTCGTCGGTCACTCGTTCTTCAGGAGTCCCCGGCTGTACCAAGAATTAGTGATTTAGGACATCTGTATTCTTCTTCTCTGGGCAAGCTTGAAGTTGACCTGATGAGCAGCCATCAAATGTCAGAACAACAGGTGCTGGACTCCGTGATCGCCGAAGCAATTCGCACGATTTTTGAGGAATATGTCGAAGCTCACGGTCTCGAAGAGATCGGTCAGATTTTCGCCAAAGGTGTCCGCATCGAAGTCGGCGATATGTTGCCCAGTTCCCACTACGAGAAACTGCTCAAACGTGTCCCTCCGGTCTGGGATAAAGCATTCGATCTGAATGCGTCAGAAGATCCCGCCGTTCGAGCGTCCTGTGTGGAATTTGTGCTTGCCGGGCTGCACGCAACAGACCGCATCAGTCGCTCGCAGCGGTATGGCATGGTCTCCTACGAGCTCGACTAATGGTGTTGGACTGCCAGTGAATCCTGTCAAATAAGGTCTCGTTTTCGGGATAGGCGATTCCACCCGAAACATGGTTGCGGGAATGGGTTCAGAATTCCTGGGGGACGCATTGAAGCAGTTGTAAATTTCTGCGACAAAGCGCCCTGATTTACCGGCCACGGTGATTTTGCAGTGGCTGTCAGACCAGATATCGTGTGCCTCGACGGAACACACAGCCGAGGCACTTTTCGGAGTCGGCGATGTACGTTTTGGCTGCTTGTGTGCCTCTGCTGGGAGCTGTGGGTCTCGCGTTCAGTGCCTATCGTTACAAGTGGGTCATTGAACAGGACCCCGGCAACGACCTTATGCAGGGAATCGGAGCCCGTATCCAGCGTGGAGCGATGGCTTTCCTGAAGGCAGAATATACCGTTCTGCTGGGGTTTCTGGTGATTGTCGGCGGCCTGCTGCTTGTGTCGGGCAATCGGGATGAATCCCATTCGTTGATTGCACTGTCATTTGGAGTGGGAGCCGTTTTCTCAGGCCTGGCTGGTTTTTTCGGGATGAGGATCGCCACACAGGCCAACATTCGGACAGCACAGGCGGCCCAATCAGGGCTCGGTGGAGCCCTGAAAGTCGCGTTCCGTGGTGGTTCAGTCATGGGACTGACCGTGGTCGGACTGGGCGTACTGGGATTAGGCACACTTTTTATCCTGTTTTCGCTGCAGTTTGGAACGGATGCTGATTCAATCAAACGCACAATTAATGTGCTCACCGGGTTCTCATTTGGTGCGTCGTCCGTTGCTTTGTTCGCCCGACTCGGGGGAGGAATCTACACCAAAGCAGCTGACGTCGGAGCCGACCTGGTAGGAAAAGTTGAGGCCGGCATACCCGAAGATCATCCACTCAATCCCGCAACGATTGCGGACAATGTTGGTGACAATGTCGGCGACGTCGCAGGAATGGGAGCAGACCTGTTCGAGAGCTATGTGGGTTCCATTATTGGATCAATGGTGCTGGGCGCAACATTCGTGAGCCTTCCGGAATTCAGCGACAACCTCAACGGCCTTGCAGCCGTCCTGCTGCCGCTGCTGCTGGCAGCTGTGGGAGTGATCGCGTCCGTGATCGGGACGTTCTTCGTCAACGGTGACGAGAAGACAGATCCGCAAAAGGCACTCAATCGCGGGGAACTGGTTGCCGCCGGAATCATGCTGATTGGCAGTCTGGCAGTCATCATGAACATCCTGCCCGAAAGCTGGACGGTCGGCGAACAGGTCATCAACAGATCCGGTGTGTTCTTTGCGACACTAATCGGACTTGGGTGTGGTTTGCTGATCGGCCTGGTCACTGAATACTACACCGGTACAGACAAGAAACCGGTTCGAGCAATTGTACAACAGTCTGTCACAGGCTCCGCCACCAACATTATTTCAGGACTGGGCGTCGGGATGCAGTCCACCGCTATTCCGATTTTGTTGATTGCCGCAGCAATTATCGGAGCGTATGAAATGGCGGGCCTGTACGGCATTGCCATTGCTGCGGTGGGTATGCTTTCCAACACAGGAATTCAACTGGCCGTTGATGCGTACGGCCCCATTGCCGACAACGCCGGCGGCATCGCGGAAATGACAAGTCTGCCGCCGGAAGTTCGTCAGCGAACCGACCAGCTGGACGCCGTTGGAAATACGACAGCTGCTATTGGCAAGGGCTTTGCAATCGGGTCCGCCGCACTGACCGCTCTGGCCTTATTCAGCGCCTACATGGCCACGGCAGGCATCGATGCTATCAACATTGCTGAACCCAAGGTTATGGCCGGGTTGTTGCTGGGAGCCATGTTGCCGTTTCTTTTCTCCTCGCTCGCGATGCAGGCAGTCGGTCGTGCGGCAGAGAAGATGATCAAGGAAGTTCGGCGACAGTTCAGGGAGATCCCCGAACTGAAGACAGCCCTGGAAGCGTGTCGTCGCAATGAGGATAAACCACAGAGTGACTGGCCCGCAGATGACCAAAAGCTCATGAATGACGCCATGGAAAAAGTGGAATCCGATCGTTGCGTGGCAATCTCAACCAAAGCGTCCATTCGGGAGATGATTGTTCCGGGACTGCTGGCGATTGCAGCACCCATTTTGGTTGGCTTTCTCGGAACACCGGAAATGTTGGGTGGTTTGCTCGCAGGTGTAACAGTGAGCGGAGTGCTGATGGCAATCTTCCAGTCAAATGCAGGAGGAGCCTGGGATAATGCCAAGAAAATGATTGAAAACAACGCGGTGGTTGACGGCGTCACACTCGGTAAAGGTACAGACGCTCACTCAGCGTCTGTGGTCGGCGACACGGTCGGAGACCCGTTCAAGGACACATCCGGCCCGGCACTCAACATCCTGCTCAAGCTTGTTTCTGTGACGGCACTAGTGATCGCTCCATGGATTATTAATTAGACAGCTTCATTGCCCGATCGGACATTTATGCGGCTGAGTGAGCTAAATCTGCCGGGAGTGAGCCATGGTGCAATTCGTACTCGGTTCCCGTTCGCCCCGCCGCCGTCAATTGTTTGAATCCGTCGTCAGCGCTGATCATCTTGTTGTATGTCCGCCGCAGGACAGTAACGAACAGGGGTTTGACGATCTTTCGGATCCTCAGGCAATTCAGCAGCGACTGCTGGCAGTCGTACGGCGAAAGATGACCCAGGTCATTCAACAGCTTAATCCAAACTATGAATTACCGGTGCAGGGGAACTGTGTAATCACCGCCGACACAATTGTTGTGGTGAATGATCCTGGCTTCGGTACACTGGTTCTGGGACAACCCTGCCCGGAAAACTGGCAGTCAGAGGTGCGAGACTGGATGCTGCGGTTGTATTCTAAAAGCACCCACGAAGTCTGGACCGGATTTCGAGTGACTTTCGGTAACAGGTCGCACGAAGAAATTGTCCGAACCACTGTGTCATTTTGTGAACTGACTCCGTCAGTTGTGGACCATTACATTGCAACACAGGAATCAATCGGCAAGGCTGGTGGATATGCTGTTCAGGGCCAGGCAGCCATTTTTGTTGAGGCAATCGATGGCAGCCTCAGTAATATCATCGGGCTCCCGATGATGGAAGTTGTTCGGGCGATTGAGTCCCTGGGAGTACCGGTCCCGAATTTCTGTTGGAAATCCGGCGACAGTCACAGCTAAAGGCCGTCAAACGATGCAACCTGGCACACTGCAGTCGGTCGCCGGCCTTCAAATCGGTACACGACATCTGTCGACAAGGTACTTCCTTGCGCCATTGGCCGGATATACGCATCTGGCTTTTCGAGTCATGTTGCGTCGGCTCGGTGGTGTGGGCCTGGCCACCACAGATCTGGTGCAGGCCCAAATGCTGCTGTCACAAACGCGGAAGTCGCTGGAGCTGATTGCGACGACCGAAGAAGACAGACCACTCTCCGTACAGCTGTTCAGTGGGCGTGTCGACGATCTGGTTAAAGCTGCAAAGTGGCTGCAGGATCGAGACTACGGCGGAGTTGATATCAACATGGGATGTCCCATGGCTCGCATCAATGGGGCTGGCGGTGGTGCCCGCCTGATGTGTGATACCCAGGCAGCCGTTGAGATGGTGGCACGTGTGATCGATGCTGTCGACATTCCGGTCACTGTGAAAATGCGACTCGGGTGGGACGAGGATCACCCCGTGGCGCCGCAACTGGCCGAAGCACTTGAGAAGATCGGAACATCGGCCGTCACCGTGCATGGACGAACGCGTCAGCAGGGATTTCATGGTGGTGTCAATCGCACAGGAATCCGGGAAACCGTCCGGGCAGTTTGCAGGATGCCCATTATTGCAAATGGTGATGTTCGTTCGGTGGAAGATGCTCAGTCAATGTTTGCAGATACCGGGTGTGCAGGCATCGCAATCGGTCGGGGAGCCATGCTGGATCCGTGGATCTTTCGGCGACTGCAGCAGTTTGAGCAGGGACTGCCTCCTGCCGATCCCTCCCCGGATGAACAGGTATCATTTCTGGAAGATCATTTTCGACTCATGGCCGAACAACATGCAGAATACAGCTGCGTACTGTTTCGCAAATTTGCGGCATGGTATGGGGTTGTGCTGGGAATTCCGGAATATCTGGAAGACCGGCTGCGTCGTTTTGAAAGCTATGAAGACTTCGATGAAATTGTGCGTCTCGTGCGCAGACATCATGGTGAACGCCAATGTCAAGTACCAACGGCACTGATTAAGGTTCCTAATGGTCCGGTGTCGCACTGGTAGTTATAGGGAAGCGGCTCCCGTTTCCATATTTGTGTTTTAACGCTGCCCTGAAAGACAAAACCGCAAGACAATCTTCACTCGTACATTACCGGAAAAAAGTGAGAAACCGTATGACACCATCAGACGGACATGACAATGTTGTTCACCCGACGGTCGCCGGAGACATTCTGAATGGAGTGGAAACTCTGTTAATGGAGGCTCGCAAAACAACACAACCTCTGGAAATAGAACCGTATCGCAGTCGGCTGTTTGAGTTGTTTGTGACGGCAGATGGAGCTCAACTGGTGCGGGATGACCGGGCAGCCGGTGTTTCTGATGAGGCAGACGACCCGGCAGACCTGTCAGCCGACGGCATCTGCCGGTCGCTGGCCCGTCGCTGGGGGCTGGACATGGCGGCTCGCGAATCGACGGCATCGCAATCACGATTCGAACCGGACCAGCTGGAACAAATGCGACTACTTTGGTCCGTCATGCGAATGTGGATGGAATGGAGCTACGCATGGCGACGTTGGAACGAATTCCATCAGGAATGATGTATCCGGGGAATTTGCTGATGGCAGAATTCACGGTTTTAACACCGGAAACGCAAATCAGAAAGGCGGTTGTACAGCGCGGAACAGTCACGCACACAAACGTTCAATCCTTTCCCCCGGGAAATTGCTGCCTGTGCAGAGCTTTCTGCCAAAATTCAAACAGGGCCGTACACGCTCCCTTTATTCTGAAGACTTCTTTAACGCGATTCCGTGCAACGGCCGCAAAAGACTGTCCCTGTAATGGATTATCCAGTGCGTGCAGAATGGACCGTTTAAGCGCGTCGATGTCTCCAGCCGGTACCAACCGACCTGAATACTGATTCTGCAGAATCTCGGGGGTGCCACCAACATCGGTTGCCACAATCGGAAGTTCACTGGCAGCGGCCTCCAGCAGGACACGCCCCAGCGGTTCCTGCCTGGCAGAATGGACCAGTAGATCGGCTGCATTCATCCATTGTTCCACATTCGCACAATACCCCGCACGATGCAGATGCTGTGGACGCCCACTGGATGCAAACACGTCGGCAATTGCCTGTTCATACGCCAAACTTTCTGCTTTTTCCGAGTACCGCCGGCCAACCAGAACCAGGTGGATGTCTGCACTTGTCTGCAGACACTTTGTGACGGCCTGAGCCAGATCCCGTTGGCCTTTTCGCAGACAAATCTGACCGACGTTGAGCAGAACCCGATCCGACGGCTGAAGTCCCGGCAGCAGTTGACTGCGAGCATTTTCCAGTGAGCGTTTCCGAAATCGTGTGTCGTCCACACCATTATAGATGACCTGTGCACGATCCGTCTGCAGTCCGAGAGAACAGTAAAAGTCATATGTCGCCCGTGAAACGCAGGCAATTCCGTCCAGTCTGTTCAGATCCCGGACTGCTGCTGCGCTGAGTTTCATGATGTCGCGAATGTGGCCTGTGCAGTGAATCTGTGGCAGCAGATGACGCAGGCGGCCTAATAATCGGCTCATCGACAAACTGTTTGCATGCAGGAGATCCGGCCTGAGTTCGCCGGTGATACAGCTTAGTTCTGCTGACAGATCCTGCGCTTCACGCCGAATCCCTGCGGAAGAACGTAGGTGAAACGGACTGATCGCAATATTGAGACTTTTGAGACGCTGCGCCAGCGGTCCTTCTGACGGGGCAAGAGCAGTGAACCGAATGCCGGCTGATCCCTGCAGTTCCCGCAGCACAGTCAACATGGAATGTTCCCCCCCGCTGAGCGTGGGGTATTCGAACAGGATGGCAACATGCGGGCTCATGTGAGCAACCATTCGATGACTCGCCAGTCCATCCAGTGACGGTCGGGATCATCGCATCGGCGGCCAAGATAACCGAGATGACCACCGTGTTTTGTAAGACACAGGGTCACCGAAGGCGACAATGTCTGATGGTTGAAGGGTTCAGATGAGACAAGAGGGTCATCTTCTGCAGCCAGAATTGTTGTCGGGCAGTTAATCCGGTCCAGGTAGGGTCCGGCAGAAGCGAAGTTATAGTAATCGTCAGCCGACTCGAATCCGGACGCCGGTGCAGTGAACAAATTATCAAAGTCGTACAGCCGTCGTGGCGGTCGCTTCACCTGTGCCAGCGGAAGATTGTCCCGCCATTGCCGCCCTCGGGAAACCTGGCGGATCAATCGCCGGGTAAAGTATGAATCGTAAGACCGCCCGATCCCGGAATTACCAAGCTGTTTGACGCAATGCTTCAGGTCGATCGGGGGGGAGACGGCGACTGCTCGAAAAAGATTCCGGGAGTGATCGAAACTCCGGTCACCCAGGTACCGCAGCAGCAAATTGCCGCTCAGTGAAAAACCCACAATCGAAATTGAAGAACCGGGACACAGGTTTTCGATGGTGGTAACCGCACAATGCAGGTCGTTGATCCGCCCGGCGTGATAAGGGTGTCGGGCCAGACCCTCCCCGGCACCACAACCACGATGATCCATCCGAAAGGACCTGACACCCTGACGATTCAGCCGGGATGCAATTCTCATCATGTATCCACTGCCGTGGCATCCTGACAATCCATGCAGCAACAGTACCGCATGATGGCCGCACACCCAGTCATCCGGCCGATCATCATGCAGCACAACAAAGTCACCATCTGAAACAGCAACCCTGTGCTGTCGGGTTCCTTGAAAAACAGACGATGCCGTCACAAATGCACTCAAAAGGGTTTGTCGGTGACCTCCGCACAGTCCGAAAGCAGGAACAAACGGCGTGACTTCTGAGGAAACAGCCGACAGCAGGACAGGCGATGACAGATTCTTCCGGAATGTCCGGTCGATGGCGGCGAAAGATCGATGAAACTCATTCACGTCTGTATCCAGCCCCCGCAGTCCGGTCATCCGGGACTTGACCGCGAGGTATTGACCAGGCAAAACATCCGGTGAACTCAGTTGTCTGCCCCGTCATTGTCATCGAACGTCAGTTCTTTGCCACCACCCTGCAGCTTCTGAAGGCGTGTCTGAACATCCCGATACCCGTAATCAACACTCAGAATTTCTGTGTAGTGTTGATCGGCATCAGTATGGCGATCCGTTTTTTCAGCGATACGACCCTGCCAGTAGTGCGCCAGCTTGAACGGGTCGGGTTTGTCAGCAGCATTGAGTGACTCAAGTGCCTTATCAAATTGTCGAATCCCGAGAGCAACCTGTCCGCTGCGAACAAAACACTCTCCGAGCCACACCAGCGAATCTTCCTTAAGGCGAATGTCGGCACTTGCCTGCTGGTACAAAGGAATCGCCTTAACAAATTGTTTTGTCCTGCGAAATAAATCGGCCAGATCGAACTTCATTTTCATGTCCTGAGGATGTCGTTCGATGCGAGGTACCAGAATCTCTATTTCACGATCGATCAGACTCGCGCTGAGGGTCGCTGCTTTTTCTTTCAAACGGGTTTTATCAGGATGCATTCGCGACAGGCTTCTGGCATCCGCCAGTTTGTCGTTCAGGATTTCAAGTTCAACGTCCTCCCTGAATTCCAGTACCTCTGTTTTACCAGGTGACTTTTCCAGCACCTGGTCGTAGAGTTCCAGGGATTTTGTTAACTGCCGCTGTTCACGAAAGTACTCGGCCAGACGCAGATAGTTGTTAAGGTTCGAGGGATCTTTTCGAATGGCATGTCGCATGTCTGCTTCACTGGATTCTCCCGGAGCATCGGCGTTCGCCTGCTGTGCTTTGCGCGCCTTACGGTCCTCGTCATAGGCGTTGACTGTGGTTTCCGGCTGAGCGGCAACATCACGAGTACTCTCCGCGTCCCCGTAGCCGCCACGATACATGACAGCCTGAGCGTCGCACTGGGTCATCATCGATCGTGCCGCTCCGTTTGTCGGATCAGCGTCGCAAATCCTTTTAAAACACTCACGAGCTTCCAAAAATTTATTGCCTTCCATGAGCACCTTGCCCAGTGCATCGTTGTAGGCAATATTTGTACGATCGAATTTGACCGCCCTTTTCCAGGCATATTCAGCGACTTCCTGAAATTCCCGCTGAACGGCTGCTTCACCAATATCGGCAAACAGTTGAGCATCCCATGGATTAAGAAATAAACCTTCTTCAGCAGCCTGATCAACCGCCTTCCAGTCCTTTTTCATTCGGCTTTTCTTAACCCGTCCACGGATGCTGACGAGTCTGACTGAAGACATCCGTGCGCCGCTGCCATTTCCTTCGTACATTCTTTCCAGACTGCCGTGCCGCGTCTGGCGATACAGCACGTTGTCCGGCTTCATGCTGACAGCCCGGCCAAAGGACTCTACTGCAAAATCAAAGTTTTGTTTTTGCAGTGCCTCAGTGCCCTTTCTGTACCACTCCTGGGCAGCTTTTTGCATGGGATGCGGTTCACTCATCTTTGTCTCCATGCATCATAATATTACGACAGACTTCATAAGAACGGCAGGACAGATTGTATACGTTGTCAATAACAAGTCCGGTCTTCATCGGAAATAGGTAATCCGGCATCGTCGGCAGGAACAAATTCCGGTTCCCGGCCCCAATCTCAGCGTCTCAATTGTTTATACGGGACCCTAAATTGTACGGTTGAGGACCGCTACCGGCAAATTTGAACGGAGCAGGGCGGAAACCGAAGGTCACCAGACATCAATGGACGTTGAATCGGACTGAAATGATTGAGGCACATCACTGATATCGGACACAGGCCGTTTCAGCCCCCCAACACACAACAGGCGGGAAGCGGCATTTGTTTGTTGGCACAAACCAGGGATCAACCCGGCGGATATTGCCTGAACCGGCGATATCCAGGATGATAACGAAACGATGCGGAATCGCTTATTTTCCGCTATGAAATAAGGTGAGCACGGATGCTTTCGCCGTCGGAAAACCTCAGAAAGTCAGTGACGGAGTTGCAGATCTGCACCGCTGAGCAGCTCATTTCGTGCGAACCGGAAGTTCGGCGTTTGACCGGCGGTCTGCCAGGGTTTGATTCGTGCTGGCTGGATGTCCTGGTCGCCCATCGATTGCTGACACCGTGGCAGGCCGCAGTGTTACAGTCCGAAGATCAACATCTCATACAACAGGGAGCGTATCGACTCAGAGAGCCAATTGGACAAAGAACATGGCTGGCGGAGACCTTAGACCGGAGCCGGCTGGTTGTGCTGAGCCGTCTGGCAGCTGCCGATCGACCGGCAGCGGAGCACCTGCTGGCTCGGGCTCGGGCTGAAGTGAAGGCCGCAATCGAAGCACGTTCGTTTATTCCGGAGTCGATCTGTTTACCGCGAGAGTTTCTTTCTGAAGAAAACACTGATTGCGGCTGGGTGGTTAGTCCGTTTGTGCCCGGATGGCAGCTGGATGAATTATTGATTCGTGGTGGGCGGTTACCATGGCAGGTTGTAGTGGAGATCGGCCGCACGTTGCTGGACGGACTTCACCGGATGCAACTGAAAGAACTCAATCATGGTGATATTTCACTGCGTAATGTGCGACTTCAGCCGGACGGTCAACCCGTGTTGGTGGACCCGTTCACGGCAAGGTGGTTAAAGCCGTCGGTTGGTTTTCGAGCTGATCTTCGACTACGTGATATTCGGCACAGTGCTCCCGAACTGGTTGACAGCGGCCGACAGGGCGATGCCGTGAGCGATTTGTATTCTCTGGGGACGGTACTCTGGCAACTGTTGACCGCACGGCCAACGTTTATCTCAGCGGATCCCGTCGTATTTCTGATGCAGTGCCGTGAACGTGACGTGGAAGATGTTCGCCGCTGGGTCCCGGACTGTCCTGATGAACTTGCCTGTCAACTGCAGCTGTTCACACGTCGTCGGCCCGAACTGCGTCCTCAAACGATCGAAGCCGCACTCAATCAGTGGAATGTGCTGCCACACACGGAGAATTCGGCGACGCATAATTTACTGCGGCGAATGCCCGACCGCAGTCGTCTGCTGACGGCTCCGAAACCAACCCTCAATCGACGACGGATGATCAAACGAGGCTGGGCAGTTGCAGCGGTAACCGGCTGCGTAATGGCTGGATTAAGCAGCAGCCTGGTCCCGCTGCCACTCAATCTGCGTCGGACTCCCGTTGCCCACATACCAGACAGGGTGTTGACTGAAAACACGAAAAAGGATCAGCAGGTTCAGAGCCCGCGGTCAAAGAACACGACACTTCCAGAGCCAACAGCCGGTGGAGTGATCGAGCTAATCGGGGGTCAGAGATATGCAGCGCGAACACTGCAACAACCCGGCACGATTCGAATTCGCTGTTCGGAGGATAATCCTGCAATTGTGGAGGTACCTCAACACTCTTCATGGAAGATTTCGGCTGATCAACTGCATTTGACAGGTCTGCAGGTTCAGTTTGAACACGATCCGATCGAAGCTGTTCAACCACTTCTGGATCTCCATTGTCAGGTCCTGGAACTCAGTCGAACAATTGTGAACAGCGATAGCGGGAACCAGAGCACCGGACTTCGCTGGACGCCACTTAATCACGGTTCCAGCATTGTCCGGGTGACGAACACGGTTTTTCTTTCAGGTCGCTACGGAATCCGCACGGTAGGTGCCCCTGGAAATTTTGCGTTTCGTAATGTTCTGTTCCGTGCTGCTGAAACAGCGTGGCGCTGTAACTCCGTCGGTCATCAGCACGCCCGGCTTAACATGACAAAGGTCACTCAGCTGGGTGGCAGCAGCTTTGCGGATATTAAATGCGGCGAAGACCAGTCTCCGCTGCAGGTTGACATCACCTGCGGTGAGTCCGTCCTGACACCCACTCAGGCGCTGATCAGGCTGGCTTCCACAGCCACACAGTGGTCACCGCAGGATATTTCAGTGGCTTTCCGAATGCCGGGAGGTGCCAATCCGGTGATCGTGTTGCCAGCCACCCGTCCAGTCGTATGGTTCGATCGCTCTTTGAAACAAACTGTGGCCCTTTCCGATTCACAGATACTGCAAGAGTCACTTTTGATGGCGCAGCCCGAATTTGATTCATCCCCCGCGAGTGACACGTCGTTCCGTACAGCGAGACTGACTGACTACGATGGTCCCAAACGCGGGCAGCGGCTGCCAGGAGTCGACGTAACGTCGTTGCCGGATTTGCTGCCTGGCCCTGAAATCACAGGAAGCGACACAAAGTAACATGTACCGCCAGTTGGATGCTGATTGCGCAATTGAAACACTCAAACAGCTGAGCAGGCGAATTCACGAGCGATTTCCGGGTTCCGGCCTGGGAGGGGTCGCTGATGAACTGCTGGCAGCTGCCGGAGAAACCCGTGAGCGGGTGATCTGGATTTCGCGTCCCCATTATCCGACTCGCATCACAGTCGTTTTGTTTTTGATTGTGCTGTGTACGGCGATTGCTTTTACGGCCACAACCGTTTTAGGTGATTTACAGGGTGAACAGCTGACACCATCCGTACTGGCAGGACTGGTCGAATCAGTAACCAATGAATTTCTGCTGGCAGGTGCTGCGATTTTTTTTCTTGTGGGTATTGAGGCAAGAATCAAGCGGACACGTGCGCAGCGGGTGCTGCATGAGTTACGGGCGATCGCACACGTCATCGATATGCACCAGCTGACAAAGGACGCCTCACGCGTCATCGGTGCTGCCGGTCGGACCACTGAGTCCTCGCCGAAACGCACAATGACTGCGTTTCAGCTGACGAGGTATCTTGATTATTGCTCCGAAATGCTGTCGATCGTCGGTAAACTGGCAGCACTGTATGCTCAAAGTCTTCCGGATACCGTGGTGGTCGCGGCCGTCAACGACATTGAAACTCTGACAACGGGACTCAGTCGCAAGATCTGGCAGAAAATTGTACAGCTCGACGCCTGGACAGATGATCAAAAGGATGTCGTCAACATTCCGCGAAGTTCCACCGGAAAGAAAGACGTGTAAAGTTCATACACTGACTGCTGTACCCGGTGAACCGGTACTGTATCTGCGATGCTGCATCTTCAATCGACATCTTCCGAGCACTGGCTGGTTCAGGTGGATAACCACCTGAACGAGATCCTGATCGATCACGCTCACTGCGAGCAAAAAGCAGCAGCAGCAGCGATGGATCTGATGTTTAACTATGTGGAGAATCAGGAACTTTGCCGTCAGATGACAGCAATCATCAATGAGGAACTGGAACACTTTCATCTTGTGCTGGCAATTCTCAACGCGCGTTCAATCAAATTTCGGAAACTCAGACCTGGACCCTACGGACGCCGTCTCAAAGCACTCGTTCGCCGCCAGGAACCTCAGAAAGCCATCGACCGACTGCTGATTGCCGGACTGATCGAGGCCCGCAGCTGTGAACGATTCATGCTGTTGCGAGATCATATTGATGACCGCGAATTAAGTCGTTTCTATCGCGACCTGTGTGAATCCGAGGCTCGACACCACGCAACTTATGTGCAACTTGCTCAATCCTACGGCCATACGGAAGAGATTCGCCAGCGGCTTGATGAACTGGCCGGCCAGGAGGCCGTCATTATTGCAGATGGCAGTGACCTGCCACGGATGCACAGTTAGCAGTGCCTCTGCGCTGCACCGGACGGAAAAAATACGACGCTGGTTCTGTCAGTCGAACGACCAGCGCGTAAGTGTATCGTGATCCTTCACAAGAATTCCGTTCGGCAGCATAACCGGTGGAGCCCACGTTCGATCGTCGGCAACGGACCACGACGCCGCGATTGCCGATTTCCCGCCGTCCGCAGTAATGATCTGCAGCTTTCCATTGTCCGTCAAAGCTGCAACATGTCCCGGCAGCGATAAAAAGGTGGCATTCTCACCGGACCTGCCCGGTCCCTGCCAAAGGATTTCACCCGTCCCCGCATTGACACAGAACAGTCTTCCCTTTCCATAGTGAGAAAACCCGTACAACAGATCTCCATTGATCACCGCTGTGCTCATATCCAGCGCTATTTTGTTCTGCGACCATCTGTTTTCGACTGTCCACTGACCGTTTTTCTGCTGAGGTTCCAGGCTGTGCAGTCCGCGGTTTTCTGCTCCGAGCAGAATATGACCGCCATAAACAACGGGCGTGGGCATGTTCTGATTACTTCCTTCATGCGGAAACTCATATTCCCAAAGCAGATGACCGGTGCGGCAATCGACTCCCACAAGGGACTGGTGATTCCATTCGACAATCTGGCGAACGCCGTCGAGGTCCACCACCAGGGGAGAAGAATAGGACGCTCCATCACTGCCCTGCGTCCAGGACTCTTCACCGGTTTCCTGACTCAGAGCGACCAGTGCTCCCTGCTCATCCGTTCCAAAATGAACGAAAATGTGCTCGCGGTCTGCGATCGGTGACGTGGCCGCACCCCAGTACGGGCAGCTCTTGCCGAATCGCGCGTCGTAGTCTCGGCGCCACAACAGGTTTCCGGTCGTACCGTCCCTGGCTGAAAGCTGCCCGGTGATGCTCATCGTGAACAGGCGACCATTTACAAAAACGGGAGATGATTTCGGTCCCTTCCCGTGTTTTTCCGCACCACCGCCGATCTCAAACGGAACCACGTGACTTTTCTGCCAGATCACACTGCCGCTGTGGAGGTCCAGGCACCTGACAACTTCGTCCTGTCCCTGTCGACCGTGCTGAAACACACGGTCACCGACGACCAGTGGTGACCCGTACCCGGTTCCCACTTCCACACGCCACTGTGTCCGGAGTTCTTTCGGCCATTGTTCGGGAGGCTGAAAGTAACTTACCCATCCGTCACGGTTCGGTCCCAGCATTCCTGTCCAGAACATATCAGCCGCCGAAAGCGGCAGGCTGCCGCAAACAAAACAGACAATGAACAACGGAAGAGTGACAGGACGAAGCATGGATCTGGTTCCTTTCATGTTCCCGGGTCAGAATTCTCATCATCTCACGAGAACCGCTGCAACGACAGTGTGGTCGTTCGATATTTTTATGTCGTATTGGTCTTCGTGTTCGTCGTCGATTTCGGACAGACCCGGCCGGCCGTGTTTCGGCGCTCCGTCGGACTCTGTCAATCTGTGCATGTTAACTTAGAATAGACTTATGAAACTTCAACAGCAGCTTCGTGCCGGCCGGGTCGTGTGTTGAAATCCGGATCTGCTGCCCGCGCCACAATGATTCTGAAAGCAGAGTCTCATGCCGTTTATCGATATCAAATCCATGCCCACTCACGAAGTCTGCCCTGGTTGTCGCCTGCGGACGCCGTATGGCGAGAACCTGATGTTGTCGTATCTGGAAATGGATGATGGTGCTGTCATTCCGCTACACAATCATCCGCACGAACAGGGCGGTATGTTGCTGGAGGGCCGGCTGGAACTGACGATTGGCGATGAGGCCCGGGTCGTGGAACCGGGAGCAATGTTTATCATACCACCCAACGTACCTCACAAAGCGGTCGTGGTCGACGGTCCCGTACTGGTTCTGGATGTGTTCAGTCCCGTTCGCGAAGATTATGCTGAACTGATGAATCGTTACATTCCAACGTAACGCAGGCAGGTTAACTGTCGGTCTCAAGTTTTTTGCGGGCCTGCAGCACCGTTGTCACAAGACATTCGACATCGTCTTCGTCAATAAACGGCGAAAGCATATACGACTTGAGTGCCACGATCGGTTCGCCGTAGTCCGTGTGACGGTAGCAGTCTGTCATGGAAATTCTGACACCTTTGCCTGCCATTGCCTGTTCGTGCAGATAGTAAAAAATCCGGCGATTGTACTCATTGTGGGCCAGCAGTTCGTCTCGGGCAGACAGGTCTGTTCTCTCACGATCTTTGATTGTCCAGATGTCAACATCGTCAGGATAAATTCGGAATAAAGTCACCGGACCCACGTTGTCCCTGTTGAGCACCGTGGTGTAGCCGTGACTTTCTAAATGTTCACGCAGCAGCTCAGCCATTTCAACGAGGTGGCCGAGAATCACCTGCAGTCCCTGTCGCCCCAGTAGCAGCAGATTTGCCAAAGCGGTCAGCGGACCGGCTCCGGAACGTGATGTCTCCAGCGTGAATACTCCGGGGTGCCGTTCACCGGTTTGAAACAGATAAGGCATTTTGTCGCGACCACGGACGAGCAACTCCATGTCGCTGCGGTTCCGCACCAAAAATAAACTGGAAACGTAGGGGGCGAAACCCGTTTTGTGGAAATCGATTCCAACAGAATCCGCAAGATGTAGTTTCGAAATCCTGCGCCCTGCATCGGCTAGTGCGCGAACAGTTCCGGGACGGAAACCCAGCGGATTGGCTTCAAAATCGTAGAAGTTAAAGACAGACCAGGCCCATCCGATCACTGCATCCGCATGAATGTGCGGGCAGTAATCAAGGTCGTATTCTTCGACCAGACGATCTCGAACATCAACAATCGCTGCCAGGTCATCTATTCCAAACGCGTCCGTTGTGCCCATGGTGGCAATGATGGCCGTGATTCGGCGTTCTGCTTCAATCGCTTTTCGGCATTCTGTCTCAAAGATGTCCACCCTGACATCATTCGTCAGATTCGTCGGTACGTTGATAACATTCTTTTCACCCAGTCCCAGCCAGCCGGCAACATTCAGTCTGGCATAGTGGCTCTGGCCGGACGTAATAATCACACCCTTGGCACCAACACCGTCGTGCAGAGCATCGGGTATTGCTTTTTCGATACCGATACGCACACCATATAAAGTTGTTCCGGTACCGCCGAAAGTAAAAACACCGGTGGATATCGAAGGATCGTAGCCAATCAGTGCGGCCGACATGGCAGCGGCACGGCACTCCGCAACTTCGACGGCGTGAGAGGTATCGTCGGATACCAGATTTGGATTGTAGATGGATGCCAGCAACGATCCGACGATTCCTGGAATCGTCGGCGGCGGTACGACATTGATCTGAGTACGAGGGTGTCCCCAGATCGGCATACCTTCCAGCGTTCTGACCATTTCTCTGCTGACGCTTTCGACCGTGGACGGCAGTTCAGCAATTCGTTCTGCTTCAGCTGCAGCATAATCGAGCCGGACGGTCGTCCCCAGCAGCGGAACTTCCGACTTCATTTCGTCAACCTGGTCCAGAGCTCGCATAATTGAGAATACGAAGTAGGCATCATGAAGACGATCAGACCTGGGAGATGGAAACGCTTCTCGAATCCTTTTCAGTTGCTGCCGATAAGCTGGTTTCGACATCGAGACGTTTCTGTGAAAATGGACCGATCGAATGTCCGGATAAGGGCAAAATGCTTACGACCCGATTTCCATAATGCAACATACACAGGGAAACGGTCCGCAGTGATCGTTTCCGCACAGAACGTGCTGTACCAGCTGCCTCGCTGGTACAAACGAACATTGATACGGGCGCAAGTCTCTGTTTCGAAAAAGATCATCGGTTTTCTGATGCACTGACAAACGGTATAGACATTTCAGTCTTGATTTCAGTGCGATCAGACCCCGGTCTTCGGTTTCCGTCTTTAACTGACTGTGTAAACGTCGCGCAGCCCGAAAGAGTCAGACTTTGCAGAGAACATCGGGTCACTATCTGGCAATGCAATACAGGAACCTGTCGCTGCGCAGGAATAACATTCCATTGGTAACGATCGGACTGGCGTTGAATGTACTGCGGTCAGCAAGTTCGTTGTGTGCAAGCTGCTCGAATTTTGGCTTTGCTGCCAGCACGTATGTCCCGCCGTTTCGAGTCACGATGTACAGTTTGCCGTCACCCACAATTGCAGATGCATACGGCTGATCCGGGAATCGCTTCTCGTAGACGACTTCCCCATCTGTCAGCCGCACACAGTAGGCAACCTTGTTACGATCGCTGACCCAGTAAAGATGGCCGTCATGGACCACAGGCGAGCACACATTTGCACCGGCGTTTGTTCTCCAGAGCTCGTGTGACGCTGTCACATCGCCCTGACCGCCGGCACGAATGGCAATCGCTTTCGACTGGCGACCACCGATGACGTACACGACACCTTCATGAGATACGATGCTTGGACACACGTAGTCTTCGATTCCGGCACACTGCCACAATTCATCACCCGTTACCGGGTCGAAAGCAAGTATTTTGTTTTTTACGCTGACCACCAGTTCCTGCCGGTTGCCGACATCTACCAAATGCGGCGTGTTCCATGATGCGACCATTCCTCCGACGCGCCAGGCTTCGCTGCCGTCATCTTTGTTGATTGCCACCAGTGAACCGCTTTCGACACTGGCATTGACGATCACAAGATCATCATGCAGGACCGGTGACGTACCACAACCCCAGCCATGCGTCTCATCACCTACATCAGCCCGCCAAAGTTGACGACCATCCAGACTGAACTTAAGCACACCGGACTTGCCGAAAAATACATAGAGATGCTGACCGTCCGTTGCGGGCGTGGGTCCTGCGTAACCATGGTCGCGCACAGTTTTCGATTCCGGCAGTTTTGGTTCAACATGTTCGTCCCAGATGATCTCCCCGCTTTTGCTGATGCAGACCACATGCAGCGTCAGGTCCTCCATCCTGTCCGCATTGCTCTCATCAGTACCGTACCCGCTGTAGCAGGTGAGATACAGACGGCCACCGAGTGAAATTGGGCTGGATGCTCCGTAGCCGGGAAGTTCCCTTTTCCAGGCAATGTTTTCAGTGTCACTCCACTTCAGCGGGAGATTTTTTTCGCTCGTTACACCCTGACCGCCGGGACCACGAAACTGTCGCCATTCGACGGCTCTGGAGTCAGCCGTGACCATCAACGCGAACAGTAAAACAGGGAGTCCTGACAGCTTTGTGTTCATTGGGATCTCTTTTGATCGGGAGGGAGGAAGATGCAAAGGTTGGTGTTCCAGCCAAATTTATCTTATTTCCGGAGTGAAGCCCAGGGAAAGTACCAGCGTCACAGATCGCGGATCGCGGATCGGCAGCAGATCACAACATCCATTTCTGCACACTATTTCAGCGATACCAGGAATCCGAGCAGATCAGCTGCGTCCTGAGCGGTTGTATCGCGCAGCAACAGTTCGGGCATCAGAGATTTCTTCTGAGCAGTAAGCAACTCGATGTCGTCTCTGGATACAGACATATCCTTACCCGCTAAGTCACGAATAACGACGGATGTTTCCGTGTTCTCGATCAGCAAACCGGAATAAATCTGACCGGATTCGGTCTGCACCAGCCATGTTTGATATTTCGGATCGATTTTGCGGGAAGGGTCAAGAATGTTGATCAGTATTTCACGGCGACTCTGTCGTGTACCAATGCCCGTTAGATCGGGTCCGATTGATTTGCCCTGACCAAAAACACGATGACAGTGACGGCATTGTGTTGTCTGCGACTGCAAAAACAGTTTTCGACCACGCTCGATGTTCGCACTGAGTGACAGAATTGTTTCCGGGTTAATCGTGGCGCCAAGTCGTTTGATCCGTGATTGTTCCGGCAGGAATGGTTCGAACAGATCTCGAATTGTTGCGTCCGGATGCATACCGCCGCGGGTAATCGCAATGCGACGTGACTCCGAATGGAGCTGATTTTCGTCATCCGCGCGGACGGCTGTTGCCAAAAGAAGTGCTCCGGTTGTAGACGACAAAAGACGATCCACGATCGTCTGCCGGGTGTCGTTTTCAGAGGTAATCGGAGTTGTCAGCACATCGAGTGCTGATTCCGTAATCATTTGCAGTTGTGCTGCATCTGCAGAAAGGCCTTCAGAATCATCAAGCTGACGTATCCAGTCCCGAATTAATTCAATCCCGTCAACATCCACTGTTTGTGACCCAAAGTGCGGCATTCGACCGCGTCCCAGTTTTGACATTCGATAATACAAAACAGAACGATTCGGGTCACCGGCAGCAACAATCCACGGATCGACAATTCCGAATGTGCCCTGTGTGGGTCTCGCGAAAAGACCTGTGTCGTACAGTGAAACTGTCTCCACCAGCTGAATTGAGGCCGTTCCACCACCGCCTCGGCGATGGCAGGTCCCACAGTTGAGGTGCAGATACGACCTTGCCCGATCCGTCAGTGATGCTTCGGAATCAAACGGATTTGTTGTGCAGGACAGATGATCCACAGGCAGCCGGTCAACCAGGTGATTCGCATGAAGCGGTTTACTGAACAGTCCAATATGCGCCAAAGTTCGCAGCTGATTATCTGTAACCGACCCATAATCGAAATCCCGATTGAGCTGTGCCGGACGAAATCCGTAGATGGATCCGCCCCGGGTGGTATGACAAAGAATACACTCGGTGCGACTGGCAAAGTGCCAGGTTTGCTGTCTGGTTTCACCATCAACATCAGAATCACAAACGTCAAACGACCGGTCGAAACCAGGTCCTGCTGTAAGATATCCATCGCTCTGTTCGTCATTCCAGAGATAACTGTAAGCTTCCCACTGGTCTCCGTTGCGATGCAGTATTTGTGTTTCCAGCCGTCGCTGCCTGGCAGAATCGATTTGAAGGAGCACGGTTTTGCCAAGGACAGCACCGTCGGGATAACTCCACTCACCCTGGATATTTCCCTTTTGAGAGTTGTTTTCATCATGAACACCAAGACGGGATTCTCCAGGAAGCGCAATGAATCGCTGCGCAGTGGTTCCGTCGGCCCAGGGTTCAGCATTGATGTTGTAGGGAATGACTCCTGCGGCAAGCTGATGTTCGGACGTTGAGGTGAATAATCCGGTTTCACTCAGACTTCCCGGAAACAGATCCTCATCCCCGGTTACTGTGTTAGCGACCAGACGATGGATGGTGCCATGATAGTCAACAATATAGAGTCGCTGCTGATGGTCGACCCCAAAGCAAACGATCTGCAGTGTGGTGTCTGCCAGTTCGCGGGGCGCCGTCGCCAAAGATTCGACGTTCAGGCTCCAGATTTTTCCGGTGACGTAATCACCATACACGTAGTTGCCGGCAAGTTTGCTCAACCGACTGCCACGGTAGACATGTCCACCCGTTATTGAACGTGACTCTGTGTGTGAGTGCGCAGCAGCCGGCGGCGTAACGGGCGTTGGACCGCGTGGATCGTCCGGATGAACGGGCTGTGTGTGCTCCAGCAGACTCCAGCCAAAATTCGCACCTGGCTCAGCCCGGTAGATCATTTCCCACATTTCCCATCCGACGTCACCGATCCACAAATCGCCGGTGACCGGATCAAAACTCATGCGCCACGGATTGCGATGTCCGTAGGTCCACACTTCACCGCGCGCGCCGTCCCGGCTGACAAAGGGGTTGTCCTCAGGCACAGAATAAGGCAATCCGTTGGCCGGATGATCGACATCGATTCTTAACACGGACGCAAGGAGATCACTGACATCCTGTCCGGATTTGTGAATATCAGGCGGAAACCCAGGTGAACCATCTCCGGTGGAAATGTAAAGCAGACCGTCCTGAGGTCCAAACTGGAGCGAGCCACCGTTATGTCCCCCGCCCCGCCAGGTAATCAGAATTTCTTCGGTCGCAGAATCAATGAGAAACGGTTCCACGGAACTCACCCGAAAACGTGACACCCGAGTACCTTCCGGATCTCCCGACTTCAGTCTGTAACAAATAAAACACTGTCGATTTCTTTTGAACTCGGGGTGAAATGCAAATCCATACAACTGCAGTTCCTCGCCGACAGCGGCGGCGTCCGGAATTTCCCGTATGTCAACGGCCAGCGTACAACTCGTTGCATCCTGTCGATTGGGAAATGTGAGCAGCCTGCCGGCAATTTCGACGACCAACATTCGATTCGTGCCGGGCACGGCAATCAGGTCAACCGGATTCTCAAATGAAAGCTGCGGAAAGACCCGCTCGGTCACGTATGGCAACGGCGGTCGGGGTGTCCCGCGAATTCGGGATGTTGTCCACGGAGTTCGAATGTCAATTCCGTACGGTTGTCCCGGTTCATCTGCGGTGCACTGCACTTGAGCGTTCACAGCAGCGAACACACAGGTCAAAGTTAACAGCCGGTTCAGTTTCATCAGGCGGTTCTCATTTACATGTGACAGAGTGCAGTGAAGTATCACACCCCGATCGTAACTTTGAAATACAAAACGGCAGCAGACATTACACTGACAGGCTGTGTCTCGAATTGTCACTCTAAACCGGTTTCCAGGGCACGGGAGCTTTTGATCTCACACGAGTTACAAATTAACGGATTTTTTCACGTCGTTTCAAACAAACAGACAGAGGCCGTCCGGCACAGATCCCGCTGTCAATTCTAAATTTTCACACAGGCCCGACAGGCATACAGTGTTTACCGACGGGCAGAAATTTATGGTTCGAAACCGCTGCTGCGGGTCACATGCAGAACGGTTCAGAATTTTTGGGGTCAGGGCCTGCTGCGGAAACCGGAAATTCCGCAAAGTGCATGGATTCGTCTGTCCGCAAAGAAGACACTCCTTGCTGTTAACTTTTCTATGTTCATGCTTTTGGGCGGAGACTCCCTCGTGTCTCAGACTCCTGCACAGTGCATCATATTTTTCGTCTCCATCATATGTCTGAGCGGTCCTCTTGCTGCTGTCCAGCCGCTTGATCTGTCAAGGGCCGTCATTGTCACCAGAGCAGATGCAGACCCTGGTGTGCGAATGGCGGTTACCGTGCTGCAGGAAGAGATTGAAAAGCGAACAGGACTTGTTCCTGCAGCCACTGCAAACTGGCCGACTGCACCTCAAGCTGTGATCGCCATTGGACTCGAATCTCACGTCCGTCAGTTTGCACCAAACTATGCTGATCGAATTCGTCAGAGCCCCGTTCCCGCTGCAGAGGGATTCCATTTCAGCGTTAACACCGATCAACAGACGGTGGTGCTGATCGCAGGCGCAGATGCGCGCGGGGTGTTGTACGGAGTGGGAATGTTTTTGCGCAGGAGTGAATGGGCGGCGGGCGCACTTCAGATTCCGCTGATCTCAATGGCGACTGCACCCAAATATTCTCTACGCGGACATCAGCTCGGCTACCGACCGAAAACGAATTCCTACGACGCCTGGTCACACGCCCGGTTTGATCAGTACATACGTGAACTGGCACTCTTCGGGACGAACAGTATCGAACTGATCCCTCCGGTATCTGACGATGATCGCACCAGCCGTCACATGAAAGTGCCGGCAATGGAGATGATGACAAAAGTGGCGGCAAGCTGTGACACCTACGGTCTGGACGTGTGGGTCTGGTATCCCAACGTCGGCAAAGACTACACCAGCGAAAAAGGGATCGCATACGAACTCAACGAACGCGATGAGGTCCTGAGCCGACTTTCACGGGTCGATCATCTGCTGGTCCCCGCCGGTGACCCGGGAGATCTGCATCCCGATCAATTTTTTCCGTTTATGGATTTGATGGCGCCTGTGCTGAGGAAACACCATCCTCATGCCAAAATCTGGGTGGCTCCCCAGGCGTTTCGTCCCACAAATGACTGGCTTGAGGTGTTCTACGAATACATCAACCGAAAGCCGGACTGGCTGGGTGGAGTCGTTTTTGCGCCCTGGGTCAAGACACCGATCGCAGAACTGCGCGACCGGATTGATCCGTCCGTTCCGCTGCGACGGTATCCGGATATTACGCACAGTGTTTCGGCTCAATACCCCGTCAAAAACTGGGACCTGGCGTTTGCCCTGACCCTGCACCGCGAGTGTTACAACCCGCGACCGCTTGCCATGAAGGCAATTCACAATGCATTCGATGAGTATGCTGCGGGAACAATCTCCTACTCGGAAGGAATTAACGATGACGTGAACAAGTTTGTCTGGAGTGGCCAGGACTGGAACCCTGACGAAAATGTCATCGAAACACTGCGGGACTATGCTCGTCTGTTTATTTCCCCGCAGCATGCAGATTCGCTCGCGCACGGATACATGGCACTGGAGCGCAACTGGGAAGGGCCGCTCGCAGTCAATCCGCAGATTGAAATCACTCTCGGACAATGGCACCGCCTGGAAAACGAAGTAACCGGGTTCGGCCGTACACAATATCGTTTCGATATGGGACTTCTTCGCGCCTATTACGATGCGTATACAAAACGACGTCTTATCTACGAGACCGAACTTGAGATGCGTGCACGCGACGTATTGCGTACCGCACGTACTATCGGAGCACACAAGGCGATTGCCGACGCTGCCAGGATTCTGGCACGAGCATCTGAACGGGTAGCCACCGATTATCACGATCGAATTCTGGACCTGGGAAACACGTTACATGAGAAAATCGGTTCGCAGCTGACGGTTAAAGCTCATGGAGCACAGAATCGTGTCCGGGGTGCATTCCTCGACGGTCTTGACGAACCGCTCAACAATGCTCAGTGGTTGCTTACTGAATTTGAACGAATTCATCTGCTGATCGACGAGTCCGAACAGCTGGCAGCAATTGAAAACATTCTCAACAGACAGGATCCTGGACCCGGGGGATTTCACGATGATCTGGGTGCTGCAGGAAGCACCCGACGAATCGTTAACACCGTGCCGTGGGAAGAAGATCCCGGCACACTCAGAAGTTCGCGGATTGCTTACGATTATCGCATTCACGCCGAGTCCGATCGTGCATTTCCGCTGGCATGGAAGCGCCAGGCCTATGCAATCTATGAAACTGAACTCACCTTCAATTACGACGATCTCGATCCGGAAGCAGATTATCGCGTCCGTGTGGTCTACGGGACCAAGGGCGAAAAAATCTGCCTGGTTGCCGACGGCAGTCACAGGATTCATGGACTGATCGATACAAAACCAAAGCGAATCCAGGAATTTGAAATTCCGCGCGAAGCTACAGCCGACGGCAACCTCAGACTGACGTGGAGCTGTGGCGAGGCACAACGAGGCGTACAGGTCTCGGAAATCTGGTTGCTGAAGAACCAGTAGTTCGGACGGTTATGGAGGATGGTTTTATAGACCGAATGTTATTTAACCCGTGATATGACTCATTATTTTCCACGACTGTGCGTTTCCGCCTGAATCGTAAAACTTTCTACGGTCTGTCAATTCAGGCGATTGTCGCTCTCAATTCACGTGTTTGTTTAAAGATCACCACGTTTTCCCATGATCATTGACTCACATCAGCATTTTTGGCAGCTGAATCAACCTTTCGACTACGGCTGGCTGCATGAACCTCAACATCATCGGATTTGCCGCGATTATCTGCCGTCGGATCTTAAACCGCATCTGGACTGTCTAGGTATCGATCGAACCATCGTGGTGCAGACGCAGCACAATCCTGAAGAAACGAAATGGGCCCTGCGGCTTGCCGAAGAAAATGATTTCATTGCCGGTGTTGTCGGCTGGATCAACCTGCGGGATGAATCCTGCGAAGACAAACTGCTGGAGCTGACAGACCATCCTAAATTTGTCGGTATTCGACATATTGTGCAGGATGAATCGGATGATGACTTCATTGTACGTCCGGAGTTTTTGCACGGATTAAGGGTACTGGAAAAACATCGGGTGCCGTATGACGTTCTCACCCGCGCCCGCCATCTCAGACACGTTGTCAGACTGGGACGGGAACTGCCCAATCTTCCACTGGTCATTGACCATCTCTCAAAACCAATGGTCAGGGACGGCCTGATTGATAACTGGGCTTCCGAAATCAAAGCTGCTGCACAGTTTCCAAATGTGTTCTGCAAACTCAGCGGACTCGTGACCGAAGCCGACTGGGACAAATGGAAACCTTCTGATCTCAAACCTTACGTCGAGACAGCATTAGAGGCATTCGGACCGAAACGATGTATGTTTGGCAGTGACTGGCCCGTTTTGGAACTTGCAGCAAATTACGAGCAGGTTCACCAGTCACTTGTTGATGTGCTTGGTCCTATCACGAACAGTGAACAGAAGCAGATCTTCGGGACAACATCACAGATTTTTTACGGCATCGGCATCTGACGGTTCCGGCAGCGCTGTCAACTGCTGCAGATCTCGCGGCAGGTTGAAATGTACGTTCTCTTCACGCAGTGTTTCTTCGGAAAGTGTCGCGTCAAAATGTTCTGTCAGGTACGCAATACATTCCTGCACTACGATGTCAGGGGCACTCGCACCAGCCGTAACGACAACCGTTTCTGCATTTTCAAACCACGCGGCACGCAGATCTTCCGCTCCGTCCACCAGTCGGGAGCTGACTCCGCGCTGAGCCCCAATCTCCATTAGCCGGCGACTGTTGGAACTGTTTTGACTACCCAGCACAATCAGGACGTCTGCCTGTTTCACCAGGGCTTCTACTGCATCCTGGCGGTTTGTGGTGGCATAACAGATATCTTCTTTCGGTGGTGACTGAATCCCGGGATAGCGTCGTTTGAGTGTACTGATAACGGCTTGGGCCTCCACCACACTGAGTGTGGTCTGTGTCAGGTAGGCCAGTTTGTCGTTTTCTTCAAACGTCAAAGCATCAACTTCTTCGGCTGTTTCCACCAGCGTGATACTTTGCGGAGCTTCACCCATGGTGCCGATGACTTCGTCGTGACCTTGGTGACCAATGAGTATGATGTGGAAATTGTTCCGAGCGTAACGAATCGCTTCCAAATGGACCTTGGTGACCAGCGGACAAGTGGCATCTACGGTCTGCAGCCTGCGCTGTTTTGCCCTGTTTCGAATCTCGGGTGAGACACCGTGAGCACTGAACAGCAGGATTGACCCTTCCGGCACTTCCTCGATTGTGTCCACAAATGTGACACCCTGCTGAGTAAAACGATCGACAACATACCTGTTATGGACGATTTCGTGATAAACGTAAATGTTCGGTCCAACGCGACGAATCGCATCATCCAGACACTCAATCGCCATGTTGACACCGGCACAGAATCCGCGTGGATTTGCCAGAAGAATTTTCATGGTTTTCTTTTCGTTCCCGTAATCCGGCAGCCGAACTGGATTATGCAGCTGGTGACTTCAATCACTTTGTCCGCATTCGTCACTGAATTTTTCGGTCACCGATTCTGCCTGTGTATCCGGTGACGACTGGTATTCAGCAGAGATCGGTGATCTGTCACCGTCAACGTCGCTTAACCGCTGAAAGATCAACTGATGTAATGCGTCGATTCCATAACCGGTGACAGCGGATATCACATGTACGTCAGCACCGGATGTTTCACGCAGCAATTCCGCACACGTTTCTGCATCAGGCAGCTCTGCCTTCGTCACACACACGATTTCGGGGCGTTTCGCCAGGTGCGGATTATATTTTTCCAGTTCCTGACGAATCTGTTTGTAGTTGTCCAGCGGATCTGAATGGTCCAGCGGATCCGGCTCCACCAGATGAACAAAAACCCGGGTCCTTTCCACGTGCCTGAGAAACTCATGTCCCAGACCCGCTCCGGCGTGTGCACCTTCGATCAGACCTGGTATGTCTGCCAGAACATATTCGTGGTCGTATCCTAACCGCACCATCCCCAGATTGGGATAAGTTGTTGTAAAAGGATAAGCAGCAATATCCGGGGAAGCATGAGACACACGACTGAGCAAAGTAGACTTTCCGGCATTTGGTTTTCCAATCAGTCCGACGTCGGCAATCAGCTTGAGTTCCAGTTTGACTTTACGAAATTCACCTATTGTTCCCGGTTCGCATTCTCTTGGTGCCTGATGCGTGGATGTCGCGAAGCGTTTGTTACCTCTACCTCCCTGGCCACCTTTGGCAATCACAACCCGGTCTTCGTGATGCTGTAGATCTTTCAATAAATGACCTTCGTCTGCGTCTGTCACCAAGGTGCCTGGCGGAACCGGAATGACTGTGTCTTCGCCCGTATGACCTGTTCGCAGTGCTCCCTTACCGTGTCCGCCCCGTTCGGCATTCCAGTGTCGGCGTCCGGAGAGGTTGGTCAATGATCCCAGGTTACGATCCGCCTGAATCACGACATTGCCGCCATTTCCTCCGTCACCACCATCCGGACCACCGCGCGGTACAAACTTTTCGCGTCGGAAACTGCTGCAGCCATTCCCGCCATCGCCGGCCTGACAGTACAGAAGGACTCGATCAACAAACATTTGGTTCTTTCAGGAATTCATCCGGTCAATGATACGTGTAATATTGTAACGCGTATTCCACCGGATTCTTTGACAGTTCACATGATTACGTGATAACCATAACTCACACCGGTCTGGTAACTGTCTGACAGACCTGGATCCTGATATTTTCTGCTGCAGTATTGGACTGCAGCTTCCGGCGTCTGATGATTTGACAACAGCGACGTGCCGTCGAAGATTTCCAAAAACAGATTGCGTGTGCTCTTCGAGTTTAAGATGCGGCCAGGACAATGAGTGATTTTCAAACAGTGGCTAAAGTTGGTGACATCCCACCAGGTCAGGGACGATGTTTTCCTGTGCACGGTACAATGATTGGTGTGTTCAATGAAAACAATCAGTACTTTGCAATCAACGATTTTTGCCCTCATATGGGTGCTTCGCTTTCCGATGGCCACGTTGATGACGGCGCTGTCATGTGTCCGTGGCACGCCTGGCGGTTTCGCCTGAGTGACGGCGTCTGGCTGGATAACATGAAAAGTGAAATCCGTACGTCGACTTACGATGTCCGGGTTGAAGACGGTGACATTCAGGTGAATGTCCCGCCGCCGGATGATACCGGTAACACAGACAACGCTGCTTCTGTTCCATCGCCTGAATCATCATGAACACACTCACTGATGAGTCCTTTGGTCCCTGGCCCTGGCCGACACCTGACAATGACGTACGGATCGCAGTGGAACAAATGCTGACGGACGGGAGTTGGGGACGATACCACGGTCCGCACTGTAAGGCACTTTGTGACACACTTGCCCGGTATTTTTCTGTGAAACACGTTCACCTGTGCAGCAGTGGCACGTCAGCAGTCGAACTGGCCCTTCGCGGTTCAAATATAAAGTCAGGCGATGAAGTCATTCTGGCGGCTTACGATTACAAAGCAAATTTTTCGAATGTACTGACTGTCGGTGCCAGGCCTGTACTGATCGATACTCTGCCCGGGCGACCTGTGCTCAATCCGGATCTGCTGGAAACAGCTTTATCGTCCTCAACCAAAGCAATTATTTGCTCTCATCTTCACGGCTGCATGGCACCTGTTGAACAGGTAGCCGAATTTGCTGCTGAACATCAGCTCGTTCTTATTGAAGATGCCTGCCAGGTACCGGGTGGCTGCATTAACGGACGTCGGTCCGGAACAGTCGGACACGCAGGAATACTCAGTTTTGGGGGAAGTAAACTGCTTACCGCCGGACGCGGGGGTGCCGTATTAACCAACGATCCACAACTGGCTCAGCGCATCAGGCTGTACACTGAACGAGGAAATGATGCTTATCCATTATCTGAAATGCAGGCCGCCGTGCTGTTACCACAGATTAAAAAACTGGATGAAAACAACCTGATTCGTCGACAGTCTGTAAAACAATTACGAATTCTTCTGAACACCCGTTCTTCAGTCAGAATCGTCTGGGACAAGTCGCTGGATGATGAATCAGCATACTACAAAGTCGCCCTGCTGACAGACTGTGCAGCTTCCACAGACCGTGATTCCGTTGCTGAACGTGTCCGGTTGTGCGGACTCCCCCTTGACCCCGCATTTCCGGCTCTTCATCTCACACATGCAAAAAGTCGTTTTCGAGCCATTGGTGAACTTCAAAACGCTGCCGCACTGCACAGTCAGCTGCTGACACTGCATCATCCGTTTCTGCTGGCAGCGGCGGATGAAATCGATCGTGCTGCTAAACTGCTTTGTCGTATCTGAAATACAGCTGAATCTATTTTTCCGTTTGTTGTGATCGCTTCACCAGTATAAACAATATCGGTGAGGTTGACCTGCTCTGATGGCTGTCAATACGTTCCACCAGACACTCGGTTTGTTCTTGCAGCCAGCTCTCCACCGCTCCCGTTTCTTCCGGGCCTCCTTCATGCCCGCGATACGCCAGTACTGTGATCATTCCCCCCGGTTTAAGAAGTTGCTGTAACTGTTTCAGGGCGGTAATTGTGCTGTCTGCCTGGGTTACAATTGAATGATCACCTCGTGGCAAATATCCAAGATTGAACATAGCTCCACTGACTGATGTTGTCACATGTCGGCTGATCTCAGCGTGACTGTACGATAACAGTTTAACATTCGTCAGCTGTGCTGCGTTCAGTCGTTTTTGAGTGGCCTGGATGGCCTGGTGCTGTATGTCAAATCCGTAAACATGCCCGGCGGGCCCCACATGCGCTGACAGAAAACAGGTATCAAATCCATTACCGACCGTCGCATCAATCACAACGTCTCCGTGACTCAGTACGCTTGCCATGCGATTCTGGGCAACTTGTGTCAATGATTCTTTCCACTGTTCATTACGCAGACGATCCGGGGTGATTTGATGAGGTAGTTTGGTCCGCTGCCCCGTTAAAAACTCCACAAGCTGTTCCGCCAGCCTGGGTGCTGTCAAAACTCCCCGAGATCCAAGACCGTTGAATATGTACACTGAACTGTGGATTCCATGACGACCAATGACCGGACGGTAATCTTTCATCGTCGGACGTACTGCTGCTGCATGTCGATGGACTCGAATGTTGCCGTCGATAAACCGACCCATTGCTTTAAGAATTTGTCGACGACCTTTTGCTGTTGGTGCGTTGTCCGCAAATTCCCAGTCGTATGTGGATCCTGCCGTAATGCTTCCGTCCCGTTCCGGTGCCAGCCACACGGAATGATGCACCACGTCCTGCATAACATAATCATCCAGTCGGACATTGATAACATCTCCCCGAGATGCATTATTTGGCACTCCTTCAAACCACGGATTCTGTGCGGCTCCCTGACAGAAAATGATCCGCTTCGCTGTCAGGCCAAGTTTCGGTAATTCCACCTGATCCGACTGCAGCAACAATCCATCCGGTATGTCCAGATTCAAACGGAACCACAGACCTCGCTGACTGAAATAGTCTACTGACGTCTGAAGATAGCGCCGTACATCCAGTCGCCCGGCCGGTTGCATGCAGCAACCGGCGTAAGACGGCCCGTTAGACTGGAGTTTGCCGGACCATGATTTGAGGGCCCCCTCTGCTGCCACAGCTTTCCGCTTGTAGAAAACAGATTCTTCCGAACGATTAACAAAAACACGTACCATAGGCCCTTCAGTAAACAGTCGCTGTTTCAGTCGATTTTCAATTGATCGATAGAATCTGACGGCTGTGTCCCAGTAATCCTGATAGTCATCACTCTGCGCCATTCGACGACCGGTCCAGGGAGTGACCAGTCCGGCAGAAACTCTGGATGCTGTAGCAGTTTCTCCTCTGTCTATCAGCACGACACTCTGCCCGCAGTCCAGCAGACTCCACGCCAGCGTTGTTCCTGCCAGTCCCTGGCCCACAATCAGATTATCTGTGTATTCACTCATTTTATTGGGGGTAACTGTGCCCGCAGTTAAAAACAATATTTTCGTATGTGGTCATGGAGCTTCCGAACAAGACTTGCCGCCTGCCGTTCTCTCCGCTTATCGTGTAGACCGTTTCACACTGCCTGCCCCACAGGATACTCACCATGACCTTGCTCAGCCGCCGAAACTTTATTCATACATCCGCTTCTGTAGCCGCCGGCATATACGCGTCCGGTTTTGCTGAAGCCCGACGTGGTTCATCGATCCTGGACAAACTGAATATCGCCTGTATCGGCACCGCCAATCGTGCGGTTGCCGATATTCAGGGTGTGATGTCGCAAAATATTGTTGCACTTTGCGATATCGATGGTGAGTTTCTGGCAGCTTCTCAAAAAATGATCCATGAAAATAATGGGGCGACTCCAGCCGGTTTCTCTGATTACAGAGAAATGATTGACCGCATGGGAGACAAATTCGATGCCGTAGTGGTGGCAACTCCTGATCATCACCACGCTCCCGCTACGATTCGGGCGCTCAGGGCAGGAAAACATGTTTACTGCGAAAAACCGCTTACACACAGTGTCCAGGAAGCTCGAATCATCGCAGAAGCTGCTGAACAGGCCGGTGTAGCAACTCAAATGGGTACCCAGATTCATGCCTGGGATAACTATAGACGAGTAGTTGAAATCATTCAGAGCGGAGCCATTGGCGACGTGAATGAAGTCCATGTTTGGGTTGGTAAGACATGGGGTGGCGGAGAACGGCCAAAACAAGCTGATCCTGTCCCCGGTCACGTGAACTGGGAACTGTGGCTGGGGCCAGCCCCGGCCCGGTCGTTCAAAAAGGGCTTATATCATCCTGGTCAGTGGCGACGATGGTGGGACTTCGGCAGTGGAACACTTGGTGACATGGCCTGTCATTTCATGGATCTGCCGTTTTGGGCACTGAATCTCACTCGCCCCACCTATTGTCGCGCCCATGGTCCTCAACTGCATCCTGATTCCTGTCCACTCGGTCTGACGGTCGACTACAAGTTCCCGGCCACCAAAACAAATCCAGCTCTTGATTTGACCTGGTACGACGGAAACATGATCCCCAAACAAATTCACGGTCAGCGTGTCAAAGCAAATGGTGTCATGTTTGTGGGGAGTGACGGAATGATGTTTGCTGATTACAGCTCGTACCGATTGTTCCCCCAGGAAAAATTTGCTGGTTTCGTGCCACCGCCAAAATCAATTCCGGATTCTGTGGGACATCACAACGAGTGGATTCAGGCGTGTATGAATGGGACACCCACAACCTGTAACTTCACTTATTCCGGTGCACTGACCGAAGCTGTCCAGCTCGGAAATGTTGCATACCGATCTGGTGTTGCCCTGGAATGGGATGGACCGAATCTCAGAGCTACCAATACAGAAACAGCTACAGCATTTGTTTCAAAAGATCATAATCCAGGCTGGGAAGTGTCATAATGACGGAAGATTGGTCGGTGTTGTTGATTTGGGAACAGGTAAAACAAAATTTTAAGTAGCAATAGTAATAAGGTAGACGTCCATTGTTGATAACCGGTACCGAAAATCATCATCAGGCAGCTATATATATGACATGAGTGAAATAAATCGTGTTGATAACCGGTTGATAACCTGCCTTATTACGACCGGTGAACTGGTCTGATAAAAGAGTTAACTATCCATACCCATACCAAACAGAAATTATACTGGTTGAAAAATTAGGTGTTTAGTCCAGGTCATTAGTTGGTAATGCAACGTGTTATCAACAGGTTCGTTGATAATATAAACAACAAACCATGATGAATTTCACTTGGCTATATACTCAAGCTGAATCTCTGTGTTGGGCAGGCTCTTTTGTAAATCAGCTACACCAGCTGCTGATACACTTGTTCGTGTGACTTTAAGATCTTTGAGACTGGTCAGACCTGACAGTTGTGGAAGTCCCGAGTCAGATACCTGAGTCGATCCGAGATGAAGAAAAGATATTTTTTTCATCTCGACGAGTGCCGATAATCCGTCGTCAGACAATCTGGTGTTGTCCAGATTCAGCCATTCCAGATTGGTAAGCGGTTTGAGCTGCATTACACCGGAATTGCTCACCGGAACGCGCCATAAATTCAGTTTCTGCAGAGTGGTGAGACCACTCAGGTGCTGCATCCCTTCATCAGAAAGCAGGGAAATTTCGCTGAGATCCAGTTCAACCAGTTGCTCAAGGCTGGTGAGGTGCTTCAGGCCCGAGTCAGAAATCTGGTTTTTTGATAATCGCAGTTTGCGAAGGTTTTCTAATTTTGCCAGCAACATCAAGGCATCATCGTCGATTGTGGTTTCAGCCAGGTAGAGCTCTTCGAGCTGGTTGAGCGGCAGCAATCGTTCGATACCCGTATTGGTGATCCAAAGTTTGTCGAGTGACAGGACTTTGAGATTTTTAAGTGCGGCAACGGCGCTCATGCCGTCATCGTCAACGGAAGTCCTGCTGTTGCTCCCCGACAGGCGGAGTGCTTTGAGAGAAGTAACTTCGGTAAGCAGAGCCAGACCTCTGTTGGAAACGGGACAGCCGCGCAGGTCCAGGTTTACCAGTGGCCAGTCGACCTCACTGAATACCTCAAGGCCCGCATCTGTAATCTCCAGATCGTTCAGTAGCAATGCCCGGACATGTTTGAGTGGAGCAATGGCACGCAGTGTTTCATCATTCGCCTGCGTTTTTCTCAGGTTCACTTCAATAACTAGACCATCAGCGTTCTTTTTTGTGCGTGCGCCAATTTGGGAAAGAACATCAATCGCTGCGGAATCATCTTTTTCGGGTGTCTGGGTTTCTGGTTCCGGTGCCACGACGTTTCCGGTCGGTTTTTCTTCCGAAGAACAACCAAACGACACCAGCAAAATGAATAAGCTGAAAAAGTATTTCATGAGAAAAAGGTATCAGGGTGTTTGTGGTCCGATGGTGGGTAACGGTCCAATCATACGGTATTTGTTTCTGACCTTCAGCACAGCAGAGAATCAGCACGGATGAAGTATGACACAATCATCATTGGCGGTGGACATAACGGGCTGGTGTGTGCAGCATATTTAGCGCGATCCGGCAGAAGTGTGCTGGTACTCGAGCGACGGCCAATTGTGGGTGGAGCCTGTGTAACTGAGGAGTTATGGCCGGGTTACAAAGTGTCTACGGCAGCCTATGTCATTAGTCTGCTTCTGCCGGAGATCGAACAGGAACTTGAGCTGAAGCAATATGGCTACGAAGTCCTGGCGAGAACACCATCTTCGTTCACACCGTTTGACGACGGCCGATCACTTATTCTGGGGGCAGATGACACCTCGAATTATGCTGAGATTTTGAAGTTTTCAGCGAAGGACGCGGAAGCATGGCCCCGTTATGAATCTCTACTGACGAACGTGGCTGAAAAACTGGAACCGATTCTGAGCAGTACACCACCGGATTTACTGCCGCTGCCAAAAACCTGGCGCCGCCGTTCGCTAAGAAAAAAAATCAGTGATGGTCGGAAAATCGTGCATTTGCACAAAGCGATCGAATCGCTTGGAAATCAGATGCCGGAAGCGATCGAATTGCTGACCGGAGCCGCTCTGCCCATTCTCGATCGATGGTTTGAATCTGATGAACTCAAAGGAACACTTGCAACGGATGCCATTATTGGCAATTTCCAGTCTGTATCAGCACCTGGGACAGCTTATGTCCTGCTTCACCATGTTATGGGAGCCGCCGGCGGTGCCCGTGGCGTCTGGGGATATGTCAGGGGTGGCATGGGACGTTTGTCAGAAGCTCTAGCCTCGGCCGGACAAAGTCATGGTGTTGAGATCCACACCGGTGCACCGGTCAGTCGTATTTTAGTAGACAGTAACCATGTTCGTGGTGTCCAGCTGGAAGACGGTTCAAAATATGAAGCCGCTAATGTGGCATCAGGAATAGATGCTCGGCACACGTTTAGTCGGCTGCTGTCCGGTGACGTACTTCCAGCAACCTTTCAGGCAGCCGTAGAACGGATCGACTACAGCAGTGCCAGCATGAAAATCAATCTTGCTCTGAATCAACTACCCGATTTCACCGCAATGCCGGGCATCAATGAGCCGGGACCTCAGCATCGCGGCACAATCCACATCAATGCTCACATACAGGATTTGGAGCAGGGTTGTTTTGAAGCCCGGCAGGGATATCCGTCAACAAGACCCATCATAGAAATGACCATACCCAGTGCCGTGGACCCCTCGATCGCTCCCCCAGGACATCATGTCGCCTCTTTATTTGTCCAGTTCGCACCCTATCAGCTGGCAAACGGCACATGGGAAGATCATCGGGAAACCTTTGCCGACCGATGTATCTCGGAAATTATGAAATATGCACCGAATTTTGAGTCTGCGATCGAGCACCGACAAATTCTGACTCCTGTTGATCTGGAACAGGTGTACGGGCTTACAGGTGGCAACATTTTTCAGGGCAGTATGTCACTTCACCAGCTGTTTAGCATGAGACCTGTGCCGGGATGGAGCGACTATCGCACACCGGTTGAGGGTCTGTATCTATGTGGAAGTGCGACTCATCCGGGTGGTGGTGTCATGGGAGCTAGTGGAAGAAATGCTGCTCAGGCGATAATACAGGACACTAAATAAGCCGTCACTCCGATATTGCCGCTGTCAAAATCAGTGTGTTCGGGGTTGCCACCAGCCAATTCAAATTTTTGTTTGTGTGCTGTCAGGTGGTGTTCACAACATGAACAGAACCACACCAGAACCAATTTTTGAATAAAATCACGGTTCAGATCAGGCTGAACAAACAAGATCTGAATATGGCTCACAGGTTTTGTTGCTGCTTTTTGGAAAAAATCGTCTTGAGACCACCAAACGTTCACCCGTGGCCGTCTGCAGACACTCTGAATGGTTGAAAGATGACCTGTTATGTTTCTCCCACCGGAAAAAACCATGAATCCTTGATTCCGAGCTTAATTTGGACCGTTCGAAAGCAGATAATAATCGGTTTCCCGAATTCGAACCCCAATCGTGACCAGGTCCCCGCAGACGATGCCGAGAAACCTGACTTCCCTGGATGATGTTACTCCAGCAGAACTTGATGAGATTCTGCGTATCGCAGCAGATCTGAAACGCCGGTACAAATCCGGCGACCTCCCAGCTCCGTACGCCGGACGAGTGCTCGTACAGCTTTTTGAAAAACCGTCTCTGAGAACTCGCAACAGCTTTGAAGCTGCCATGATCAATCTGGGTGGGTCCGGTATTTTTCTGACCATGGCTGAAGCCGGCCTTGATGGCCGGGAATCGCTTTCCGACGTAGCCACTGTGCTTAGTTCCTACAGTGACATGATCACCATGCGGACATTTTCACAACAGCTGATTCTGGATTTTTCTCAGTACAGCAGCTGCCCGGTGATCAATGCATTGTCTGATGAGCGCCATCCATGTCAGGCGTTGACTGATCTTCTTACCATTCAGGAAACAGCCGACACCTTTGAAGGAACCCATTTGGTTTTCGTTGGTGATGGCAACAATGTGGCCAAATCACTGGCGATTGCTGCGGCAATGACCGGTCTGAAATTTACCCTGGCGGTTCCGGAAGGATTTGAATTTCCCAAAGAATTTTTGCCGGGTGTGAAATTACGGTTTCCTGACGCAAAAATTCAGCAGACGCGGGATGCTGTCGATGCTGTTTCCACGGCTGACTTTATTTACACAGATGTCTGGGCCAGTATGGGCCAGGAAAAAGAAGCTGAGCGTCGTAAACAGGCATTTTCAGGTTACCAGGTGAACAGCAAATTGATGAAACAGGCTCCGGCAACAGCTCGCTTTATGCATGATCTGCCGGCGAAGCGCGGTCTGGAAGTCACAAATGATGTGATAGACGGACCCCAAAGTATCGTCTACCACCAGGCAGAAAACCGCATGCATTTGGCTAGGGGACTTTTTGCATGGCTGCTGGCGAAACAGTAGAGACGATGTGTCACCCGTCTCTGAAAATCACACGGTTCCAATCCCGTTAATGACATTCATAAATTGTCAGCGTAAAAACGCGGAAAGAACTTTTTCACGGGGAAGGATTTCCGGAATGAGTGACGGGCTTTGGTGAGTGAAACCACGGTAATAAGTCAGGATGTAACCAAGTTGCTGAATTGAATACACATCTGTGACACCACTGTGATTTCTTACAAAAGGAGTATTTACTTCTGGTCAACTGCAGTACCTGGCCAGTACACCCACCGGGGCTGATCGCAGCCACGTGGCGCATGATCCGGGCCGGCTGTCAGACGTCGCTGATTAGTACCATCTGCCCGCATCACCCAGAGTTCGGCATAACAGCCCACCATGCAGCGAACGAAAGCGATCAAACGACCGGATTTCGACCAGCGTGGCCGAAAATCCCATCGGCGCTCGACAGCGTCAGTCAGTTCCATCACCTTTCCGGTTGCCGGTTCGAGCAGACAAATTTGTGTACCACCCCTGGCGCGCTCAGGGGCATACACGTTCTCCTCGTGGCTGGGACGTGTCGGATCAAAATAACAGTCCATGTGAGCGTCGGGCGTCATTCGAGTCCAGGTAACGAACCTGCCGTCAGGAGACCAGCTCGAAGTGTTCGAACCACCACCGCGGGCGTCGGCCGGTCCGTAGGCCGTCCCGAACCAGTGCCGCTGGTCCGTAGTGACCCGGCGACTGCGCCAGCCGCCGGGTGCTGACTCGTCGAAAGTTGCCAGTACCAGATCGGCGCGGATGTGGCCTGGGTCTGTCTGCGGGAGGCAGTCCAGATAGATCAGTGAACTTCCGTCAGGCGACCAGCGAGGATCAAAGAACAGATGTCCCTCTTCACCATGCACGAGTGTGCGCGGGCGGCCGGTCAGCCCCATCACGTTGATCGCATAGTAACCGACACGAAATGGTGATTCGATAAGTCCGTTCTTGCGGTGACGGATACCACCTGTGAGATGACAGGAAAGACGCCTGCGGTCGGGACTGAGGTGCGTCCCATAGTGAAAGCCTTCGCCAGGTGAGGTGATTGCCCGTGCGTCTCTGCCACTCAGGTCCATATCGTACAGTTGACGCTGTCCATCTTTATCAATTACGCCGACCAGCAGCCGTCTGCCAGGCAGCACCAGATCAACAGTGATATCACTGTCTCCACTGTCGAAATTGGTAAGCAGCTCACATTCAATCCTGCCGGACTCGGAGTCGAACAGCCAGACAGAACCGTTGCGCCGGCCGGAGACATCGTGGTGTTTTCGAAACTCCGCGCGACAAACTTCCCGTCAGAAAACTGCGGTCCCAGCTGCCATCCTTTTTGTCCTGGAACTCCAAAGTCGGGATACTGCTCCGCACTGCCGTTGGCTCGGATGATGCCCACAACGGGAGCACTGGCGGAACCATCGGGTGCACGTTCACCCTTCGCCGAAAACAGCAGCCAGTCGTCTGAGCTGTCAGATGCTGCAGCGGCCAGGTCTGCAACCGCGAGACCAAATACGAACACAGTGAAAAACACAACCAGAAACCAGGATTCTTTTGTTTCGCTGATTTTCATCACCCCGGTGTCCTGATCGTCGGCCGATAGTAATTCGTGATCAAACACGACCCGTGATACACTTTGTCAATCAGTACTGCCGTTTGCAATCCATCAGCGCGAGCCCGTCAGCAACTGGCCGAGCACTGGACAAGCAGCTAAAAACCTGATGAATAATCGCTACCATCCGTGATGGTCACTACTTAACAGAAGTATTGCTCATGCATCGCCGCACATTTCTGACCGCAAGCTCAGCTTCTCTGGCATTCCCACTGATTGGTCGGGCAGCTTCGGATGACAAATTTCGTGTTGCCGTGATTGGCCATACCGGGCGCGGGAACTATGGGCACGGGCTGGACAGCGTCTGGATGCACGTGCCGGCGACTGAGATTGTGGCCGTGGCAGACCCGAATGCAGACGGGCTTGCGGAAGCCGGAAAACGTCTGGGGGCTAAACACAGTTTCCTGGACTATCGAAAAATGTTGGCGGTAGTTAAACCACATATCGTAGCGGTCTGCCCGCGGCATCCCGATCAGCATCGAGACATGATTATCGCGTCGATCGAAGCCGGTGCGAAGGGTATCTATGTTGAAAAGCCGTTTTGTCGTACTCCTGGCGAAGCCGATCAGATCATCGCATCAGCCGAGAAACATCAGGCCAAAATCGCTGTTGCTCACCGCAATCGCTACCATCCGACGCTGCAGGCGATCGACAGGCTCATCGCGGACGGGGACCTTGGAAAAGTGCTCGAAATCCGTGGTCGGGGTAAAGGTGATCGGCGCGGAGGCGGAGAAGATCTGTGGGTTCTCGGTTCACACACGATGAATCTGATCAACTACTTTGGCGGGAATCCACTGTCGTGTTCAGCAGTGATGATGCAGGACGGTCGTCGTGTTGTTAAAGGTGATGTCAAAGAAGGCAATGAAGGACTTGGTCCGCTGGCCGGCAACGAAGTTCACGCGCGATATGAAATGGAAGGTGGTGTGATCGCCTGCTTTGATTCAATCGCCAGTGATCAGACCCACAATCATGGGTTTGGACTGCAGATTATAGGCAGCAGGGGAATCGTAGCCATCAAATGTGATCGACACCCGCTGGCCCATTTTGTTCCCGGTAATCCCTTTGAGCCAACTGACAAACCTCGCCCGTGGGTTCCGATTTCGTCGGCCGGTATTGGTCAGCCGGAGCCATACGATAACCTCACGGAAATCATCACACATCATGGCCGGCCGGCTCGCGATTTAATCGCGTCGATCGGCTCGGATCGTCAGCCATTGTGCAGTGCCCTGGAAGGTGCGACGATTCTGGAGATGATCTGTGGTGTGTTTGAGTCGCATCGCCAGGGAAGTCAAGCTGTTGCCCTGCCGCTTCAGGAACGTGGCAACGCGCTGGCAAATCTGTAGCCGGTGCCGAAATTCGACTTCACGTCCGAACCTCCTTTTTGCAGCACCAGCAGGCGACCTTCCGATGGCTGCAGTCTGTCAGACGGCGGCTACACGGAGTGCCAGACGGCAGCGACACAGTGTGCAAATCGCAGTCCTCCCGGACAAACCATCAATTAAAACACAAAGCCGCAGCACACAGTCCAACGGGACGAGTGATGTGAACAAAGACAGGTCCGCTGCAAATAATCGTTCAGTAACGGCCGGCTGGAAACGTTCCGGCTGTGACAATTCCAGGAACTTAGCATTGGCATTGCGGCAAACAAAAATGCACTGAAAAACAGACTGGTTTCCTGTGCGGACGCAGCCGGATACCCTGCACGCGGTACCTGCAATCAGAGACATCGAACACCGGATTTCTTTCCCTGTGTTCAATACAGGACAGTAAAGTCCGTGTCATCGGGGCTCTGACGGTTACAGACCACATAACAGCAAACAGGACAGACACGATGGTTGTTGCTTCATTCGTCTTTTTTACAGTCCTGGTTGCAGTAATCACTTACCGTGTGACACGCAATGATGATCACACTTCATCAAATGGTTTTTTTCTTGCCGGGCGCACACTGACCTTTCCACTGATTGCAGGCTCGCTGCTGCTGACCAATCTGTCGACGGAGCAGCTGGTCGGACTGAACGGTGCCGCATTTAACGACGGTCTTTGTGTGATGGTGTGGGAAGTCTGGTCTGTAATCGGGATGGTGGCCATGGCCCTGTTTTTCCTGCCGCGTTTTTTAAAGAGTGGCATTGCGACCGTACCACAGTATTTGGAAATCCGATACGACCACCAAACTCAGGTCATCACCAACCTGATCTTCCTGGTGGCCTATGTCTGCATTTTGTTGCCCATCATCCTTTACACGGGCGCTACGGGTATGATCGGTATTCTGGATATACAGACTCTGACCGGGATCCAATCCGAGACGACTGTGCTGTGGGCAATCGTGTGGACTGTAGGCATCATTGGGTCGATTTACGCACTTTTTGGTGGTCTGCGAACAGTGGCTGTGTCGGATACGATCAATGGGATTGGCCTGCTAGTGGGGGGGGTCATGATTGCGTATTTCGGACTGCTCTTCCTTGGCGAAAACAGTTTCAGCGATGGTATCGAAAAGCTCGGGAAACTCCCTGAGGAAACCTTCAATTCAATCGGTAACAACAACAGTTCAGTACCCTTCAGCACATTGTTTTCCGGGATCCTTTTGCTGACATTTTTTTACTGGACCACCAACCAGCAGATCATTCAGCGAACCTTAGGCGCCAGCAGCCTGGCGGAAGGCCAAAAAGGCGTGCTGCTAACGGGGGCACTCAAACTGTTTGGGCCGGTTTACCTGGTCCTGCCCGGAATCATCGCTGTTGCTCTGTTTGCGGATGATGGCATCAGGGCTGATCACGCTTACGGTACGCTGGTTAACAAAGTTCTGCCGGCACCGCTGACCGGGTTCTTCGCCGCGGTCATGATCGGTGCCATTCTGTCGAGCTTCAATTCGGCTCTGAACAGTTCCTGTACGTTGTTCAGCCTTGGCCTGTATCAGGGCATGATCAACAGAAATCCCACGGAACAACAGATCGTGCGCTCAGGCAAAATTTTTGGCTGGGCTGTTGCCGCTGCTGCTATGACGATTGCCCCGTTCCTTGCGGGAACTGACAGCATCATGGGATATCTGCAAAAGATGAACGGAATTTATTTCATTCCTCTGTTCGCGGTGGTTCTGGTGGGCATGCTCTCAAAGCGGGTGCCGCCAAAAGCCGCTAAAATCGCATTGATTGCCGGATTCGGTATCATCGTTCTGGGCTATTTTGTGCCGCCTTTCGATTTGATCGTCCAGTCGATGCACGAGTTTCATTTTCTTGGGGCGGTGTTTGCCTGGTTAGTAATCCTGCAGTTGGTCATTGGGGAAATATCACCATGCAAAAAAGAATTTGTGCAGCAAGACGTTGGTGCCGTCGACATGACGCCCTGGGTACACGCGAAGAAAGTCGGCGTTGGTCTGATTGTTGGTGTGTTCGTAATTTATGCGCTGTTTGCCGACTTCAGCGTTCTCAGGAAGAAGGAAGTAACGCCCGCAACTGCTACTGCCGAAGAAATCCACCAGCAAGTCCAGAATTCAGTTGCAGACATATCGAAGCTTTCCGACGCTGCCATTGTACTGCAGTCACACTTGGCAGATGGTTCGGCACAGACAGCAGATTTTTCCGAATTGTTTGTGGAACACAGAACGCAAAATTGAGGTGATGTGTGGAAAAAGAACTGCGTATCGGTGTTCTGGGATGCGGACCAGTCGCACAAATTGCGCACTTTGATGCGTGTTGGAAGGCTCGCAATATTCAGCTGTACGCGATCAGCGATTTAGCAGATGACCTGCGAACACGGATGACAACCATGTGGGAACCGCAGGTCGCCTATCGAACCTACGACGAGATGCTGGCGGATGATCAGGTTGAGGCGATCATCGTTGCTGTTGCTGATCAGTTTCACGTGCCGCTGGCGGCCAAGGCGATCAGCTCAGGTAAACACGTGTTTGTCGAAAAACCAATGGGCGTGGGAGTCGAAGAATGTGAAGCGCTGAAACACACAGTCGATAATTCCGGACTGATCCTGCAGGTGGGCAATAATCGGCGGTTCGATCCGGGAATCGCATTTGCCAAACAGTTTCTGAATGAGGAAATCGGCGGTCGCATTGACTTCAAGGCGTGGTATTACGATTCGACCGATCGTTATACGATGACCGATAACCTTCAGCCGGTTGTTCATCAAAGTCACAGAGCAGTTCGCCCGGAGGGTGACCCGAAGTCAGATCGCCGACGGTATTACATCCTCGGTCATGCCAGTCATCTGGTTGACACAGCGCGTCTGCTTGGTGGCGAAATTGTTTCCGTGCGTGCCCGTTTGCTGGAGCGCTACGGTACCTGGTGCTGGTATGTTGACGTGGATTTTGCGGATGGCAGCCTGGGACATCTGGACCTGATTATTGCTGTTCATGGTGACTTCGAGGAAGGATTTATGATTCATGGTGAACATGGCAGCGTAAAAGGACGTGTCTTCCTGCCGTGGTATCACAAATCGAGTGTGGTTGAATGTTTCTCGGCAAAGGATCGTGTCTTTCGACGTCCGCTTGGTGCTGATGCGTACACGTATAAAACTCAGCTTGAGGGATTTGCCGATACGATTCTTCACGGAAAACCACAGCACGGTGCAACAGTCAACGATGGAGTGGCCGCCATGCGGGCAATGGTGGCGATTGCCAGGTCTGTAGAAACTGGCGAGGCCGTCTGTCTCTCGGATGTGACCGGAGTCGTTTAATGCAGCTGGGCGTCTTCGCCAAAACGTTTGTTCGCGACTCACCGGAAGAAAATCTCGATGCTGTATGTCAGTACGGGTTTGAGTGCACTCAGTATAATTTCGTCTGTGCCGGTCTGCCGACGTTGCCGAATAAGATCGACGCAGAACTTTGTGAGCGCGTCCGCGTGGCTCATGTTGAACGTGGATTAACCATGGCCGCAGTTTCGGGAACGTTCAACATTATTCATCCAGATCGTCAGCTACTGCAAGCCAACCTGAAACGCCTGGACATACTGGCACACGTCTGTCGTCAGCTCAATACACGATTAATCACACTGTGTACCGGCACACGTGATCCGCAGAACATGTGGCGGGCGCATCCGGAGAATGATTCGCCGGCGGCCTGGAACGACATGCTGACGTCGATGCGGCAGATCGTAAATATTGCGGAAGCATCGGATGTGATGGTGGGAATTGAGCCGGAAATTAACAACGTTGTCAATTCCGCGCTCAAAGCTCGCCGATTACTGGACCAACTGAATTCTCCGGTTGTGAAAATCGTCATGGACCCTGCCAATCTGTTCCAGGTCGGCCAGTCAGAACGAATGCATCAAGTGATGGACGATGCATTCAGACATCTGAGCAGCGACATCGCAGTGGCCCACGCCAAAGATCTCAGTGACGACGCAGATATCGGGTACAGCCCTGCAGGCAAAGGTATTCTGGATTACGACTATTTTCTTAAGTTGTTGGACAAGTACGAGTTCAACGGCGCACTCATTACTCATGGACTGAGTGAATCGCAGGTTCCCGAGTGTGTACGGTTTCTTCATGCAAAACTGGATCGGACAACAGAAATCAACCACTGAGAGCCTGTTAAAAAACGAGGATCTGTCACTGGCCGTGCGGTTGATTGAATTTGAAACGCTGGAATCGTGTGACAGTTTATTCTGCTGATTTACGTTTCCATTTCTTTTTTTGACCAGCAAACTGTTCGCGGCTGACTTACATGTCCAGACAATTTCACCACGACGGTATCACTTTCCACTATCGAGATATCGGTCAGGGCCTGCCGTTTGTTTTTCAGCATGGCCTGAGTGGTGATGTCAGCCAGCCGTGCGGGTTGTTTACGCCGCCTGCCGGTATACGGCTGATTTCTTTTGATTGTCGGGCTCACGGTGAAACCCAACCACTGGGACCAGTCAATAAACTTTGTTTCAGCGGTTTCGCAGACGATCTGGCAGCTTTGCTGAGCCACCTGAAAATTGATCGTGTCGTCATCGGAGGAATTTCGATGGGTGCGGCACTGGCAGTCCGTTTCGCTTTGCAGTTTCCCCGGCGGGTTATGGGACTGGTGCCGTCACGTCCGGCCTGGCTGGCTGGGCCCAATTACGAAAACGCAAAATTGTTCACCGACATCGCAGACCTGATTTGTGATCTCGGGCCGGCGCGAGGACGTGAGCAGTTCTGCCGGTCGCAGGTGTACACCACAATGATGGCTGAATCACCGGACTGTGCAGGATCACTGGCTGGCCAGTTTGACGGACAGTCGCCGGTTGAGAGGGCCGTCCGACTGAGACACATTCCGCAGGATGCTCCCTATGATCAGCTCAGCGAACTGACACGCATCTGTGTGCCGACTCTCGTGATGGCAAATCGACAGGATCCGATTCATTTATTCCATTACGGACAGACGATTGCGGAACAGATTGATGGTGCTGAGTTTCAAGAGCTGACACCCAAGTCCGTGAGCAGCGAGCAACATGCCGCGGACGTCCAGCTTCATTTGGGTAATTTCCTTGAACGACATTATCTGTAACGGATTGTTGCTCTGCGCTACTTTATGGAACCAAGCATCATTGTTGGCGATGGCCCGCAACAAATCCGTTCAGAAAATTACTGAACAGCAGATTGAAATAACAAGTCCCCAGCTCTGTGTCAGGCTGCTTCCGAAGCAGGCGCTGTATGCACCGGACGCAATCACTGGAGTTGTTTTGTTATCTCTTATTCCGGCGTTTTTTTCGTTTCTTTACTGGCGGCGTCAAGTTCACTGTCCTGAGGCCGAATCATTCTGAAATAACGACGAATTGTCTGTCGGTGTCCCAGTGGTATTGGCTCAGAATCCAGTACGGATTCGGTCAGCCGTTCATACGTTTCCGCCTGATCACGGTATCGACGAACGGCTTCCTGAACGGTCTGTGGAGCCGTCATGGTTTCGGTGTCAATGTCACCCTCTGCAGATTGCTGTCCGGTGATATTCATTCTGTTATTCGACTGTAGTTTCGATGTTCTGTCTTCGTCCTGATTGTCTGTCCTGCCCGACCCCCACTGATCACCGCCTTTTCCGCTGCCTGTGCCGGTTCGCCGGTACTCAGACTCACATTCACCCTTAGATTCACTCAGAAAACGACACTGTTTCCTGAGCAGGTCCGACAGTTTTTTTCGACGGTCCTGCTTTTTGCACTCCCCTGCCAGGCCCCGCATTCCTTCCTGGAATTTGCTGCGGTTTCTCTGCCTCAGCCCTTCAGTCGTTCGGGCTGTTGCCTCTTTGAGTTTTTGACCGGCTTCACGGCTTTCATTTTTCCGAACATTGTCGAGTTTTTCGGTGATTGCTTTCTCGGTCTGAGTATTGAGTTCAGGCATTTCCAGCCGTGCCAGTTCCTCGGCCGCTTTTTTCAATTCCCCTTTACCCATTGCTTCTCCCGCCGCCCGCATTTCGTCTGAAAGTGACAACGCTATTCCGATCTCTGCCAGCTGAGCTTCAGTATCAGGGTGTTGCAGTTCCTGCTGTTTTTCCTGAAGCAAAGCCTCCATTTCAGACAGCCTGGCGAGTGCGTCCCGAGGTTCCACACCGGGCTGTCTTAACGCGTCCAGCCGTTTTGTGAGTTGCCGCAGCAATTCCTCCATTTCCGGATCGATGTCTTCAGTGTCAAACTCCTGGAGTTCTTTCAGGCTGTCTTCTAATGTATCGGCCTGGGCAGTCACCACATTGTTCGACGTGACTTCAGCTACGGCCTGTTCAGAAGGTGATCCGGCCACTGCGATCACGATAGCTGCTGCGGAGACACCAAGTCCCCAAAACCACGATGGAGGTGCGTGAATTGGTGCGACCATTTCCGGCCGGACTGATACAAGATGTTTTGCTGTATCTTCCACCTGGAGAATCTGCCAGCCTGTCTGATGAGCGGACGTTGCAGAAAATTCCAGCGCCGTTGTCGTACGGTCTTTAAGTTGATATTCCCGGTCAATTGCCGCGGCGGCGGCCTGTTCACAACAGGAACGCGATACAGAATATAACCAGCCCAGCAGCGGACCGGCGATCAGAACTGCAACGACGGACAACAGACTGACATCGGACCACAGGAACCGGGCAGTCCCCAGACCACAGGCCGTCAGGCCACTGCTCATCAATCCCGCTGACACACATTTCCAGATCCACTGACGCTGCTGTCGTTCACGGACGGTGCTGACACACTTACGAATTTCTTTCATGTTGCCGGTCTTCGATTCATAAGAGTGACGGTATATTCTTTTCTGCGGCTTGCATTAGTTTGTCATGTCATCATCTGATTCGAAATCTGAATATTCTGTTTACACGACAATTTCACCGGGAAACAACTTCAGCGGTTACCCGAGACTATAATTCGGTGTGTTGTCGATCCTGAGTCGTGATTACATTTCTCAGCGGACCGGTCAGCCGGTGCCGGGAATGACGATCTTGCTGTGCAGACACGACACCCGCAGGTCGCCATCCGGCGATTTTTACTTCTGGTTCCTGCAAACAATGAAATGCCCAAAAACAAGTTCGGTCGTTTCACGGTTCTGCAGTACCGCAGTCAACGCTTTCTTTGATGATGTACAACAGCATGAACCTCACTCCGGACCCGGCGACCGCCGCTACGTTACTGAACGGAACGATCGAACAGATTCTCTCCGCACGGACTTATACGCTGGGGCTGCTGGAAGAAACGCCAAAAGATCGCTGGTTCGAAATCCCCGACGGACTTCCGTGCAACATTGCCTGGCAGATCGGACATCTGGCGGTCAGCCAGTATGGGTTGCTTATGTTTCGAATACGCGGTCGTCGTCCGGATGATCTCGATCTGGTACCTGGCAGATTTCGAAAAACTTACAGCCGTCAAACAACACCGACCGACAATCCGTCAAACCAACCATCTTCTGATGAACTGATTGCACGGCTGACGCGGATTCATGAAACAGCACTTTCTGAACTGAGGCAGCTGGAGCCTGACATTCTGCTGGAAGAAGTCGACCATCCATGGACTGCCTGGCCCGTTAAACTGGGAGCCATCATGTTCTGTCCGCTCCACGAACAGATCCATGCCGGGCAGATTGGTCTCATTCGTCGGGGACTGGGCCTTGATCCTGTAAGATAGTGCCACTTTACAATGGTGTGTTCTCAGCGCTCCCTTGCTGTTGGCGTATCATTGTTGATGAAAGATCAACTCGAAAACACGATTGCGGCAACTGTACAAACAGCTCGCCGTAATCATGTCCCGCCGGCAACTGATCGCTGGTACGGAAAATGCGTGATTTGCCTGTCAGATCCATCCGACCGGCAACCAGAAACTGCACCTTTGCTGAATAAATTTTCTGCAGAAACTGATCACGCAGCCCGAGGTCATGATTGTAATACCGTGGATTCAGGATGCGTTCTGCTGTGTCGAATCCAACCACGAACCAACGACCTGGGAACAGGTCTGCCTTATCTGCAAACAGTGCTGCGTTGGTTATCAGAACGTCCTCGTCTGTGAACTGTTGCAGCCGCTGGTGAACTTTGTGTGCGGTGAGTGATGGTTTATCAGGATTGCAGACCGACAGTTCAAACAATACTGAATCACCCAAAAATGTGGCCGCCGCATTGCGCAGCTGACGATGGCCATCGTGGACGGGATTGAACGCTCCGGGAAAAATGGCCGAATCGGGCAGGTTCGCGGCAGACCGGTACACTCCGTTCCGCCACAGCACGACAGGTGAATCAGCATCAGGCAGTACAATCGGTACTTCAACTGGTGATGCCGCCATGATGATCTGTTCCCTGAACTGATCGCCGACGATCTTGTGGGGATAAAAAAGAACGCTCGAACCAAAACGCTCGAGCGCCCAGTCACAAATCCTGATGATGATTTGCGTTAGAAGACCGTTCAGGGTTGCAGTGAAAATCCTTCGCTGACGTAGCCGTTTTCATCGGCCACCGTGAATCCACCGGCCGGAGTCAGATATTTACTGATGGATTCATAAGGCGGCAGTGTGGTGAAATCAATGACGGAAAAAATTTCGTCCATTCCGGGAAAATTATCCGCGACATCTCCGCTCTGTAGCAGTTCATAAAGTGTTCGATACTGATCTGCCGGCTTCGTAAAGTTGACCGAAACAACTTCTGCCGGGAAATGTTGAGCAATCCGCCTGAAGTCTTCTGATTCCGCCAGCGGAAGCATGTCATCATCGTTGCGAAGCACCCGTTCCAGGATTTGTCCGCCGACTCCGATCAGAAATGAACCGTTGGCCACAGTCAGTCCAACGACTGCTCCGGATTCGCTGAATTCGTAAAGTGTGAAACCCCGAAATTCCCGAACCTCTAAAGGAAAGTTCGGTTCGTTGCTGACACGAGCCAGCAAATCATTAAACGCGTCCGGATCCTGAATCCCCACGGCGAATAACATTTCATTTGTGCCTGTGTATGAATCTATCGCACCGCCAACCACATGAATTTCTCCGGTAAGCTGATCGATCAGGTCATCTTTCAGGTGAACACCGGGACCTTCTTTTTCGGATATCTGATCAACGAGTTTTGCCAGAGCGCCGGGTCCCTGAAACCCATCAACCAGGCTTTCAATGGCATCGTAGGCTTCGGACACCTGCCAGCTGGTTGCCATGTAAAATACGGTATCATCCCTGACCCAGTCGGGCGGTGTTGCACTGACCGGCTGGAGCATGAAGGCACGCATAATTCCGGCAGGTGGCTGTTCTGCATAAACCATACCCCGTCGAATCAATTGAAAATCACCGGTACCTTCTTCTGCAATCATTCCGATGGCCTGCAACTGGTTGAGACCCAGCAGAGGGAACTGAGCAATTGCCATGCTGGCAATGAACTGAGCCTGACCGAATGATCCGGTCTGAGACAGTTTCGTCAGCAGACCAATCAGATCAAGATAAAAGATTGAGTCTGCAGAACCGGGTTCCGTTTCCAGACGGTTAAGCACATGTGTGTATATTTCGTTGCTGCTGAGTGAATCTGCAGAGTTTCCGTCCCAATTGGCAATCAGGCTGTCCATCACCCGTTTGCTGCTGCAGAACACGAGGTGACTGTCACGAAGAAACCAGCCGAATTCCTTAATCAGCGGGGTCGGGACCGCTCCCACAACTTCATAAAGAGTGGTCTCTGTTCCATCGACATCTTCCTTTGACAGAGCCACCTCCGTGACTTGGCTGAGTGTCTGTTCGATCAGCTCCAGCAGTGATTCCACTTCGGAATGCGACTCACCAATATCAACATGCAGCACAAGTCCAACATGATTCCCCGCACCGCAAATCGACGCAGAAACTTCGCCGGTTGGAATATTCAGTATATCTTCAACTGACATTCCCAGTTGAGCTTCAACCGTAGAGAGAACATTGCCAATCGGACCATCGAACGCTCGGTGCAGCTCTTCACGAAAATCAGCCAGGGACGGATCGTTGATCAGCTGCCCGTACGGTGATTTTGCGAACTGACGTTTCGTGTCCTCCACACTCTTGACTGTAATATGCAGATAGGTGTCATTCGGCAAAATCTGATCGGCGAGTACCGCATCTTGGGCCTGAGCAGGCATTGCAGCAGACGCAAGTACTGGTACTGTCAACATGAGTTGCAGGATTTGAGCCGGAGTCATTGGTGCCCCTTGTTCTGGTTGGACGTCTTAGTCAGTCAATATGCCTGAGTCTGGTCGACAATTGAAATACTCAGAATTGCCGATCCCAACGTGATGGAGCCCGCTGAGCGCTGCTGGCAGACACTGTTTCTCAGTGGGATTCTCACAGCTTTCCTCTGACAAGATCAAGGTGTACTTCAACAGTTGTCACAGGTCGATTGAATCCCGAAATGATTTACAGATGTCCGGATCAACTTTGTCTGCAACCGGGTTAATTCGATACGAGAGCAGCAGTCCTGGCTGAATTTTGTTGTTTCTGCACGTATTTGTCTGAATCAGACTGCAAGAAAGTTTCGCAGCAGATCATGCCCGAAACCAGTCAGAAAGCTCTCCGGGTGGAACTGTACGCCATGGACCGGATATTCCCGGTGCTGTAATCCCATCACTTCGTAATCGTGACCCTCTTCACTAACCCAGGCTGTGATTTCCAGGCAGTCCGGTATGGATTCCTTCGGCACAATCAGACTGTGGTACCGTGTGGCTTCGAAAGGCTGCGGTAATCCTGCAAAAACGCCCATTCCGCCATGCTGAATTTGTGACGTCTTGCCGTGCATGAGTCGTCCGGCACGCTCAACACTTGCTCCATAGACGTCTGCCAGACACTGATGGCCCAGACAGACTCCCAACAGCGGGATCCGGGGACCAAAACGTCGAATCACGTCTCTCGACAATCCGGCTTCGGCAGGCGTACAGGGTCCCGGTGAAATAATGATTCGATCCGGTGCCATGGCAGCAATGGCTTCCAGGGACGTTTGATCGTTGCGTTCAACCGTAATCTCCAGGGACCCGTCTATTTCACCAATCCTTTGGACCAGGTTGTAAGTGAACGAATCATAATTATCGAGCAAAAAAATCATGAGCGAATCAGCAAGTCCGGTGAGAGTGCGTCGTCAGGACAGACCATAGCGGAACGTCTCTAAGTTGAGAACTTAACAACCTCAGTAACCTTATCTGCCAACCGGCAGTTTCTGCCATTACATCCAGCGAATCCATGGATGTCAGGAATGGCTGAGATGGCAGAAAAGGCAAAATGCCCAGGTTGTGTGTTGCCGGTCTTGCGGGATGTCAACAACACACCGATTGCCGAAGGTTGACGGCATCGACCGGGCACCTCAATTGACGAAGACCTGACAAAGAGCCTGTTGCGCTGGCGCCGCCAGCGGTGGCTCCCGGGTGATGACAACACCCCTTTACTTTATAAGACTGCTGACGGAATGGTGAGGCCATGAGGACCATTGATAGTCCCCGGAGTCTTGCGTTTGTAATGATGACGTTGCTCTCCGGCTGTATGACCGGGCCGAGTCTGATCGAACAAACGGATCCTTATTCCAGTGCGAAACCAGGGTCTGATCGATGGTGGTCTGAGAAAGCCCAAATCACGCCTGGTGTTCGCCAAAAGTGCAGCAAAGGTAAGATCTGGCCGGTTCGTCCACGACCATCCGGAGAAGGCCAGCAGTTTTCTCATACATTCCACGCAGCACATTACTGGCCGCTTCCTTACGTGTGTGCAGACCGACAGTACGTCGAAAACATTATGGAAGTCCAGAAAATCAACGGATGGATTGAAGAAAACACGCTGTACAATCGGCACTTTGACAGCGCTGACCAGACACTCACACGACCTGGTCGACTGTATCTACTAAAGATTCTGGAAGTCACACCGCTGCAGCGGCGTGTTGTTTATGTCCAGTCTGCCCGGGATCCTGGCATCGACAGCGAAAGACTGATTAATGTCGAAAGTGCACTAGCGGAACTAACAAACGGATCGGAAAAAATTACTGTTTCTGTGCGCTCCGGACGCGAATACAGTCGACCTGCATCCGAAGTTCAAATCATTAATGAACTGTACAACAACAGCATTCCTGCGCCGCGACTTGGCGGGGCAGCAGCTTCCTCCGGGGTTTCCGTCGGGGCCGGATCCGGTGCCCCGGCATCCGTCACACGCTAGACCGTAATCAGCTGACTGCATAAAGCAATACGACTTGGCACGAAACGAAAGAGGGCGAACCGACTGGTTCGCCCTCTTTCGTTGTTATTCAGGATGTTCAGCGGACAGTCCGGATCTCAAAGGTTCGCTGGATGAGAACCGGTGCTACCACACAGAATCAGGAATGTTGAAGAATAATTTCCTGGGGTTCACCCGCTTCATTGTATCCGGGAACCCTGGCAGAAATGCCTGGCCCGTCAGTTGCCTTCATCCGCGCAATACGCGTATCGACACTGTGAATGACATACAATGTCGCTGCAAGCACATGTGACACATTCGTTCACGCATCATTCATCTGCGGTGTTTGTACACAGTCATCCCAGCTGTTCGAAGGTGGCGTTTGCACAGTCAGCCCGTGGGCATAACACCGCCGCCGCACCATAACACAGCAGCCGGCAAATGCCGGTGGATGGAACAGCTAAAGGTCTGTGAACCAAACTGTTCGGAGTCCTTCCGCAGGAATAACCTCAGAAGCGATTCCATCCGAAACAGGGAAGGGCAAGGGAACCCTTCCCTGTCGGACGAATGCGGACCACTGCTATGCAGCCCGTTGCGGTCTGTGAACCGCAGATTTCCCTCACTGTGACCGAATTCTCCGGACCAGTACAATTGCGTCTCTCTCATGTCCTGTCGCCGAACAGGCTTTCAACAGTTCAGCGACAGACATAACAATCGATCAAATCCATAGAATCGCTTTTGTCACAACAGGTGAACGTACCGGCATTTTCTAAGCCAACCGGAAAATCTCCTTCAATCGTTGCCGATGTAACCGCAACGTAACTGTTTTTGGTTCAATGATTTACGGAAGACCGCATGACCAGCCGGCGCGCCACAACGCATTTGGAAGTGTTCAGATTGATATTAACGATGTTAAAGATTGTGTTAATTGTACTTAACATCGAACCTGTGGCGGGATCGCCAGGCAGAGGGTCCACTGAACCGAATCGCATAACGAATTCTCTGCTGACGAGTTGCAACTCCCTCCGCCCTGTGATCAGCTGTGACCAAACCGACCAGAAACCGGCAGGTCAGGCTGCGTTACGAAGCTGACCCATAATTCGTTCGAAATCGTCGTTTGAACCGAAGTGAATTACGATCTGACCCGATTCCTTCTTCTTCAGGCGGATGTCGATCCGTGCAGCCAGGGCTTCTCTCAACTGGTCCTGCAAAGAAATCACGTGTGACGACAGTTGAGTTGTGGTCGGTGGTGCTGCTGTCGCAGAACCTGCCGGTACCGGACCGGATTTGAGAATTCGGCGCACCGCTTCCTCCGTCTTACGCACGGAAAGACACTGTTCTTCGATTTGGCGAGTCAATTCCATTTGAGCTTCTGCCCGCAGCGGTAACAAAGCGCGTGCGTGTCCCCCACTGATACGATCGTGTCGCACGGCGTCCTGCACATGATCGGGAAGCTCCAACAGGCGCATCATGTTGCTGACCGTCGAACGATTCATACTCAGCCGCTTCGACAACTCTTCAACTGTTCCGCCGAAACGTTCCAGATAATCACGGAAGGCTTCAGCCTTCTCAAGAACGTTCAGATCCTGGCGCTTGAGGTTTTCTTCGATCGCGGCTTCACATACCTGGTGATCTTCGAGCTCCACGACCCGACAGGGGATGTTGTCCAGGCCTACCTGCTGAGCCGCTCGCCAGCGGCGTTCTCCGGCCACCAGCTCATAACCGCTTTCAATGGCACGAACCAGCAATGGCTGCAATACCCCGTGCTTCCGAATGCTGTTTGCCAGTTCATTGATCGCGGTCGGATCAAATTCGCGTCGAGGCTGAAACGGATTGCGCTGAATGAGTTCGACGCTGATTTCGTCTGCAGCGGGTGATGTCAGCTGCACAGGAGCTTCCGATTCACCGTCCTGTGTACCCAAAAGTGCATTGAGTCCGCGTCCGAGCCGACGTTTGAGTTTTGGTTTTTCAGACGAGTGCTGTTCCACCGTTTGCATCCCTGCCATGCCCCTTGTTTGTGACCTGAGCCCTTCCATAGGACAGTCGATCCATATATGAGATCGACATAATCGGAACAGCCGAAACAGTCCGACAGATGTGATGCGGGTCCCGAAAAATGGGAGAGCTGGGCAATGTTCCGAGAAGGGTTGACGATTCAGAATCGTGGTAAAATCAACACGAATCCGAATTGAACAGATGAGTTCTGTTCCGCGACAATTCAACCCTCACTGAAATCGGACCGGTGTATTCAGGCTTATCCGTAGACGATGATGACCTCCCGCGGAGGACGGCTGCTGTGTCTACTGTACGGTCCAATACTCCAATGCAACCTGAGTCGTTTCATCATACGACGAACCAGGTCTGGGCACTTGTCGCCGAACCCGATGCTGATCGGCTTTTTTTTCAGCGACAGGCCCCTTCAGTTTGCGAATTCGTACTTTCGCAATCCCGATACGCTTCAATGCAGCACTGGCCTGTCTGTCTGACATTCCCACCAGATTGGGCATGCCTCTGCGATGTTCGGCACTGGTCGCTGTGCCATTTTCTTCGGCATTGCTGTCACGGTTAACAACCTTAACGGTCCACCCACTGGGGATTCGGGCGTTGAATTTGCTGTTGCCCAGTTTCTCCCAGAATTTGCTCAGCCGGGAGTTCGCCACCATGTTGCTGAAGGCATAAGTTACCTGTGAGGTTCCGGCAGGATTTGTCAGTCGAACATGCGTGGGAAGTCCGGTTTGCATATCGATTTTGATGTCTGCTTTGCTCCAGTTCCGTGAGTCATCGGTGCCTTTGGGTTCCGCCATCAGAAACGTGTACCGGCCCTGCTGCCTGACCAGCTTCAGGCGAAATCGTGCCAGAGCATCAGCGGGAGGAAGTCCAAACAGGAATGGAAGCGGCCCGTTCATAATGTTTCGTCCGCGTTCTTCCGGGCGCAGATTCAATACTGTGGCCAGTTTTGCATCGTGTTCTTTACTGATAACGCGCAGTCCGTCACACGTCCATTCTTCTGAAGCATCCGGCAAAAGTTCAAACAATCCGCCGGTCGTCTTATTGCGTGGTGCCCCCCTGGCTTTGCGTTCTGCCAGCAACCTGGGAGTGATTTTCATGGGTTCGATCTTGAGGAACCCTTTGTCCGGTGACTCGAACAGGAATTTACCGACGCCCAGTTTTTCAGTACTGAATGCCAGATCGTACGAGCGACGCATCACATCGCCTTCAAGTCGCTTGATTTTGGCGCTTTTCGTCGACCATTCTTCAAGCACACGCCACAGCGCAGAGTCTTCCTGCGCCGGCTGAGCATTGGCAGGTCCGGAATCAAACTGACGCGCAGGAGATTGTGGCCTGGCAACAGCTGCAGACAACCCGGCGAACAATACTGCAACTACAAGCAACCGACGCATCGGATTCCTTCCGAACACTCAATGACCGTCCTCACGAGGGATCTGTCAGCGAATCCGGGTCGAACCCTTTGATACAACCTGGATCCAGCAGCCACTTATATCGACTACCCAAAATCGCTGCCAGACCGGTTCGACAGCGCACAAACACGCTGTTTTTCCTGAATTCTCGGGGTGATTTCCGGTGATGTGTTCCGGTTTTTGTCCGCCGCCCCCGGGCAAATCCATTCGGAACACGGTTGCCCTGTCACCGTACAGCCGACGTTCAGTGAATGTCCCTGAAAGATTCAGGAATCCGGAACTCTGCACAGGCAGCATTTTGAATGCAATTGTGAGGCAGTTCCTGACGTCATTATTCAGGTGCAGGATTTTTGTTACTGGAATTATGACAGCAGCTATGATTACGCTCGAAGACTCAGATCCGGCTAAAGACGTGGATCATCATTCCTTCGTCCACGGACAGCTCAAAAACCGGCAATCTGATTTATGAGGTTATTCCGGACAGCACACAGAAAAACAATTGCCAAAAGGGCAGATGAACCCCTTTAACGGACTGGAAAACTCACGTTATGGATGTTGTTACAAAGTAACGGGGAACTGGTCGCAGATGCTGTCATCTCCCGGAAATCAGGTGGAAGGCGTGGGCAATGTTTGTGTGACAACTCGGAATGGCTCTAATTCAAGCACATCCTTTCCGAATCTGAGCGACATTGCGGCAACGCTGTTAAAGTCGAAGGATGTTTCAGGAAGGATGTCTTAGTCAATGCAGGTGAATTAACTGTTGTGCGGGTCCAACAAAGCAGTCCACCAGAACCACAGTGACTGTTTTAGGCCCGGATTGGACAGAGAGATACGATCCATGAACACGACGGACCCTGGTAATCCGGTTCCGCAAAGCCGGTTGATCCGACGACGCTCTGTTTTCAGGGCCGCTGCTGTGGCGGCGGCCGGTGTCGCCACGGCACCCGCTCGCCTGCAGTCGGCGTCTCAGTCACCATCAGAAAAACTCAACCTCGCCTTTGTGGGAGTCGGTGGGCGCGGCAGAGCCAATGTGGGTGCGCTGGCCGGACAGAACTTCGTGGCATTTGCAGACGTGGATGACCATCGAGCTGGTGAAGTTTTTGAAAAATACCCTTCGGTTCGGCGGTATCGTGACTACAGAATCATGCTGGATGATCTTGGTAACAGGCTGGACGGAGTTGTGATCAGTACACCGGACCACATGCATTTCCATCCGACGTTGGCTGCCATGCAACTGGGGCTTCACGTGTATGTTGAAAAGCCGCTGGCTCACGATCTACACGAAACACGGATACTCACGAATTACGCCCGGACCGCTCGTCTGGCAACGCAGCTGGGAGCTCAGCGACATGCCTATGACAATATGCGTCGCGTTGTGGAACTGATTCAGACAGGTACGATCGGTGATGTGACCGAGGTCTGGTCGTGGGTCACAGGAAGTCGCGGCATGCCAAAGATTCCGGCCGGCCGACCATCGGTACCGGCTCACCTGGACTATGACCTATGGACCGGAGCTGTAAAACATCGTCCGTATCATCCGTCTGTCTGTCCGTACGGCTGGCGGTTCTGGTGGCACTACGGATCCGGTGAAACGGGAAACTGGGGCTGTCACACTCTGGATATTCCATTCTGGGCACTGGATCTAAAATATCCGGTCCGCGTTGACGCCAACGGACCGCCTGTTGATCCTGAACGCACGCCAACATCAATGCAGCAGACGTTTCAGTTTCCGGCCAGAGGCAACAAACCGTGTGTGACTCTGCACTGGCACCACGGTATTCCAAAGATTCTTCAACAGCTGGGTCTGCCGGCCAAAGAAAACAACACTCTGTTCATTGGCAGCGACGGGATGTTGTTGTGTGGTTTTCATGACCGCACTCTGCTGCCGGAAGACCGGTTTGCTGATGTTAAGGCTCCGCCACGGACGATTCCGGATTCCCCGGGCTTCTATCAGGAATGGGTGAATGCCTGCAAAGGGCAGGGGCCGGCGACTCTGGACTTTTCCTATGCCGGTCCGTTGACTGAAACCGCTCTTCTGGGCAATGTCGCGTACCGTGCCGGAGGATTCGACTGGGACGGTGACTCCATGTCGGCCGGGTCCAACCAGCAGGCAAACGGAATGCTGAAGACCGAGTACCGCCGGGGCTGGGAAATCTGACGTTCCAGGGACAGCAACACCGGAAATCCAGTCCGACGACCGGAAATCATCTGTCACAACAGTCCGCCCAATTGGACAGTTAGCACGTCCGTCAGGCTCGGATCCCGGCAAGCGGTTGCAGCCGGCTGTTTTGAAACCACGTCGGAAACGGACAAAAGGCTAAATCCAAAGGGAACCCTGAAGCAACGACAGTGTTCAAAACCGTAAGATGAATGTCACCATTTACGATTGATGTGGTGCAGATTCCGACCCAGGCTTCTCCACAGGATTGTCTTTGATGGCAAGGGCCTGAAGGAGGTTTCCCCGGGGATTGTCATGTCCCCTATCGTGTTTGAGATTATCTTCTGCTGAGAAAGACAACTGCCAAACTCAATCATGTATGGGGTCAAAGAACGAGTCCGTTTGAGATCAGTTTGCCTGACATCAAATCACGAACACATTCGCAGCAGGGTTACCGGAACCAGTCGTAATTCAGTCCCAGCGATCGATCCGTTAGTGGCAGCTCGATGCGTTTGCCCCCTTGCTTTGCGGATTGTTTCATCGCAATTTCGACTTCGAGAGCGACGGCGACCCGCCTGCCTGAGTTCTTGGGCTCATCCAGCTTGTTTTCGAGACAGTCAAGGATATCGGCCAGGCAATACACGGCCCCATATGGCGGCACGAACTGTGGCTCCGGCCAGGAAACCTGTACTCGGCGTTTGCCGCCCTGTGTTTCCACATCCTGCCACAATTGCCATGCGTTATTATAGTCGAACGTCATTTCTCCCTGGCTGCCACTCAGCCGTATGCCAGGTGCCCCCTTCAGGAAATGTACCATTTGGCCGTCCTCTGTGGACATCACTCCCTGTCCGGTAAATTCATCGCTGCCGGACTTGCGCCGAGGTAAATCGCCGATGCCAACGACCCATGCCGGTGCACTGTCGAGGAAGTAAGACCAGTTCTGGTGCTGTGCAGAGGGCCCCGACGCTTCAATTGACAGGACGTCCCCGATGACACCGCCCTGGACCAGTTCTTTCGCATTGGCAAACGACGGGTGTGTCGTCGTAATAGAACCACAGCACAGCGGAATCCCACGATCGGCGCAGCTTCTGGCCATCGCATCCGCCTCGTCGAGGGTATTGGCCATCGGCTTTTCAGTGAGAATGGCTTTGACACCAAGTTCGGCCGCTTTAACGGTGAGAAAAGCGCGACCTCTTGTGTTTGTACAGATGGCCACAATGTCGAGTTTTTCTTTGCGCATCATTTCGACGCCGTCGGTGTACAGAGCCTTGATGCCGTAACGATCACCGAATACTTTGAGTCGTTGTTTGTCCCGTTCGCCGCCGGCGACCAGCTCGACTTCGGGCCTGTCCCACAGCGCTTCAGCATAGGAAGTGGGAAGTCCCTCATTTCCGGGATGTGTGTGGTAATGGAACTGGCGGTGGACATTTAGTTTGGGGGTCGGGCGGTTGACATCGTCGATGTCAAAACGGTCCGGGATACGCTCTGCCAGATCATAAAGCAGTCCCATCCACCCCAGTCCTATGATTCCGGCACGATACTTCGGCCTGCTGCGGACCTGCGGAGAAGCCACTGTATCGTTCGAAGTAACGACTGCTGCACCAGTTCCCAGTCCTGTGGCGACAGCGGTTTGGACAAAATGTCGTCTTTCCATTATCGATCACCCGTTGCACAAAGGTTCCTTGGGAAATTCACCGTAGTCTTCCGTTTACTCTATGTTAGCGTAATGGAATCCGCAGGACTTGTGGGGAGTAAATTCTGTCAGAAACTGCAGGCGGCGGATATCAAACCCGGCAACTCGACAGCTTTTTTTATTATGAAGACTTCGCCGGCAAACATCGGCTGCCACCCGGGGCGCAGGACGTTCAGCAACACACAGCTCAACAGGCGACCAGCCATCGGCTGGAAGAAGCACGTCACCCCGCCGCGGCAGTTCTACAAGTCCGGGACGACCTGCTTGTAGAAGCGGAGGTAATCATCGGGCGTATCGCTGTCCCGATATTGGATAGCGACTCGGTGTTCCCGCGTTATGATGTGGATTTCGTATCGGACCGCAGGACAACACTTTTCGCAGACCTCACAAGCTGAATCCAGGGGAATGTTGCATGGTTATTGCTGCAATGTACCGACCGAGTCTCGGCGGATTGGTTCTCATCTTCACTGTGTTTCATGTAACCGTTGAGCACACGCACAGGGTGACCGCAGCCGATGACCCGCGTCCCGCGTGGACAACCTCACGGCTCAGTGGTACTCCGGATCCTCCGGATCCGTATACGGTTCGTCCGGCCTTTCCACGTCTTTCCTTCAGTAATCCAACCAGTCTTGAAGAACTCCGCTGCGGGCGGATGCTGGTCAGTGAAGATGCCGGAAACATCTACACGTTTGTGAAGGACTCGGCCGTTCAGCAAAAACAATTGCTGCTGAAAATTGACGGTGCACGAATCTGGCATGCCACAGCGTCTTACCGGAACGACTCTCACTGGCAGTTGTATACGTGTTACTCAAAAAACGACGTAACGTTTGTTTCCCGGTTTGATGTCGCAGACACCACTGCTGATCTGCAAAGTGAAGAAATCATTCTCACCTGGCCGGCCGGCGGACATAACGGTGGTTGTCTGCATTTTGGGACCGATGGAATGCTTTACATCTCGAGCGGTGACGGATCAGGTCCAAACCCTCCGGACGGCCGAACGGCGGCTCAGGACGTTTCAAACCTTTTTGGATGTGTGTTGAGGATCGATGTTCAGAAAAAGGACGCCGGCAGGAACTATGCGATTCCCCCCGACAATCCGTTCGTGGATCTTGAAGGTGCTCGACCGGAAATCTGGGCTTACGGACTGCGAAATCCCTGGAAGTTTGGTATCGACAGAACCACAGGAAACATTTTTGCTGCCGACAACGGCTGGGAATCCTGGGAAACGGTTCACCAAATCGTTCGTGGGGGCAACTGCGGCTGGCCAATCATGGAAGGACGGGCCGTGCTGCGAAGTGAAGTGAAGCAGGGACCAACACCGATTCGCCCGCCGCTCAAGGATCACTCGCACACCGAAGCAAATTCGGTCATTGGCGGTCCGGTTTATCGAGGCAGCAAACTGCCGGAACTGAATGGCACGTTCATTTACGGTGACTACATCACCGGTACGATCTGGGGTCTGCAGGCAGACGGTCACGGTTCGTACACACACAGCACACTGGTGGACACACACCAGCGGATCACTGCGTTTGCTGAGGGTTCTGCCGGAGAACTGTTTGTTCTTGATTACGACTACACGGGGCAGATTTACGAGGTGCTGCCTGCGGGACTGATAGACAAGTCGGCCGCCTTCCCTAGACAACTAAGCCAAACCGGCCTGTTCGCTTCACTGAATCCGATGATCCCTGCCGCCGGTGTTGAGCCTTATGATATTGTCGTCAAACGCTGGATGGATGGTGCTGCCGGTGAGCGATGGATTGCCATTCCTGGTTCGGATTCGATCACACTTGCGAGCGACGGACGGTCACCCGTGTATCCGGACGGCACGGTTTTTATCAAGCACCTGACGCTTCCGCAGGCGGATGTGTCCATGCCACCGTTTCCGCTGGAGACGCAGGTTCTGCACTACGAAAACGAGAGCTGGCATCCGTACAGTTATGTATGGGATGACGATCAGACAGATGCCGTACTTGTGGATGCCGCGGGCGGCGATCGTCACCTGAACCACTACGTCAATGCCGTCAGCGGCAGCGGAACAGAAATCGCTGAACGAACCTGGCATGTGTCGGCTGAGAATGAATGTCGCATGTGCCACAACGCGGGATCCGGATTTGTTCTTGGATTTGTTCCCGGCCAGCTCAATATCGACCAGCCGGTTTCAGGTGATCGTACGGCAACACAACTCACACACCTGACGGACCGCCGAGTGATCGACCGGATTCCATCGTTCCCCGACGATGATCCTGGACGACTTGTTGATCCTTATGATGAGGCGCATAGTCTGGATGATCGGGCTCGATCGTACCTGCACGGGAATTGTGCTTCCTGTCACCATCCGCGAGGCAATGCGATTGTTTCGTTCTATCTGCGGCGTGAATTACCGTTCGAAGAACTCCGAACCAATAAGGGCACAGGAATCGGAACATTCGGGATCCGAAACGCAAAATTGATTGTGCCAGGCGACCCGTATCGCTCGGTTCTGTTATACCGGATGTCGAAGCTGGGCTACGCCCGCATGCCGTACATCGGGTCCCGCGTCGTTGACAGCCAGGCAGTTGATTTGATCGAACAGTGGATCCGCTCAATGCCTCACACGGGCAGTCTTCAGGATTCGCTGCCCGTTCAGACCGGATCCGCGGAGCACCGTAATCTGGCGATCGTCAGCGCCACCAACCGGAACCCGCAGAATCAAAAACGTGCTGCCGCGCAACTGCTGAATTCCACGGAAGGAGCGCTGGCACTTTCCGTCGCAATGCATCGCGGTGAAGCCGCAGCGGTTGAGCGTTCTGAAGCTTATCGTGCGGGTAACAGTGATATTCGCGGACTGTTCGAAACTTTTATCCCCGAAAAGGTGCGGCGCAAAACGCTGGGTCGCAACGTAGATCCGCAGATAATTCTGTCACTGAACGGGAATGTCGCACGCGGCCGACTCATTTTTTACAGTGACGGAGCCCGGTGTCGAAATTGCCACGATCTGAATGATGCCCGGAAGTCGACCGGACCGACACTCAGCGAAATCCGCAGGAAGTACAGCAAACCGGAAGAGATGCTGTCTCACATACTGAAGCCGTCACTGAAAGTCGATGAAAAATTTGCGATGTGGGTTGTTGTCACCGGTTCCGGCATAGTTCACAGCGGGTTGCTGGTGACCCGGAATGACGAGGTTGTGGTTCTGAAAACAGCGGCCGGCCGTACAATTCGGATCAATCGTGCTGATGTTGAGGACATGAGTCAGAGTCCCCAGTCGCTGATGCCGCAAGGAATTTTGAGCGACCAGACGGCTCAGGAAGCCGCCGACCTGCTGGCTTGGTTTGGTGCTGCCGGTGACTAAACAGCCACGCTGCCTGTGAACTCATCAGCTCGCCGATGACTACAGCCGTTTGCGTTGCAGTCGTCTCAGTGGGGTCGAATCGTGTCTCGACAATCGGCCGTGCAGCCCTTGAGTCTGTGCGGTGACTGTCCGCCTGAAAGTTGTCGTGTGTCGCGTTCACGGGGGACAGCAGTCAGAGGAGTCCGCCGTGGCATTCACGCGGTGCATTGTGTTCCATCAACAGGTTCGTTCGTCCAGGTTTTGTGCAGACGTCAGAAAACAATTGTGGAGGCGGAATTCGGCCGGCCTCTCACCGCTGACTTTGTGAATCGTTTGTGTCATTGGTCCGGTGTGAACGTGAGCCGCTGCCGGCAGGATACGCCGTCAGTATCCCAAGTTGTTCCCTGACCTTCCGGTGACTGGTGTGATGTTTCGCGGTCATGCTTTGCATACAATGGCCGGCACACGTTTCTTTACCAGTCCGATCACAGCAGACAGGACTCCGCTCTTATGACTCAGTCGCACGCATCACGCCGCCGATTCCTGGAGGCGACCGGCGGGATCGCTCTGACCGTTTCCGCTCCCGCAATTATAGGAGCAGATGACAAGAGCGGATCGAAGCCCCCGGTGATTGGTCCGGAAGGCCATCGGTACGAGGTGCATCACGACTGCATGCAGATCCCGGACCATATCCGCTGGCAGGATACGCATGGAGTTGCCATCGATGCGGCAGGACTGATCTATGTCAAACACCGTACGAAGACAGCCGAACCGCAGGACGCCATCATCGTGTTCGACCGACAGGGCAGGTTCGTACGATCGTTTGGCAGAGAATTTCACGGCGGCGGACACGGGATCGATATTCGACGTGACGGCGGTGAGGAGTTTCTCTACCTGTGCGACAACAAAGGTCATATCGCCAGGATGACACTGAAGGGTGAGATTGTCTGGAAGCAGGGTGCACCCGAAATCCCGCCCTACGAAAATGCCAGACCATTTCAGGTCAAAACGCCTGGCAAATACGGTAAGGGACACTTGTTTAGCCCAACCAACATTGCGTTCGCCCCTGACGGCGGATTTTGGGTTGGTGACGGATATGGTTCACATTACGTCATTAAGTACGACAAAGACGCGAAAGCGGTCGGTCATTTTGGAGGAGCCGGTGACGGCCCCGGCCAGCTGCGCACTCCGCATGGGTTGTGGTGGGACGATCGGCCGGGACGCGAGCCGGCGCTGGTGGTTGCTGACCGGGCCAATGCACGACTGCAGTATTTTTCAGCTCAGGGCCGGCATCTGAGCTTCTTTGATGACATGCTCTTTCCGGCCGACATTGATATCCGCGGGGACGTGATGCTGGTGTCCGATCTGCATGCCCGCATCACTTTACTTGACGTCAACAACCGGGTGATCGCTCACCTGGGGCACGATCCGGCATGGCTCCGGCAGGTACTGGCTGACAGGTTTGCCATGCGACGGCATCCCGACCGCTGGAAGCCGGGCCGGTTCATTCATCCTCACGATGCGTGCTTTGACCACGACGGAAATATTTATGTGGCCGAATGGGTGGCAGTCGGCCGGGTGAGTTTTCTGAAGCATGTTGGCTGAGACAGGCGAATTGTTCGCACAGTGACCCGTGGCCCGAATTGAACATGTCCCGCATATTCGGTCCCGTCACAGAATTCGAAAAACAAGATTTATTGCTGTCTGCGTCATACCGCAGAGATTCCGGTGTCAGTCGTTTCGTCGACACATATTTTGACAGTTTCCGGTCCTGCGCACGGGTTGCCGATTTGTTGCAGTCGCAGGGACTAACCCGATGTAGCTTTCTGTTCACAGTACATCAGGATGACGATGACAGCAGCCGAAGCGGTCGCCGGAGCTTCACGGTTATGTGTTCATGCGACCGGTGCAGAGTGTCAGAAGAGAGTAATAATATGGGAAATCGTCCGGTGCGTTCGGGGTTGTTCGTCTTTGCCCTCAGCTATTTCCTGGCCGGAACTTCCGTCGTCGGGCAGGAATTCGACCTGAAGCGAGGCATTCCGACTGAGACCACCGATATCGAGCAGTACCGAGTGTCGGCTGTCGAGCGCTGGGAAAACGCGATCACCGGACTTGAAGCCAGGGACAGGATCGAAACACATCCCGATAACAGCATACTTTTTGTGGGGAGTTCCAGTATTCGCCGATGGGAACACATAGCAGCTGATTTGGCACCTTATCATCCGATCCAGCGAGGATACGGAGGAGCAAAATGGTGTGATGTCGCGGTTTTCGCAAACCGTCTTATTTCAGCACATACGTTTCGTGCTGTCGTCTTTTTTGTTGGCAACGACATTTCAGGACGTGATACGGATAAGTCACCCCAAGCAGTCGCAGACTTGTTCACTTATGTTTTGAGGAAAGTGCGCGAGCACAACAGACAGGCGGCCGTATTCTTTGTTGCCGTCACGCCGACTCCGTCCCGTTTCAGGTCCTGGCCAAAAATCAGAGCTGCAAACACGGCCGTGCGCAGTGTTTGTGAGCGAACGGACAAAACGTATTTTATTGGCACGGAGAGTATTTTTCTGAATTCAGCCGGTAAGCCGCGCTCCGAGCTGTTTGTCGACGATGCGCTTCACCTGAACCGGAAAGGTTATGTGCGCTGGGCCGCCGCAATAAAGTCTCACCTGGACACAGTACTGAATGCTGCGGATTGAAACGACCAGTTTGTGAACCGTCATTGTTTCGGTTGGTCACTTGAATCTGTCGGGCCCGAGCCGTTCCTGATATTTCCGAAAGCCGTGACACACTTGTGAAGCCTAATCCACTGAAGGTGTTTTCCGACCAAAGGACACGATCTTTCGTGAAGTCGGTTTCGTCGGTTTGCTGTCAGACGGCATCGGTACCAGTGACGTCAGGAAACGGATTTTTGTTCGGCAGAACACCGTCAGGTCTGTCCGACATCGGCAGGTTCTGCCGATGCTGATTTCGCAAGAACGCTCCCGGTGAAACTGATGTTCGCGCAAGTCGTTACCGCGAACTAAGGTTCTACAATCTCACGTGTCTCCGGCAAGTGGTTGGGACCGGCTTAGTGCAAAATCCTCGATTCAAAGTGCGAGTCCTTCCGTTGTGCATGAGCGGCGGGCTGTTACTGATTGTCGGTTGCAGCCTCTCAGGTCAGCAGCGGCTGGAATCGACTCTGCGCGAGCGGGAAGTCAGCCTGCGAGACCTCGCACAGGAATTAGAAGCTGCCAAAAAAACACTACAGAATCAGGAACAGGAACTGCTGGCACTTCGTCAAATCAAGGGTGACTCTGAGTTCCAAATGGCCTCGTCGTCAAGCACGCTGGAAACGGCAGTGGCGTGGGGCTCCATCAAGGAGTTACGCATTCATGCTTTGACATCCGGTGTAGTGGGGGTTGACGACGAACTCAGCGTCAGCATTATTCTGCAGCCACTGGATGGTGACGGTGACGTCGTCAAAATTGCCGGTGAACTTTCTGTCCGACTGCAGCTACCGGGAGAAACATCAATACTTGCGGAAGCTCAGCTGACATCACTGGAAAGTCGAAGTGCCTGGCACACCGGACTTTTGGTCCGTGGTTTCCGAGTCGAGATACCTCTGGAAAACGTTCCGGCGGCTTCGCTGAAACCAGGCAGTCAAATTGTTGCTTCTGCCATTCTGAATGTTGGTGATGATCGTCGATTCCGTGCTACTCACCTGCTGCACGTCCCGAAGCAGCCGGAATAGCATTTTCGGAACGAGGCCCTTGATTCAGCTTCGGCCGCTCAAAATCTGAACAGCACAAAACCGGACACCGCGGGGAAGACCGGCTGTTACCGGGGACCAAGTACTGCTCCGTCTGCGACAGTCTGTGACTGTGTGATGTGGACATTCGGACCGATTCGACATTTGGCACCAATACGGGCTCCGCGGTCAATGACAGTGCCCGGACGGATCAGAGAGTCTGAACCGATTTCAACTTCGCAGTCAATCGACGTCTGATTCGGATCTTCGATTGTCACGCCGCTGAGCATGAGCTCCTGCAGAATTCCTCGCTGGATGTGGTTTCGAACTTCCGCCAGCTGAATCCGATTGTTGACACCGATGGCCTCTTCGATAGTCAGACTGCAGCAAGCAGCCACATGATGACCATCGTCCATCAGAATTCGCGGACAATCCGTCAGATAGTATTCTGCCTGCACATTATTCGGCTTCAGTCGTTCGAGTGATTCGAGCAGTCGCGGAGTACTGAACGCATAACAGCCTGTATTGACCTCGGTGATGTTCCGCTCTTCATCAGACGCATCCTTTTGCTCCCGGATGCAGACGAAGGTGCCGTCGGCGTCCCGCACAACACGGCCCAGACCATCATTGACGGTGGTGTCAGCGGTGCCGATCACGCAGGCAGCAGAATGCGTCTGTTGATGGTTCAGCAGTGCGATCAGTGAACGACTTTGCAGCAGTGGAGTATCACCAGCCAGAACGATGACCGATCCATCGTGCCCGGTCAGCTCTGATTCGCACATCATAACCGCGTGCCCGGTGCCATGCTGTTCTGTCTGTTCAGCGAAAACGACGTCGTCATGAACGGACATGGCACTACGAACCTCAGCCGCTTTGTGTCCGACAACCACAATGATTTTCTCAACACCGGCTGCCCGCACGGCATTCAGCACGTAATCGATCATTAACTGACCGCAGACGGGATGCAGAACTTTGGGTGTCGCAGACTTCATCCGTGTACTCTTGCCTGCCGCCAGAACGACGGCGATGGGAGCGGTCATCGATGGTCTTTCAGCAAAACGAAGTTGATACTTTCAGCCAAGAGCATGATAGACACCCGGACCAGGACAATCCGCGTTGATTCTGAAACAACACCCCGACTGCCGGGAGCAGTCGGGGTGCCGGATGAAAAAACGAATGATCGCGATGCAGCGTCTTAGTAGCGGAAGCCAATACGAGTAATATAAGCCGTATCAACGGTCACATCGGGAGCGATGTCGTATTCGAACTCACGATCCAGAACCAAGCCACCTTCCAGGAACCAGCGATAAGTTCCCGCGTCCATCTGGAAGCCCATTGTCAACTGCCAGTCTTCGATTTCAAATTCCCCGCGGGCACCGCCGGCAGTAACGACGCCTTCATAGGCCTCGATATTGTATTTCGAACGGATATAGAGCCACTTCGACCACCAGGGCTCGTTGCCCAGGAATAACCGGATTTCTGCTTCGGGAAACATTAGTCGCATTTCCCAGTAATCATCACGATAGACCCAGCCGGCATAGGGCAGGACTCGATCGTCAACCCGGTCCCAGAACATGGCACCCATCCCGAACATCCAGTGACAATCCAGTTGCCACCAGATGATTCCCCGACCATCCAGCTGGAAAGCGTTGGAGGACATGGAGCCGTTAAAATCGGTGTTGATGGAAGGTGTGATGCCCAGACTGATGCTGGCCGGACCGGCCTGCGGAGCCGCAATTTCAAAGTCACCTCCCAGGCGAAAAGCACTGCCTGGTATTCCGGCGGGTGGTCCGGCCGGTGCTCCCGCAGCCGCGGGCCCGTCCCAGCTGCGTGATCGAAACAGGAAGGTCTTTTTCAGAAGCCAGCCAGGGCTGAATGGACGGGTATTACCCAAGTTGTAGTCGACTCCCAGTTCATCGACACTCCCGGCGGCCCCGCCGCCTGAAACGTCGGCTGCCGGAATCAGATATGTATCCAGTTTCTGCTCCCAGCCGCAGTTGTAAGGCCGGCCACCATTAGCTCCAGGCATACTAAAGCCCTGGCCGCCGGCCGATCCGGGTGGCAGTCCTCCGTATCCTGGACCCGGTGCATACGGTTGCACAACACCGCCATTCAGAAATGGATCCGACATCATCGGTGGTGAAAACGCGTTCCAGGTTGTGGGTGCCGGAAACGGCTGCCCTGGGGTGCTGGTGATTTCAGCAGGACCGGTGGATGTTGAGGGATCAGTTGTTACAGGAACTTCGATAGCGCCTGGTGGAACAGGGATCGCTTCTTCGGCTGACTGCGCACGAAAGACGGTCTCTGCGTTTACGATTGACCGAAACCATCTTTCCCGAACCGTTGGGTTATGCACGGCCTTCCCTAGCCGGAATGCGTTCTGGCTGGCTAACGGGGCTGCAATGCGATTGGATTCGTCGGCCTGTACGACTGAGAACAGGCCGGTGATAACTAAGGCTGTGAACAGCCACAGGCGAATTGATTTCACAGGAACACCTGTCTGAAGCTGAGAAATGACAGGAGAACACGTCTCCGGTGATGCAAACGTCGGTCATTAAGAGAATGACGACGCACATCATGACTTGAGCGGATTCTGGAAATTCATCCAATATGGTCAACACCAACAATCCGGCTCAATGCGGGGATTGCCGTTTGGTCACAGGTGATGACATTTCCCGCAGCCACCGTTCGGCGATTCCTGCCGAAATTGTCCGATTGCCCGCCGCATTCGCTGTTTTTCCGGGTTCCATAACTGCCCTGCAACCGGCAGATTCTGCCGGACCACGGACCTGACGCCAAAACGCACGCAAATTCGGACAACGATCTGTGCCGCGGCACGGACGGCTGTTGACTCGGTTCAACTCGCGTTAGAATTCAGGTGCGATGGATCCGGTTTCTTCGTCCTGGGAAAACATTCACATGATGGCAGGTGCCAGCAAACACAGATGGTCTGGTCGAGGGAATCCCGTGAAAATTGCTGTCTTTCCGATCGTGATTCTGACACTGGCTGCATCACAGGTGTCGGCAGCAGACCCCGCCCAGCACATTCGATTCAATCGGGACGTCCGGCCGATTCTCTCTGACAGATGCTACGTGTGTCACGGTCCGGATGCTGAAAACCGTCAGGCAGACCTGCGTCTGGACCTGGAACAGGACGCGAAACGATCTGTTATCGTGGCCGGTCAGCCTCACGAAAGCGAACTGGTCCGGCGAATTCTGTCAAACGATCCTAATGTCCACATGCCACCGCCGGATTCGAAGCTGGAACTGTCCCCGGAAGAACGAAAAATACTCACAACATGGATCGAACAGGGTGCGTCATGGGACCGGCACTGGGCTTTTGCTGCACCACAGCAGCCGCAGCTGCCGAACGTTCAGGAAACGCAGTGGCCCGGTAATCCGATTGATCATTTCGTGCTTGGAAATCTGGAACAACGGTTATCCGTTCCGTCGCCTGAAGCTTCCAGGGAAACCCTGATCCGCCGCATTTCCTTCGATCTCACCGGACTACCGCCGTCACTCCCGCAGATCGACGATTTCGTCACCAATGATTCACCTGAAGCCTGGTCGGAACTGATTGACCGTCTGCTGGCATCAGGTCACTTCGGTGAGCGAATGGCGTCCGTGTGGCTGGACATGGCACGTTACAGTGACACCTTCGGTTATCAGGTGGATCGGGATCGGCATGTGTGGCCGTGGCGGGACTGGGTGATTCGGGCGTTCAACAGCAATATGCCTCACCACGAATTTCTCCGGAAACAAATCGCGGGAGACCTCCTGCCCGATGCCACCGACGACGATATTCTGGCCACGACATTCAACCGCCTGCATCCGCAAAAGGTCGAAGGTGGCAGCACACCGGAAGAATTCCGCATTGAATATGTGTCGGATCGAACCCAAACATTCGCAACCGCGTTTCTGGGACTCACTCTGGAATGCTGCCGTTGTCACGATCACAAATACGACCCCTTCTCCCAGAAAGACTACTATCAGCTAACGGCCTTTTTCGACAAAATCGACGAAGCTGGTCTGTACTCCTACCGGACACAGTCAACTCCCACGCCCACGCTGCTAATGCTGGACGAAGCCGACAAACGTCGCATTCGCCGACTCCGGGACAACGTCGAAGCTGCCGAAAAAAAACTTGCTGATACTGCTGCTGCGGCCGATGCCGAATTCACCCAATGGCTGGCGGTGGATCGCTCTGTTGAAGATTCGACAATGCTGCCGAATCGTATTCTGCACATGGATTTTGAGGCAGTACCGGGCGGCGGTAACCGGCACACCGACGGTAAAGTCGGCAAGGGTATTCGTTTCAGCGGCGATGACGCCGTCGATACCCAGGTCGGTCAGTTCAGTCGTAATCAGCCATTCAGTATCGCTCTGTGGCTCAACACACCCGATCACAAAGAACGAGCAGTCGTGTGGCACCATTCGCTGGGCTGGACGGATGGCGGCAGTCGAGGCTACCAGCTGCTGATCAAAGACGGGCGTCTGCATGCTTCACTGATTCATTTCTGGCCAGGAAATGCCATCAGCATTGCCACTGCAGACCCATTACCCGTTGAGGAATGGCATCACGTCACCGTACGGTATGACGGGTCCAGTCGAGCGGCCGGAATTTCTATTCTGATCGACGCCCAGCCTGTCTCGACGGAGATCATCCGGGATAACCTGTACAAAGAAATCACCGCCGACAAAAAACATCTGGTGATGGGAGAACGCAGCCGCGATCGCGGTTTCACCAATGGCCTGGCCGATGAGTTGATGGTCTTTGAGCGACAGCTGACTCCAATCGAAGTGGCTCAGCTGACCGATGGCCACAGCCTGGTGACGGCTCTCACAACACCTCACGATCAACTGTCGGGCCGACAGACAGAACGGCTGTTCGAATATTTCCTCTCCACCACTCATAACGGCAGCCGGCAGCAACTGGCTGCGCTCACCGGGGCACGTGATGAACTCAGTGCTGCCATCGATGGTGTTCAGGAAATCATGGTCATGAAAGAAGCCGAACGACCGGTCACCACGCATCTTCTGCGTCGTGGAGCTTACGACGCTCGGGGTGATGTTGTCACCGCCGACACCCCCGCCATTCTGCCGAAGCGGTCCGCTGAGGCGCCGGCAAACCGACTGGGGCTTGCCGACTGGCTCACCTCCCCGAAGCATCCGCTAACGGCACGGGTGGCCGTCAACCATTACTGGCAGGTCATGTTTGGCCAGGGGCTCGTTCGGACACCGGAAGATTTCGGAAGTCAGGGTCGGCCCCCCACTCATCCGCAACTGCTGGACTGGCTGGCACTCGATTTCATTCAGCACGGTTGGGACGTTAAACGCCTTCTGAAACAGATCGCCATGTCGGCAACTTACCGACAAACAAGCGCAACGTCTGAAGATCACGCCAAGCGCGATCCGAACAATGACTGGCTGGGTCGTTTTCCGTCTTATCGACTGCCGGCAGAAATGCTGAGAGACAATGCACTGGCGGTCAGCGGCCTGCTGGTGGATCGTATGGGAGGCCCTCCCGCGAAGCCCTACGAAGTGGAAGTTTCCTTTAAACCTGCCGACCGCGACAGTGGACCGGGACTCTACCGCCGCAGTGTGTACACGTACTGGAAACGAACGGGCCCCGCTCCTGTGATGATGGTGCTGGATGCCGTGAAACGCGATGTGTGCCGAGTCAACCGGGAACGCACGGCATCGCCTCTTGAAGCATTCGTGCTCATGAACGGCCCGCAGTTTGTTGAAGCTTCACGAGTTCTGGCCGAACAACTGCTGGCTGAACACCACACCCCGCAGCAGGCACTGTCGGATTTGTTTCGCCTGCTCACCAGCCGACCGGCAACCGACCGCGAACACAGCGTGCTCACAGGGCTGCTGGCAGAGCAGATGGACTACTTTGGCCAGGACGCAGAACGGACAAAGAAATATCTGTCCGTTGGCGACCACATCGCAGACGCAGAACCGGATCCCGCCTCCCTTGCTGCTTTAAGTGCTGTCGCTAACGCACTGTTGAGTTACGACGAATGCCTGATTAAACGATGAAAAACCGTATCACGTCAGTTCAAAACTATGAAGTCGGCCTGGATCCTGTCACTGCAGAAACAGTGGTCAGTCCGCCGGAGACACCAATGAATAACTCCAACTTCCCCGACTATCCTAACCGACGACGCTGGTTACAGACTTTTGGTGCGGGACTGGGTTCATTTGCTCTTGCCGATCTGATCAATCGTCCGGCAGCCGGGGCCGCTGCGACTTCTTCCCTGCCTTCAGGTGCCGTCCGCCACACTCCGCGTGCCCGACGCATCATTTGGCTGTTCCAGTCGGGTGGTCCGTCTCAGCTGGACCTTTTCGACCACAAGCCGCTGCTGAAACAGCGACACGGTACACAGTTGCCCGCGGAAGTCCGCCAAGGACAACGACTGACGGCCATGTCGGGAAACCAGTCCAGTCTGCCTCTGGCCGGATCGCCGTTCCGCTTTGAACCTCACGGAGACAGTGGCAATGTGATGAGCGAACTGCTGCCCCGCACCGCCCAAATTGCTGACGAACTGTGCATCGTGCGCTCCATGCAGACCGAAGCAATCAATCACGGACCTGGGGTGACATTCATGCAGACCGGATCTCAGTTTCCTGGCCGGCCCAGCATGGGGGCATGGCTGGACTACGGGCTGGGCAGCGAAAATGAGGAACTTCCATCCTTCGTGGTGATGGTCACCAAAGGTAAGGGGGGCCAGCCGTTGCTCTCGCGGCTGTGGGGTAGTGGTTTCCTGCCGTCACGGCATCAGGGCGTGCGTTTTCGGTCCGGCGGAGATCCGGTGCTGTATCTGGGAAATCCAGTCGGAATCAATGCCGGCAGTAAACGTTCGATGCTGAATGCTCTTCAGCAACTGCATCAAATTAAACTGCAGACGGCCGCAGACCCACTTATCGAAACTCGAATCGCTCAACACGAACTGGCGTTTCGCATGCAGCAGTCCATTCCGGAGGCAACCGATGTTTCGTCGGAACCCGATCACATCTTTGAACTGTATGGTGAACAGGCCCGCAATCCTGGTTCGTATGCGGCCAACTGCCTGCTGGCGAGACGACTGGCTGAACGCGGTGTTCGGTTCATCCAGCTGTATCACCCAGGATGGGATCAGCACAGCAGACTCAGAAAAGGTGTGACCAGACAGTGCACAGAAACCGATCAGGCTTCCGCAGCTTTGGTCGCAGATCTCAAACAGCGCGGACTGCTTGACGATACGCTCGTTGTCTGGGGCGGTGAATTCGGACGCACCAACTACTGTCAGGGAAAACTGACGGCAACCAGCTTTGGACGCGACCATCATCCCCGCAGTTATTCTATCTGGATGGCCGGCGGCGGTGTTCGTCCCGGCACAACGTATGGTGTCACCGACCCGTGGGGTTACAACGTCGCAGAACAGGGAGTCCACATTCATGACCTGCATGCCACGATTCTGCATCTGATGGGCATCGACCACGAACGCCTGACGTTCCGCTATCAGGGTCGTCGTTTTCGACTGACCGATGTTCATGGAAATGTCATCAACGACCTGCTGGCGTAATGAGCTGGACACACTCACCGGCCACAGGCGACAATAACCAGTGGCCGCGATCGTATTGGTTCTGTTTTTCCGGAGACTCGTCTGTGTGCTGTTTTCTTCGGACACTCGTCTGCCTGGTACTGATTCCTGCTGTATTACCGGCAACCGCCGCAGACGAATCTCAGCAGATTTCCGCAGACACACTTCGCGACGACCAGCTGGCGGTGAGTGGTCGATATGACCGCTTCGAACGACTGTTGTCCCAAATGGCCGATATTTTGGGACACGAAGATCCTGAGCGAGCTGAACTGCTGCGGCGAGCACTCAGCAAAGGACGGGAACAGGCGATCAGCAGCCAGCTGGGTCAAATTGCTGAAGATCTGATTCAGAACAACCTTGGCAGAGCTCTGGAAGAACAGGACGATGTTCTGAAGTCTCTTGCGACGCTTCTGCAGTTGCTTCAAAGCGAAGATCGGCGCAGTGAACTGGAAAAAGAGCGCGAACGACTCAACGGCCTGCTGAAAGACGTCAGCAATACGCTGAACCGGCAGAAGTCAGCTCGTGCCAGTACACAAAACTCTACCGCCCCCTCCTCGTCTGCCGGAAAACAACAGGAAATAATCGACCGTACCAACAACATCCTCGACGAAATCGATGCTCACGAAGGCCAGTCAACCGACAGCACTCAGCCGGGTGCTAACTCGCCGACTGACAGCCAGTCAGCGACTGAGTCTGAGAATTCTGAGGAGTCCTCGCCATCTGATGCTGATCAAAACACACCGGACTCCGAAAAAGGAAAACCCGATCAGACAGATGACGATTCCAAACAGGGCAGTGAAAACGACGGGCAGCCCAGCCCGCCGTCTGAAGATTTGGGGGAATCATCCGAGTCAGATTCCGGACAGACACCTCCGGATGCCGACGCTCAGTCAGAAGATTCCAACAGCGACACATCCGGGTCGCAGGAATCACAGGATCAGTCCGGCAGCAATCAGCCACAATCACAAAACTCAAACTCTTCCGAGTCGAATCAGCAGTCGCAGGCTCAAAAAACGCCCGGAAAAGAAGAAGTTTCCAACGCTCGCCAGTTGATGCGCGAAGCACTCGAACAATTACAAAAACAGCTGCGGGACGAGGCTCTTGAAAAGCAGGATGGAGCGATCGAAGAGCTGCAAAAGGCGATCGAAGAACTCCGTAAAAAACTGCTGCAGCTGCGCGAAGAAGAAAAGGAAATGATCCTGGCCTCACTGGAAGCCCGCTTCCAGCGAATGCTCAGTATGCAGACTCAAATCTATGACGAAACCGTGGATCTCAGCAGCACCCCGGTCGACGACTGGCTGGACACCATGTTCGCTCGCAGTCGCGAAGTCGCACAGCAACAGGCGGAATTGCAGGTTGAGTGCGAACGGACTCTGGGGTTGCTGAAGGAGGACGGAACATCGGTGTCCATCGTGCTGGCTGTGGAAGACATATCCATCGACATGCAGACCATTGCTGTTCGCCTGCGGCAGTCGAAAGTCGGCACACTGACGCAGACGCTGGAATCTGACAACATCGAAGCACTGAAAGAACTGATAGAAGCCACGCAGCGGGAAATGCAGGAAATGCGTGGCCAGGAAAATCCGCCACAGCAGTCACAGTCCGCACAACAACAGAAACCACCGTTGGTTCAGCTGATCGCAGAAATTAAAATCCTGAGGTCTCTGCAACTCAGAATCAATCGCCGCACCCGCCGCACGGATCAGCTGATCACAGAACAATCTGACGATGATCAGGCCGATCTTATTGAACAGCTTGAAGAACTCACCGCCCGTCAGCAGCGACTCGTGCGGTCCGCCAAAGAACTGGCTGAGCGACTGGACCGATAATCCGCATCGACTTCCAACTGCCTGCACAAGCGGCATCCCATGAAACGTTTCCTTCACAAGCTTCTGGGTGACCGGGGAGAACGTCAGGCGGTCCGATTCCTGAAGCAGTTAGGATATCGAATTCTGGAGCGTCAACACAGAAATCGTTTTGGCGAAGTCGACATTATTGCGATGGACAGCAACCAGATTGTTTTTGTGGAAGTCAAAACCCGCCGCACCACGGACGCCGGACAGCCGTTCGAAGCGGTGGACCTGGCAAAGCAAAAAAAGATTGCACGTACCGCCCTGGCGTGGCTCAGAGCTCAGCGGCGTTTGAACCAGTCCTGTCGGTTTGACGTGGTCTCGATTGTGTGGGAGTCAAACACGGCGCATCCACAAATTGAACATTTCAAAAACGCGTTCGACGCTCCGGGAACGGGGCAGGTCTGCGGTTAATTCCGGACCGAGATCGGATTTCCCGCAGTGAATTGAATGACCTGTGACCCGACATCCCGCAGGTCAGTTGCTGCCTGGCAGCTTCACCGGCACGGGCTGCCTGCCCCCATACCCGTTGCGGCAATTCATCTGTTCCGTGACCACGGACAATTCCTCGTGGTCGGAACCTGCCGGTTGTGATAGGCTGACCAGTCATCGTTATCCCGCAATCGGCCGGACTTCCATGCTTATTCTGCAACTGATCACTGTGCTGCTGGTGGCGATCGACGTGCGGCTGGACCTGCTGAACGGAGATGCGTTCACCGGTTCGCTGACATCAATCAGTCCCCAGGAACTCACCCTGGAAAAAGACGGAAAATCGAACACGATCGCCCTGGAGGACATCGTGTCCGTCACCACAGATGTTCAGATATCAGAACCGTCCGATCAGGGACGCATTCTGCTGGCTGACGGCTCACAGATTGAGTGTGGTCTGGAAAGTCTGACCGCACAGCAGGCCCGTTCAGAGACGTCTGCCGTCGGACCACTTGTGATTCCCCGCGCAGCCCTGCGGGCAGTGCGGCTGTCTTCTGCAAATCCTGACTGGGACGAACAGTGGAATATGTTTCTGAAGCGTACGAATGAAAACGATTTACTGATCCTTAAAAAACGTGACGGTACGGGTCTCGATTTTTACGGCGGCATTGTGAGTGCGGTGAGCGGGGACAACGTGGATTTTGTGCTGGACGGCGATACGGTGCCCGTGCCGCGTTCGCGAATCTACGGACTCATCTTTGCAGCGAACACCACAGCATCAACAGGCACCACCACCATTCAGTTTGCCGACGGGTCCGCTTTTATTGCGCAAAGTCTGATCACCGACGGCGATGGCCTCACTGTTTTGTCCTCATGGGACCAGACGCTGAAGATCTCCCTGGAAACGCTGCATCGTATCGATTTCAGTGGTGGACGATTTCACTATCTGTCAGACCTGGACCCGGTCAAAGAAACCTATTTCGGAATTCATCCGGACGGATCGCTGCTGGCCGAACTTTTGAAGTCCGGTGAGGTGCTGAGTGAAGACGCGCTGAATCTGTGGAAGCTTCACCGCGACAAAATCCCGATGGGGCCGTTCGGGCCACTGCCGCTGACTCTGCGTGGCAAAGTCTACAGGAAGGGAATCTGGTTGTTTCCGCGCTGTCGCATCGACTATGCACTCGATAGCCGGTACACCGCCTTCCAGACGATTGCCGGTGTGGATGACGAAGTTGCGTTTAACTGCTCCCAATCCGACAATCCCAGCAAAGTGCAGCTTTCAATCCTGACAGACGGCGACGAAGCATGGAATCAGGTGCTCGATGCACCGGCCGATCCCCTGACGATCGATCTCGACGTTCGCGGAGTTCGTACATTGTCGATTCTGGTGGATTTCGGTGATGACGACAGTGCCTGCGATTTCCTTGATCTTGCCAACGCCCGACTGCTTATCGTTCCATAGCCATCATGAATTCCCTGATGAACACCGGAATGCACCAGACTGATCGGCAAATTTGTTTGGCTGTGCTCATTGGTGCCTTGTCGGTGCCGCTGGCCGGCAGTGCGGCAGTGGGTGCCTCCGATGTTCTGCCTGGCTGGCAGCAGCGCGAACAGCACCGCATTGAAGTCCTGACCCGCATTTCTCCCGGTGTTGTGTGTGTGATGCCTCCTGACGCACAGGGTGGTGGATCGGGAGTGCTGATTTCCGCCGACGGATACGCGGTCACCAATTATCACGTGATTGCCGACGGTGGCAGTTTCTTCAAATGCGGACTCAACGACGGCCAGGTCTACGACGCTGTGATTGTGGGAATCGATCCGACCGGTGACGTCGCAATGATCCGGCTGCTGGGCCGATCAGATTTTCCGTTCGCCACCGCCGGAAACAGTGATGAAGTCCAGGTGGGCGACGAAGTCATGGCGCTTGGCAACCCGTTTTTGCTTGCCGATGATTTTTCCCCCACAGTCACTTTTGGTATCGCCAGCGGAATTCATCGCTATCAGTATCCGGCTAATACCTATCTGGAATACACCGACTGCATTCAGATTGATGCGTCCATCAATCCGGGGAATTCCGGTGGCCCTTTGTTCGACATTCAGGGACGCTGGATCGGAATCAACGGCCGGGCATCTTTTGAGCAGCGAGGTCGGGTCAACGTGGGTGCCGCCTACGCCATTTCGGTGCGTCAGGTACAGTTGTTCATTGATCATCTGAAGTCCGGGCGGATTGTGGATCACGGTACTTCCGAATTTGCAGTCGAAACCGACATCAGCGGACGCGTTTTGGTCTCCGACGTCATTGAAATTTCAGAAGCCTGGCGGCGAGGTTTGCGACCCGGCGACGAACTGGTTTCCTTTGCCGGCCGGGCACTGACCAGCGCCAATGATTTCAAAAATATTTTGGGCATCTTCCCGGCTGAAAATCGAGTGCCGCTGACGTTCCGCAATCGCGATGGTCTGCAGAAGACCTCCCTGCGTCTGCGACCGCTGCACGAATTTCAGCAGGCGCCCCCGCTTCCGCAGAAAAACGCAAAGCCAAATCCACAAAGACCCAAGGCGCCCGACGAACCCGATGCGGCCCGCAAAACAGAACCCATGCAGCCCCCCGCCGAATTTGCCCATCTGTTCGAAGCTCGTGACGGGTTTGCCAACTATGCGTTCAATCGACAGCACCAGACACGGCTGCTGGCACCGATTCAGCAGGAACTGGAATCCTGCCCACATCTGTCCAGGACCTGGCAGCTTTCAATTTCTGCAGATGGTTCGAATGAATTGATGCCGCTGGTGGTCGCTGAACAGGGTGCGGGTCTCACCCAGGACAAGCTGCCGTGGCATCAGGATGCAGACAACCTGACCCCCGACGCAGAACCCCATGATTTTCCGGGACTGCTGACGGTTGCCGTGCAGTGGCACCGGCTATTTCGCGATCCTGTGGGTTCGTGGTCAGAAATTTTCTATGCCGGAGCCGAACAGCATTACGAAACAGGGCAGCATGTGGACGTATTGCAAACCATGGAAGGCACCGTCAGCTGCCGCTGGCTATTTGCTCAGGGCAGCCCATTGCCGTACGGGGTTGATGTCAATTCAGGCGCCGGACAGGATGAGTCCCGAGTGCTGTTTGAGGGATGGAACATGCACGGTGAGATCCCCGCTCCCACTCGCATTGGCGTGATCGTGTGCCAGACCGGTGAGATTGCCTGGCTCCATGTCCATTCGGCGGAAATTCGCAAATGAGCATTTGTCGGCGGTTGAGCACAAAAGAAGTGTCCGCGAAATCTGTTTCGGCTGAGCCGCTGTGGCCAAACGCACAGAAGTCGGGTCCGGCCGAACTGTCCGAACTGTCCGAATTGTGCACGATCTCTCGGCCAGACTCCGGCCGCGCACAATGGTTGAGCCGGCAGTGCCTGATGTTACTTTTAACGTTGTTCACGCTGCCTGCAGCAGACGTCAAAGCAATTCCCCCGCATGCCATTGTTGAATCATGCAGTGTGGTGGTGAAACTGTTTGGTGCCGGAGCCGGGAATCTGGATTCATATGGATCCGGAATATTGATATCAGACAGTGGTCATGTGGTGACCGTCTGGAATCACCTGGTGAATACCGGATACCTGACGGCCGTTACGTCGGATGGCCGTCGATATCAGCTGGATGTGGTGGGCACCAGCGCGGCTCACGACCTGGCTGTTCTCAAGCTGGTTACTCACGGAGACCAAAGATTTCAATTTGTTGATCGGGCGGCTGAAGTGAGACCGGAGGTCGGCAGTGAAGTGCGGGCATTCAGCAACATGTTCCATGTTGCTGCCGGAAATGAACGTGTGTCTGTGGTGCACGGGATTATTGCCGCTGACGCAGTACTGACCGCTGGGTTTGGTCGCTGGAAGCTGCCAATTCGTTCAAGGGTTCTGATTCTGGATGCTATCACCAACAATTCCGGGGCCGCGGGAGGCCTGCTGACCGACATCCGCGGAACGGCCATTGGCATGCTCGGACGGGAACTTCGACACGACGATTCAGGGACTTGGGTCAATTATGCTGTCCCCTTTGCATTGCTTAACCCGGTCATCGATACGATCCTGTCGGGAGGATCACTGCAACAGGAAACCGAAGAACGGGTGATTGCACCGCTGTCAGATCGACAGCTCACTTCGAATTGGGGTCTGACGCTGCTGCCCGATGTTCTGGAAGAAACACCGGCGTACATCGATCGAGTTATCTCCGAATCGGTGTCGGCCAAAGCCGGATTTCGTCGAGGTGACCTGGTGGTGCTGGTCGATGACGAAGTGATTCAGACGAGCAGCCAGTTGAAAACCTGTCTGGCCAAAATCCGCAGCGGGCTGCGAATCAATATCATTGTCAATCGCGATGGTGCACTGGAATCAATTCAGACGCGGGTTCCATAGTCACTGAACTGGAAGCACATTTTTCCCCGCGCAAAAATGAAAAAGACTCACGGTTGTAAGCGACTGTCAGCTCCATGCAGTTCCTGCCCGCTGATTTATTCCGCTTTCAAACCATTGAATGGTTCCGCCGGTGCAGGGCCGGGTTGTGGTCTCAGCTGATGCACCGGAGTGGCATAAACAACCGGACACACGACTGAGAACAGGAGATTCACGTGTTTGTTCACGGGAAACAAAAATTTGGTTTCGGCTTACCAGGTCGATTTCAACTGCAGCACGATTTGTGCGGCTGCCTGCAGGGCGCTTTCGATCTGCCAGTTCGACAGATCCCGGTCTCCCGCCTGATTCGAAATCCCCCGCACGATGTCCAGTGGTGCCTGCGTCAACCGGCATGCCAGAGCGACACCAAATCCTTCCATGTCTTCGGCTACTGCCTGCGGAAATCGCCGACTTCGAATGGCCGCATCCTTTCGGTTGGCTGATGCGGCGGCTACAGACAGCAGCTGCGGCGGCGGAACGGTCTCGTCCGATACTACTGATCCTGCGATGGCAATCGTATCCGCTACGGTGACGGCTTCGGGCCGATCCTGCGTCGCAGGAAGATCCAGATGATTCCATCCCATGTTACCGGCCGTCTGATGCCGGTCACCGCTGCCGGCTCCGATTCCAAAGCACGCCACTTCAGCGAACGTTGTCGCACTTCCCACAGGCAGCCGGTCCGAAAACGTTCCCGCCAGCCCCACCAGAATCACTCGCTCCGGATGCACGTCGCCGATCAGCTGCATGGTTCGAGCGGCCGCAGCCACCAGACCAAAACCACACAGTTCCACCCGGTCGCCGGTGTCTGCCGCGGTTTTCAAAAGCGGCTGCAGAACATCACGTTCGGTTTGTGTGGGAATAAGAATTAATGTGCGGGTCATGGAATTCCCGAAAGCAGACGGATTTCCGGGTCACGACAGCCGGACAATGCGCCTCAGCAGCCACTCAAATGTTAACAGGGCAATCATGGTATACATCAGCCATGAACGGTCCCACAATGTTGTCAGCTGTTCGTCGATCACCGCTCGTTCACTTCGATCGGGTAACAGATCGGCCAGTTGTTCACCGCATTCTTCCAGTGTCAGATAACGACCACCGGTCTCCCGGACTAGGTTTTTCAGTAAATCGACATTCTGCTCGGAACGTTCACTTTCCAGATTGGACAGGGTGACTTCAAGGTTGGTCTGCAGCACATCAGCCGAGTCGGGGACCGGCACGGTGACACGATAGCTGCCTGGACGCAGTGGCCGGAAAACGGCCGAAAACTGTCCTGTCCCCTGAACATGACTTCGTAACCGGTCAGGAACCGAAGCCGGACGACCATCCGCATCAATGATGCTCACCGGCACGGTTTCGGTCTGCAGAGGTTCCATTCGCGGGTCATACAGTCGAGCCTGAATTGTGATCGGCTGACCTGGACTGGAGGCTGTGCGGTCCACCAGTAACAGGCCCCGCGGGTTTCCCCGCTGCCGACTTCCCTGTCCGGCCTCACGAATCAAACTTGTCCAGAACCGCTGGTGTCCTTCCGGTGAGATCGATCGCAGACGCCACGTTTCTGCTGAGCCCACAAAAAAGGTTCGGCCGGCTCCGTAGAACTGAGTCGCCAGAAAGGGCGGATCTCCGTCCTGAGTTCTTGCCCGCGGATTGGCGTAACGTGCCAGCACGACGGCTCCGTCGCGCACACTGCGGACAGGGTAGGACCGATAAATGCCGGAAAAGGTTTCCCACAAATCCGTCGACGTCTGACCGGCGGCATCTGAAATTTTCAAAAACTCACTGGCCCGTCCTTCCGGTGTGAGTACCACCGGTGATGCGGTATCGGCACGCTGACTGATCCGCAGATCCGCCAGCAAACGGTTCAGCACCACCGGATAAAGCACACTCACATCCCGCAGTTTGTCGGCTTCCAGAGCCAGTTGAGGCGTATGCAGTTCTCCGGCAACCGCGATTAAGCCTCCGGCATCACGATGGACCCAGCGGTTCAAAAACTGTCTTTGTTCTGCAGACAACCGATTCCAGTCGGCATCGAATGCCACGATGACGTTGTATTTGGCCAGATCAGCCGCGCTGACCGGAAACCCGGTCAGCAGCTTTCTGGATTCCTGAGACACCATGCCCACGTTGTCATCGGTTACCGTTTGCAGCCAGACGTCCGAATCTATGCCTGTATGCCGGTACAAGGTATTTCTGACAAACCGGTACTCTCGCATCGGTCCGCTGGAAATCACCAGAACATTCATCCGGCGATCGGTGACTTCCACACGACAGTGTCGCTGATTGTCTTCAACCGTCAGCTCACGTACCGATGTGTCATTCAATACGACTTTTGCCACAAATTCGTAGTGTCCCGGGACGCTGATCTGGCGGGAGAACCGCACGGGGACCGGAAGACCGTCGGCATTCAGTGCGAACGGCCGGTCTTCCACATGGCGACGGTCGCTGCCGTCGCCGTCTGCTGACTGTTCATACAGTTCAACGGTTCCCGATGCCGGTTGCGCCCGGTTACCCTGAACAATCACGGTCAGATCAAACGGATCGCCGCGATGCACGTCGGCAGGCGCCTGCACTCCGGCCACCCAGATGTTTGTCTGAGGTTTCGGACTGCCCACGCCGACGCTGATGATGCGGGTGTCGCTGCGCTCCGCACGCTGCCGGGCCAGTGCGGGATCCAGACCGACATTGGACTGTCCGTCCGACACCACGATGATTCCCGACAGAGTGCGTCCGGCCATCCGGCCGATCATTTCGTGCAGGGCTTCGCCCAGCCGTGTTTCCGACCCCTGAGCCGTCAGGATCCGGTTCCACGACGGAGGGTCGCTTAAGTCGTCGGTGATCTCTGCTTTGCGGTCCGGCAAATGATCAGCGAATCGGACTTCGCCGTTAACAAGACCGACCTGCGGACCTGTTAGTTCTGAATCGAACGTATAAACAGATACGGCATGCGTGTCACTGAGCTGCTGCAGCATGTCCGAGTCCACCAGAGTCTGCTGCACGGCCGCCAAACGACTGTGGTTATCGTCAGGATCAGCTTCCGCCAGACGTTGTTCTGCTGTCTGCGCGGCCGAAACCGAAGACGGATAGTCCATGGACAGAGACGTATCGACCAGCACCCCCACACGGGACTGTTCGGTGCGCGACGTTTGAGTACGGCGACTGGGATTGACCAGAATCACGACCAGCAGAGCCAGAACGACGAGTCGTGGAATCAGCAGTGCAATCCGCCAGCCGCGTCTGAGAAACCGGGAATCCTTCAGTGATGTCCGTACGGTCAGACCGGACAGAACAATCAAACCGGCAATCAACCCCAGCATTCCGGCAGCCGACTGAGGCAGACTGAATTCGATTGTCTGAAAGGACTCTGTTGCGGTCTGAGCAACAGTGATCACCGGCAGCCGCCCTGTCATGTTTTCACCTCCGGGTGAAAACTCAGTCGCAGGGCCAGCAGCTGTTCAGAAGTCAGCACCACACACAGCAGGCCAAGCAGAAGCCACCGCAGTTCACGCCCGGTATCGGCCGTGCTGAGTGCTCCGGCCGTGTCACCGTCCAGGACCTGAACGTGTTCCAGTTCCGGATGCTGTTCCAGCTGCCCGGCGTCTGCCGGATTCAGCCGACTCTCTGTTGTGGGGACATTTTGAGCAACCCACGTTTCAGCAGGATCACCGTCCTGAGTGAACCGCCGGAGCCGGTACAGTCCCGGACGATCGGCCGACTGAATTGTCAGTGCCAGAACGTCTTCTGTGTGTTCGCCGGATTCAGGATTCTGCGGCAGAGGATCGGCCTGCAGTCGTACAAAGCCGTCGTCTTGTGTGCGTTCGGACGGTTCATCGAGGTCGTCCGGTTCAGGAACGAATAATTCCACGGTTTCCGTGAACTGACGAACGGGCCATTCGAACTGCAACGGCGAGCCGATTTCCCGGTCCAGCACGGTCAGGTCCGGGCGCTGCAGATACTGATGCATTTGCAAATGCATCACCACATAACCCGGAGACGCAGGCGGCACGGGCCAGTTACTCCAGCGGCGTCCTGCCGTTGTCAAAAAGGTGAGAATGTTTCCCTCACCAAGACGGTGAGCAAAAATGATCGGATCGCCGGACGTCAGTCGAGCCAGAATCGTTACTCCGGGTCGAGGTTCCCAGTCAGCCGCCACCCGAAACCATTTGCGAAACAGGGTGAGTGCCGGGAACGGACTGTCGGCCGTATTGAACACTTCAAAAATGGGGTGCTCTTCAAAAACGGGCGTTTCAAACGCCGGTTCGGCGGCCAGGTCGTCTGACAGATCGATCTCCTGGATGACACCCAGAGTCACCGGAAACAGTTCCCGTTCTTTGTGCTGCAATGATGTGTTGTACCAGTCTGTGTTTGCCTGATCGTCCGGAAACCACACCAGACCTCCGCCGCTGGTGACATATTCTGTCAGCCGCTGCACAGCGTCAGCCGGCAACTCGCGAATATTCATCAGATACACGCAGTCATAGGACCGCAGCGGAACGGACGTCAAAACCTCCGACGTGGTTCTTTCCGCCACAATCCCGGTCAACTGCGGATCCGGGCTGAGCGCCGCAGACACAAATCCGGCGTCTTCCTGCCGCCCCTGATCATCCACCAGCAGCACGCGGCGTTCCGGTGCCACATGAACGGCCGTGTGGCGGCGGTTGTCTTCGTTCAGTGTGTCGTCTTCCAGCCGGAATTCCACATGATGCCGGCCTGGTGTATCAAATGACAGATCGTGAGAGACCACCTGTTCCGATTCGGGTTCGATGTCGGGGATCTGCACGCGACCCGGCAATTCACGACCGTCCACCAGGACGGTTGCCCGCAGTCCGCTGGCTCGTTGCTGATGATAGTTCCGAATGGTCGCCGCCATTCGCCAGGGGATTCCCACGGCCGTTGCTTCACTGCTGCCGGTTAACCGCACAACCGTTAGATTGCTTCTTACCTGGTCTGTGACCCGAACAATATTCACGGCCGCGTCAATCACTCCCAGTGCGTTCAGGGCTGCGACGACTTCCGGACGATCATTCCAGTCGCTGCGGCGAAAATCGGTCACAACGTGAACCACAGGAGCGACTCCGCCGTCGGCGGACAGATGATCGGCCGCGGCCTGCAGGCCGGCCACGGGTGATGCGGCCTTCCAGGAACAGGTGGCACTGCGGATCCTGGGCATCAGTTCCTGCAGCAGGGCCGCATCCAGCGTTCGTGCTGTGACCAGAGGACGATCGGGTGCTGTCAGTGTCAGCACGGTGATTCGAATTGCTTGCGGCCGGTAGCTGCCGGCCGACAACATACGCTCCAGGACTGTCACAGCACCCGTATAAACGGCGTCCTGCCCGTCGTGATCCCGCATCGACAGCGTGTCGTCCAGAATGAGGACATGATGAGCCGTTACACCGCGCATCAGCAGCATCGCGGACGGATCGAGTATCAACCGGGCCAGCAGTAACACAATCAGAGCCACTGCCAGTACTCTCAGCAACAACAGCAGCAGTTGTTCGATGATCAGCCGCCGCCGGTTTTTCTCATCGCTTTGCAGCAGGAATTCCATTGCGGCAAAGCGTATCCGGCGATACCGCAGGCGACTGAGCAGATGAATGATGATCGGTCCCGCCAGCAGCGCAGCCCCCGGCAGTACCAGGGCAGGGTTCAAAAAATATTGCGCCAGCCACGACATCAGATTGGTTTTCGGTGTTCAGTTTGGAGTGTTCAGCTGCAGGAGCCTGTGGTCTTCGGTTACGAAAACCGGACCGATGGTCGTCATTTCACCTTCATCCCGATTCGAAAATTCAGAAACCGTGATAATGCGGCGTCGAGGTGTTCGCTGGTGCGGACCAGTTTGTAATCAATCACACTCGACGCACAGCGGCGGCGAACAGATTCCAGAAACTGTTCCATCGCCTTCAGATATCCGTTGCGCAGCGCGGCCGGGTCACATGTCAGCCGGCCGCCCGCTTCCAGTCCTTCAAACCGAAGTGTCCCCGAATAGTCAAAATCGAGTTCCTGATCGTCCATCACATGCAGGATCAGAACTTCGTGTTTCCGTTGTCGCAACAGCTGCAGGCCTCGAAACAGGGCATCGCGATCGCACAACAGATCTGAGATCAACACCACAATACTGCGGTGCTTCATCGATTCTGCTGCGGCGCGAAGTACGCGTGTGATGTCCGTGGCACCTGTGGCTCGTTCAGCAGACAGACCGGTCAGTACGGTCTGCAGGTGGTTGTGACGACTGCTGGCAGGAATTACGGAGCGGATTTCTGTATCAAACAGTCCGGCGCCCACAGAATCATTTTGCCTCAAAACCAACAGGGCCAGAGCAGCGGCCACCGTGCGGCCGTAGTCAAATTTGGTCAGTGGTCCTGCTCCAAAATCCATCGACTCGGAACCGTCAACCAGCAGGACCACGCGAACATTGGTGTCTTCTTCGTACTGTTTGATGTAGTAGCGATCGGATCGGGACCAGACTTTCCAGTCAATACGTCGCGCATCATCACCGGCAACGTATTCGCGATGCTGTACGAATTCCGTCGACTGACCGAAATAGGGACTGCGATGCAGTCCGGCAACGAACCCTTCCACCACATGGCGGGCCCGCAATTCGAGACGCGATATTTTCGCGATCTCCTCAGGCCGCAAATATCTTTCCAAGTCGTGGGTCACTCGTAAGTTCGCTTTCCTTTGACGGAGTTTCCTGAATCAATCGTTCGATAACGCGATCTGAGGTGACGCCTTCACTTTCTGCTGTGAAGTTGGGTGTGATCCGGTGCCGCATCACGGGTGCGGCCAGGGCGTCGATGTCTTCGGTCGATACGTGAGAACGTCCCTGCAGCAGCGCACGGGATTTGGCACCCAGCAGCAGATTTTGCACGGCCCGAGGTCCCGCGCCCCAGCTGAGCCATTCCTCCACCCAGGTCGGTGCTCCGTCTTCTGTCACCCGGGTTTGTCTCACAATGGCCAGGGCGTAGTTGATCACATGATCCGAAATCGGGACCTGTCGGACCACCTCCTGGATGTGCAGCACCTGTTCGGTGCTCAACACCGGATCGATTTCTGCGGAGTGATCCGAAGTCGTTTGTCGGGCAATCTGACGTTCCTCTTCGAAGGACGGATACTTCACGTAAACCTTGAACATGAAGCGGTCCTGCTGAGCTTCCGGCAAAGAATAAGTGCCTTCCTGTTCGATGGGATTCTGAGTCGCCAGCACGAAGAACGGATTACTCAGCCGATGAATTGTCTGACCGACAGTGACCTGGCGTTCCTGCATGGCTTCCAGCAGAGCCGCCTGAGTTTTGGGAGGCGTACGGTTGATTTCGTCCGCCAGTACCACGTTGTGAAACAGCGGGCCCTGGATGAATCGAAATTCACGAGCTCCGGTTTCCCGATTCTCCTGCAGCACATCCGTGCCGGTGATGTCCGCCGGCATCAGGTCGGGTGTAAACTGCACTCGTGAAAAGGACATCGAAAGACAACGTGACAATGTGCTGATCATCAGAGTCTTGGCCAGTCCGGGAGCTCCCTCCAGCAGACAATGACCCCGGCTGAACAGCGCGATCAGCAGCTGATCGATCACGTCATCCTGTCCCACAATCACGCGACGGATTTGTTCTTTGAGGTCCGTGTACGCGCGGTGAAGCAGATCAATGGACTGTGTCGAAATCTCAGTGTTAGCTTCAGGCATACGGGCATTCCGACGTAGAGACGGGTTCTGCGGTACTCATGCACCGACCGGAAAAAATGTTCGGGTGTGGAACCGGGTGTGGAAACAGTCAGTTGAGCGGATCATAACAAACAGAGTTGGGAAAGGCAGGTTGTGAAAAAATGTTCAATCAAAGCCGTTCGGCAGCCGCGCCAGTAATTCATCGGCCACGTCCGGATATTCATGACTCAGATCGTGCACGTTCCAGACATCGTATGGTTTGCCGTATAAGGCCGTTTTCTCGCCCGATTCTGCAGACTGCCGGCGGACAAACAAAAAGTCTTCCGTTCGCAGGGCACTGCTGTCACCGATGACCAGATGGATCTCACGCGGGGGCAGTTCACCCGAATCGCAGCCTTCCGAATTCAGGTCAAACCACGGCACGGCTGACGGTTCGTCCGCCGATGCCTGCAGATTCGACAACATCGTCTGCAAAACGTCAAAACTGCCGGTCGGATCACACACCCGCCGACAGGTGTCCTGTCCATCACGGATCCATAACGGCACCCGGATGTCACCTTCCCACAGCAATGACTCAAACCGACCGCAGTCAGCCGTTTCGCCGCCAACGGCAGTGACCATCAGTGTGTCTCCAGGACAGGTGGAGACCGCCGTCCTGGCCGCATCAAGACAGGCGGCAATCCATTCCTGTTCGTTTTCCCGGGTTGAAACCACCAGATGAATCCACTCCACCGCCGGCTGTTGTGCGTCAACACGGAATGGTGACATCAACGAGGAGACCTGAGGGCAATCCACATCAGTCCTCACCGTCAGATTCATCCAGTCAGGAAAATCCAAAGCAGCAGATTCAGCGGGTGCCGCCACGATGACCTGGATTCCGCGATCAGCCGCCGCGGCCTGCAGGTTTGTCTGCTGGGTTGCTGTTCCCAGCACATCCAGCGGACGATCGACTGATGTGCGCTGCAGGAGGTGACAGTCGAACGTGGTGGTCACTGTCGACAAAGAATCCACCGCGGATCGCATCAGAGCAGTCGAGGCGTGGTCTTCACGCAACAGTGATAAGCGGTCGAATGTGAAGAGCCGAATCACGTTGATTACTCCGGCAGCGCTGTACGAATGTGGACCAGTTCCGGAGTAAAAGCGGCTGCCAGTCGTTCCAGGGTTTCACGGTCGGAGGTCCGGCATTCCTGCAGATAAGGTCGCAGATGCTGCCATGCTGCGGTGATATGGTCGCACTCTTCGTGAATCTGAGTCCGGTCGCGTCGCCGGGCAATCCGTTGTTCCAGTTCGTGACAGTGCACAACCAGCTCGCGGGTTTCGCGGATTCGTTGATTGTCGCTGACTCCGGCCGTTCTGTGCCATCGTTGAACGGCCTGACGCATGCCGTCGGCGATTGTTTCCAGAGCGGAAGCCCGCTGCAGCATCCGGGCATGATCCCAGGCCACAGTCACTCCGACTGTCTGCTGCAGTGCCGTGAGTTGTCCGCGGATTTCTTCAAGGTGAAGTTGAACCTGAGGGTTTCGCATAGAATCCAGATAATAAGCCAACAGGTTCCAAGCTTCATCCATGAACACCCACACTTCGCCAATCTCTTCACGCGTCTCACTGTATTTCACCACCTCGGTCAGACGCTGCAATGCGCCGTAAGCCGTGTCTGTTGCGTCGAGGATTTTGTCACTGTCCGGCAGGCTCATCAGATCGGCCAGAGTGATCTGTTGGAATAATTCCGACACCGTGGATTCAAGATCAGCAGCAAGATGTCGTACCAGTCGTCTGTCGAATCCATATTCCAGACGCAGTAAACCATGAATTGTTTGATGGGCTGCGTCCACGCGCTGCACGATGCGAGTGATCGCACGATGGCGGTATCGATCAAGATCTGATTCCACAACAACCCAGTCGTGATGCAGTCGTCGGTACTCCTGAACCACGAAGTCCGGACGCCGGCTGTCAGTCACCAGATTCGCAAAATGATCGGCCTGAAGCCGCAGTCCCTGTAACTGTCGCATCAAACGCGTGCGAGTGGCCGAGACAGGAACCGTATAATGTAGTTCTTCGCGCAGATGACGCAGTTCTGCTGACAGTAAGTCGGATGTCCGAACGAGCTGACGATTGTCAAACTGCTGCTGGATTTCAAGTAATGCACAGTACTGTGAATCGAGTTGTTCCAGGCGATCGAGCACCGCCTGTGTCTGTGGACTCACACCACGCTGATTGCGCAGTTGATATGACAGTGTCAGCCATTGTGAATTCATCTGTCGACAGGGATCAATCAGCTCGGCAGGGTCTGTGGCCGCAGCAGTCTCCCGGCGAACGGCCGCCGCCGTTGCTTCGAACTGAATCGCTGCCGGCAGATGATGACGAACGTGATAGTCTCGTCCGGCATCCGTATTCAGTACAGCAGATAACGCGCTGGCTTCCTGTGCACAGGTGGCTGTGATTGTTCTGAGCTGCTGAAGCTTCTGGCGCTGTCCGGGCTGCAGCTCGGCAGGACGGAACGGATCACGTCCGCTGCGTCTTCGCTGGTCTTTCTCCAGTGTCGATTCGATCAGCGCCCGCAACAGTCCTTTGGCCAGATCTTCACCGCTTTGAGCGTACACATGAGTGGTGCCGAAGATCCACGTTAAGACGATCAGCAGCGCCGTGACCACAGAACGAACGAATGAACGCCTGAATCGATTCGTCATCATAATGTTCCGATGAAAGTTGGTTGAGCCGTGGCAATTCTTGGCGCGCCGGCTGCAAATGACCAGCGATCCACGGCATCATTCGTACCCGGTGGGCCGGAACACAAATTTACTGTCTGTGCAAACGACCCTGATTCGGTTCACTTCCGGCGATGGATTCAGCTGTTGAGGATTCCGATTACCGTTCCTGATTGACAGAATGAACGACAGGAAACCTGTTGCCGACATCCGTCCGTACAAATCGGAGATGAACCCATACAAACGACGGTGCCTGGCATTGCTGTTTGTCCGTCTTTAATCTGTGGTTCTGAGGCAAGCCATTCATGTGCCCGCAGCCTGGTTTTGAAATGGGCACAAAGTGGCCATACTAAGACGGATCGTGTCGACACCTGTTCGGTAACCAAACATGAAACCATTAAAACAACCGCCGGCTGTTTATCGTCTGCTGTTTTTGGTCTGTCTTTTATCCCACGTTCCGGTTTCTGCCCAGGAATCACCGGTTGATCCTGGGAATGCGGAACGACAGCTCACCATACAGCTCACGGATGCCCGCACAGGTTCACCGCTTTCCGGGATTGTACGTATCACTCGTCAGGATACCGGCCAGCCGGTGGAGCCGTCGGAACTGATTCCACGGAAGATTGGATGGCAGACAATACAGGCGGGAACGGAAGTGACCGTCCCTGCGGCAAAACTGCGAATCGAAGCGCTGCGGGGGATTGAGACAGAACTCAGTGTTGCCGAGGTGGAAACCACAGAAAATCGGCCACACAAAGTCACTCTGAAACTGCGTCGGTTCTACAACGCCAGGCAGCAGGGCTGGCGAAACGGAAATACCCATCTGCACCTGATGGACCGCACTCGGGTTGCCGCGGAACGATACCTGCGGGAAGTTCCGGAAGCAGACGCACTGGAACTGGTGTATTTGTCGCATCTGCGTCGTATTCCGGATGAAGCCACTTACATTTCCAACGAAATTGTTGAACAGCATCTGTCGGACAAAGTCCTTGATCAGCTGTCACACAAAGATGTGATCCTTCGACCGGGAGAAGAACATCGGCACAACTTTGGCGTGGGTGGTGAGGGCTTTGGACACGTGATGCTGCTGGATATTGTGAAACTGATTCGTCCGGTGAGTATTGGTCCCGGGATCATGCGCAGCGGGACAGACGGAATTCCCTTAAAGCCTGGAATTCAGGAAGCTCGCCGGGACGGAGCCACGATCATCTGGTGCCACAACGAATTTGGTTTCGAAGATGTTCCCAGCTGGCTCGGCGGCCGCCTGGATGCTCAGAACATTTTCGATGGTGGCATTCGCAGCAGCTATGATGCGTCTTTTTACCGTTACCTGAATCTGGGGATGAGAATTCCGTTCTCAACCGGGACGGACTGGTTCATTGATGATTTCTCCCGGGTCTATGTCCCGCTCAGCGGGAAGCTCACCAGCCAGGCCTGGCTCAGGCAGCTTGAGGCCGGCCGGTCGTTTATCACCAACGGTCCGTTGCTGGAGTTCACCGTCGACGGACATGCGATCGGTGACATCATTAACCTGTCGGAGCCCCGGGAAGTGGATGTGACGGCCCGCATCGTCGGCCGTCTTGATTTTGGCCGTCTGGAAATCGTCCGCAACGGTGAGGTCATTGACAGTTCAGCCACAACGCAGGTCGATGGCCATTTTGAAGCCAGGCTGAACAGCCGGATTCTGATTGATCAACCCGGCTGGCTGGCTGTCCGCACTCCCGTGCCCGGACCGGAAAACGAATTCGGCAGACCGATCTATGCTCACACCAGCCCGGTGTATCTGGATGTTGACGGTCAACGACCGTTTCTGCCGGAAGTCGCCCTGGGCCTGCTGCAGGAAATGGAAGAGAGTCTTCAGCAGATTCGTGTCCAGGCGGTGTTTGCCAACGATTCGGAAACGGATCAGGTGATGCAGGTGTACCGAGACGGGATTCGCATTCTGAAAAAAAGAATTGAGGACCACGGCAATTGAATTATCGCTTTGGACTCACCGCCAACTCACGCGGCAAACCGTTGCCACGAATGTTGATCATGGGAATCCTTTCCGTCTGGGGATGCAGCAGTCAGCTGCCGGCACTCGCAGTCGCGGCACCCGCTGAAACAGGCCTTCGGCTGTCATGGGAGCAAAAAAATAACAACGGATACGTCGTTATCGACGGAGACCACTTACCTGGCAGAATCAAGGTGTGGTACATCGAGCTGTATATGCGTCCGGGGTCCCATGCGAGTTATCCGGATGGCGTCATTCGGCACACAACCAGGCCTGTTCAGGCGGATGCTCAAAACCAGTGGCTGAAACTGCGCTGTGACCTGGACGACGGAGTTGTCGTCGAACACAAAATTACGGTCGACGGTGACGTGGTCCGATTTGATGTCACTGCCTCGAATCGTACGTCGAATCCTTCAGACGTGGCGTGGGGGGCACCATGTATCATTGTTGATGAATTCACGGGCAGCGACAAATTTTCCTATCTGCCGCAGTGTTTTGTTTTCCTGGATAACGAATTGGCGCGGCTGCCCGTTGAACCGTGGGCGACGGAGGCTGTTGAGACGCCCGGCCAGGTCTGGTGTCCTGCTCATGTTGATCGTCGTGATGTTGAGCCTCACCCCCTGAGCGAACTGGTTGTCAGCAACGGACTGATCGGATGTTTTTCAAAGGACGAAAATCTGATTCTGGCAACAGCCTGGCAGCCATGGCAGAATCTGTTTCAGGGCATCATCGCCTGTCTGCATTCGGATTTCCGAATCAACGGCCTTCAGCCTGGTGAAACAAAAAAAATCCGCGGCGCGATCTATGTGACCACGGATAAGATTCCGCAACTGCTTCGCCGTTATGAACATGATTTTCCTGAACACTTCGGTCCCGCACGGCTGTGAAATCTGTGACCCGTTCGACAACACTCTTTGATGCCTGCCTGAACAATGCAACTTTCTCACGCACATCAAGACCGTCGGACCCGGAGTGTGTTTCTGCTGACGGTGTGCCTGATTTGCTGTGGTGCCGTGTGGCCGATGTCACAGCTGTCTGCCGATGATCCTGATCCTCCTCCGCAGATCCTGCGGCTGTATTGCCTGGACTGTCACGGAAATGAAGAAGCTGCCGCGGGCATCAACCTGCAGCAGATGACATCCCGTGTGTCGTATGCCGGCGACTTTCAGGAATGGCAGAAAGTGGCGGATCAGCTGCAGGCGGGATCCATGCCGCCCAGGGATGCAGAACAACCGGATCCCGCAGTCCGACTGCGGCTGCTGAATGGGATTCGCAGCAGGTTGCGGGAGGCAATTCAGAAACACAAAGGAGATCCTGGCAAAGTCGTCATCCGTCGTCTGACGAGTGCCGAATACGGTTATACGATTCGCGATCTGACCGGACTGGACCTGGACATCCAGCGTGATTTTGTCAGCGATGCGGTGGGTGGCGCGGGTTTCACCAATACGGGCATCGCCCAGTTCATTCAGGACTCAACACTGGAACGTTACCTGGAAGCCGCCAATCAGGTTGCTCTGCATCTGGTCATCGGAGCCGGCCCGCTCACGTTTCATCAGGATCCGGGACAGACGGGTTTTGAATTGTCTGCCATCACCCGAATTCAGGACATTTATCGGTCTTGTGGTTTTCGGTCGGCTGCCGGTGAGGGTGGAGAGCCGTTTGGCCTGGATAAGTATCCCCGGGCGTTTTACGCCGCGTGGATGATGCAGCATCGCGGGCAGTTTGGTAACAGCCCTCTGACGCCGGATTCGATTGCAGCGGACGTCGGTATCGAACGGCGGTTTGTTGAGCACATCTATGAGGTCATGACGCAGCAGACACCCACATTTCCAACATCGGAAATCGTTCGGTCCTGGTCTCAGCTGCCGATTCCGAACGGTCGCAGCCAACAGCAGATGAAGTCTGTTCGCAAACAGTGTGATCAGATTGCAGCCGTTATGCATGACTGGCAGAACCGTTTCGGTGCAAATCCGGATGCCAAGGAAGAAGCTCCCGTGCTGCGGGCGGATCAGTTCGATGTGCAGCGGACGCTGGCGTTCACGATGAATGTGAACTGGTCTCAAAAAACGCATACCGCTCAGCTTGTTCTGTCCGTTGATTCGGCCGTTCCTGACAGAAATCCGGACGCCGTGATTATCTGGAGAAAGCCGGAGGTGCTGTTCTATTTTGACGACAGACCGCTGAAGGATCCGCAGCCTTTGCACGGACTGGTCACTGCCGACTCGGCAACCCGCCTCAATTTCGGCACCCATCCCGGCGGAGGAAATGCTGGTCCGGAGGACTTCGTCACCGTCGGTACCAGTCCGCTGCGATTCGAGATGCAGATTCCCGCCGGTGCCGGACTTGCCATCCTGGAGGTGACAGCTGAACTGGATGTGGATCACGGGGAGGACTGTATCGTTCGCTGTACGCTGGCTCAGCTGGAAAAAACGGATCAGGGAATGTCGGTATCCGGGATGTTGGCAAATCCGGAGCAGTCCTCCTTTGCGGACTGGAAGTCCGGTGTGCTTGATTTCGCCCGACAGTTGCCTCAGGTGTCCCAGTATGAGCCGGCTCCTTCCGATCGTGATCCGATTCCTGCGCCTGTTGAATCGTCGTACAACAATCCCGAACGGAACCACTACCACACTCGAATCAAGTACCATCGCGACGACCGGTTTCTGGTGGAAAAAATGTTGGACGACGCCACGCGTATCCGCCTGGACGAGGCCTGGACAGATTTATTGGGGTCATTTGAGTTTCATGATGCGTGGTTACTGTTCCTCGCCGACAAGTTTCAGGTGGACCTGGACAGACGTCTGACAGCAGATCTGGACAACGCCGGAATTTCCAAATTCCCGCCGGACGTGCAGCCGTTTGTGCGGCAGCTGCGACACAGTCAGGATTCGATTCAGCAGGCATTCCATCTGGCTCAGGATCAGCACAGACACGACGTTGCTGAATTTGCGAGTCGGGCCTGGCGCCGTCCGCTGTCAGACGCAGAAAAAAATCGACTGAGCGATTTTTATGTGTCACTGCGAGCCGATTCACTCGACCATCGGTCTGCCGTTCGCGCTCTTATCTCACGCATCCTGGTTTCTCCTGACTTTCTGTATCGAGCCGAACGTGTGAGCGAACAGAATCCGTCCGATGCAGCCAGTCAACCGCTGCCACTGACGGATCATGAAATCGCCGGTCGACTGAGTTATTTCCTGTGGTCGTCTCTGCCGGATACCGAATTACGGCGGGCGGCTGATGCCGGGGAACTCAGGCACCCGCAGTATCTTGTGCAGCAGTCGCGGCGGATGCTCAGGGACCCGAGGGCAAAGAGATTTGCAGCTGAATTCTTCGGACAGTGGTTTGGCTTTTATCGTTTTGACGGGTATCGCGGGATTGACCCCGATCGGTTCCCTGAGTTTTCGCAGCGTCTGAAGTCCTCAATGTATGGCGAAGCGATTGCTTTCTTTGACCATATCATTCGCAATGACCTTCCACTGAACGAAATCCTGTTCGCTGATTACTCGTTTCTGAACGCAGAACTTGCGGCTCATTACGGACTGGAAGCAGAATGGCAATCGGCATGCGGCGGCAGTCAAAAGGCATTTTCACAGGCTGGCCCTGTGAACACTTCCGAGCCAAAGCCGAAGGCCTCGAATGCCGGGTTACAGGCAGTTCCGGCCGGTCCGGTTGAACAGGAGGACGACTTTCAGAAAGTGGTGGGATTGACAGAGCATCATCGAGGCGGCCTGCTGCGACTGGGAGCCGTGCTGACGGCCACTTCCGCGCCCATGCGAACAAGTCCTGTGAAACGTGGAGACTGGATCCTGCGTCGTACACTGGGAACGCCCGTTCCTCCGCCTCCTGCCGATGCCGGGTCGATTCCTGCCGACGATGTTCTGGCCGACGGTCTGTCGGTGCGACAGCGTCTGGAGGCACATCGTTCTGACACTTCGTGTGCCAACTGTCATTCTCGCATCGATGCCCTGGGATTTGCTCTGGAAAAGTATGACCCGCTTGGCAGGTGGCGGGAAACGTATCGTGACGGGACTCCGATCGATACGTCCGGTGAGCTGCGTGACGGGACCCGCATTGCCGGTGATCAGGAACTTCACGATTATCTGAAACAGCAACGACCGTCATTCCATCAGACACTCAGCACCAAACTGCTCAGCTATGCGCTCGGCCGACAGGAAGCAATTGGAGATTTACCGTTGCTGGACGAAATGACAGAGCATCTGAGTCAGGACGGCGGAATCACGGGGCTAGTAAAAAGGATCGTTCTCAGCCGCCAGTTTCGGTATCATGGACGGGTTGGTTCTGCTTCCGTGGAACGCTCATCAGAATGACAAACCACATGTCGGCGACTGAATCCACTCACTGGTCATCGGGCCTGTCTCGACGTCCGTTTCTCCGCAGCGCCGGGTTGAGTCTTGGTTTGCCGTGGCTGCCTTCGCTGACTCTTCGTGCGGAATCCGGCAAGCAGGCGAGCCGTGATTCGTCGGGGCCTCCGCGACGTTTTGCCTGCATCTATTTTTCCAACGGTGTCGAACCGATTCACTGGTGGGCAACAGGACACGGTCAGGAGATGAAACTGGGACCGGGTCTGCAACCGCTCATGCCGCACCGCGAAAACATCACCGTGATTGACGGGTTGTTCAATGCCCAGTCGGTCAGGAACTCCAGCGTCCATCTGGGGCGGATGCCCAATCTGTTGTCTGGTGCCTGGGTGAGTCTTGATCAGAGTGACATCCGTGTGGGGCAAACCATGGATCAGCTGATGGCGCAGCGGATTGGTCATCAAACGGCCATTCCCGGTCTGGTGTTGGGGATCGAACCCACAGAACTGCGGCTGGAAGACGGTTTGTCAATGATTTACGGTTCCTGCATTTCCTGGGGATCTGCAACCCGGCCGGCTACCAAAGAGATTTATCCGTCCCGGGTGTTCGATTTGATCGTGGGTCATGGTGGCGATCGTCAGCTTGACCGCAGCATTCTGGATCAGGTGCTGGAGGACGCACGGTCACTGCAACCTCGGATTTCACCGACGGACCGTGTCAAACTTGATGAGTATCTGGAATCAATCCGCGACATCGAAAAACGAATCGATCGGGCTGCCGATGACGGGCGGCTTGAAGGCTGGAATCCGGCGCTCACCCGTCCGGACATGACTCGTCCGGCAGACGCACTCCCCCAGGACGTGCCGGAGCACATGAAGCTCATGCTGGATCTGATTGTGCTGGCGTTCCGCATGGATCGTACCCGGATCGCCACATGTATGCTGAATAATGATCTGTCGCAGATGAACTTTGGATTTCTGGATGGGGTACAGGGCAGTCTGCACCTGGATCTGACACACAACGGCCGTGATCCACAGCTTGAGGCGATGTATTTGAAAACCAATCAGTTTCACGTGCGGCAGTTCGCGTATTTGCTTGAGCGTCTTCAGGCGGTCGACGAAGGCGGCCAGTCACTTCTGGACAGCTCATTACTGCTGTTGTGTTCGAATCTGTTTGACGGTGACAAACATCAGGCCGACCGGATGCCAATGGTACTGGCTGGTGGCGGCGGCGGGTCGCTGAACCCCGGTCGTGTACTGGACCTGCTTGACCGGCCCGAAGACGAACGTCGCGCATGTAGCCTGTACCTGTCACTCCTGGACAGGATGGGGGTCACTCTGCCTGAATTCGGAGATAGTGACCGGCGTCTTGATGATCTTTGATCTGTGCGGCAGCCGTGGACCGACTCTGTTCCAGGCAGGGGAACGGCAGGACGGCCAATGAGTGAGCTGTAACCACCGGAAGCGCTGCTGTTACTATGGACTGTTACTGTGCACAACTACTGCTGAATATCGGGCTGTTACGACTGAATACACTGAACGCACAGTGCAACATGCACTGATCTACACAGTGCAACCCATTCAACAGGTCTGTGACCAAACCAGGCCTACTCGCCGGGTTGACCGAGTTCCGACAGATAGTTGAGTGTTTCGTCCAGTGAGACTACGTCCGCAAATCGGGCCTGGATGTCGTGCAGAGTAAATTCGTGACAGACGGCTGAGCGATCACCCACACACTCACGAACGATTATCGGACGAAATCGATAGCTCTTGGCATCCGTGGCGGTGGCACGGATGCAGGCACTGGTGCTGCATCCGGTAATCAGCACTGTATCAACCTGATGCTGGATCAAATACGCTGCCAAGTGAGTTCCAAAAAAGGCGCTGGCGTTTTCTTTTTCAAGGACGAGGTCTTCAGGCTGAGGCATTACTCTTTCGTCGATCTGACAGGCCCGCTTATCCCATGATCGAAAATCGGGCGAAACATCTGCCGCCGATTTGAACGGATGATCACCGCCCTGGTTCCGATACGGCGAGGTGGTGTAAATGACGGGCAGTTTTTCGCGTCGCCCGGCATCAAGCAGCCGCCGTGTTTGCTCAACGGGTCCGTCAAGTCTTGCGCTGCCGCCTGCATACGCGTCATCTGTCCAGCCATAGGCGAAATCAACCACAACGATTGCCGGCTTTGATCCGAACTCAAATCGATCCTGAAAGATGCCTCTCTGATCGTAGTATTCGTCAACAGACTGCAGTGCTTCGCCCAGCAGTCGCAGGGCGTCTTCATCGGTGTTCATCATCTCAGGCTGTTTACTTCTGAAGGTTGACTGAAATATTCAGGGACCGCCAATAGCAGAGACCTCAGCCGCAATCCTCTGAGTATCCGCGTGCGTCCCGGCGGGAGGATATTTGTGCGGCACAAGCGACCAGATTTCGGTAAAGGAGGCCGACTCGCCAGGCGCCAGTTTTTCACGCGGACCGATGGGTTCCAGCTCACACATTTCTGCATCGGGATACCAGATGGAAATCGTCAGCCCGGCCACTTCGTTGTAGACGCGATCCGGAAACGTGGCAAACTGCTTGACGAACATCACGTCATTTTTCATCAGATAAGCAAACCACCCGGCATAGCTGTCCATTCCAAGCTTCGGAAACCGTGGTGCGGAAGTAATCTCCAGGAATCCGTCGCGTACGTTGATGTGAGGATCCTCGGGACGAAAGTTAATCGCCGGTCCTGGTCCATACATCACATATCCATGAGGAAATCGGCTGGGCCGGGTGAGCGGGATCACGCAGATTCCTCCACCGAGAGCAAACGTTCGGCTCCAGTGACAATACTCTGTTGTTTCGTTCGAGACATTCCTGATTGTCTGTGTGCACGTCAGTCGCGATGAATCTTCTGCCAGTTCAAAATCACGGATCAGCTGTACACCGGTTGGCTGATCTTTGACACTCGTCAGACGCGCCGACCTGTGGCCGGTGACCTTACCTGACCAGCGACCCGCCCACAGCCGGGGGTGTGCTGCAATCGTCTGCTCAGGGCCGATGTCAAAGCGGCCGGCGGTCATTGAGCCCTGCTGACCACCGGGTTTCAGGGTCCAGCCCTCGTCACCGGGAGGCAGATACAGCACAGCCTTTCCGTTGACTGAATACTGCAATACTCGTCCACCAGCGGCCGGACAAAGCACCGCCATCGTTGTCTGATTCTCCAGAAGGATGCAATCGTCATACCCGTAGTAACGGACAACTTTGGCACCAGGCTCCAGCGACTGAGCCACAGGGGACACAATCTGACAACTCACGGTTACCAACAGAATGATCCAAAGTGTCATTGGCTTCATCGGTTGAGTCCCTTTCAGTATTCTGGCCGACTTACCAGGAAGACGGTCCCCTGGTTCTTCAACATGGTCGCCATTATGCAAAAGGCTTCAATTCTGTAAATCGTCTGACCGTTGCAGCAAATCCTGCTTCCAATACGGCCACCCGGCAATTGCGGGAACCGTCTTGAGGATTCACGAACGTGTGGAAAGTGCAGGATGGCTTTGGGCTCACTGGTTCGGCAAATTGAAACACACCAGCAGCCGTCTGGTTCGTGTCCAGTCATTGCCACCTAAGTCCCCATGAAACCATTAAGTCAATCAGACACTTTCCACGAATTTCCTGCTCAGTCAAAAATCAACATGACCGCCCTTAGAACAGCTCCGCAATGAAAGGAAAGCGATTTTTGCACCAGCGCATGATTCTGTGCGGATATTACTGATCGTCTTTCTTCCATTAATTAGCCTGACTTTGCGCATCTCATCAATTCTGAGTGAGCCCTGTTGATTCCTGACAGAGCTTCACCAACACCGCGTTAACAGGTCAAAGTATTGGAAGGTTTGACGACCGATACACAACACCGGTAACTGTTTGCGCCCGCCTGGTTCCGGCAATTGTTGCCGGAATTTATATTTCAACGCTGACGGTCACATCACGTGTCGATGCGAATGTCCCAACACAAGCATGAAATATAAACAGGCACTCTTGAAGGCTGTACACGCAATACGCGTCAGGGAGGTTTCGATGTTGAATCAATCATGGAAGACAGTTCTTGCGAGTGCTGTCATCATTGGAGGGTGCTGTTTTTCTGCGCCTTCATATGCCGGCGGACTTTTCTCCGGTTCAGGTAATCTGCTGACCGATCAGCTGGCAAAACTGAGCTGCTGCGGTGAATCGGCATGCGGTGACGAATCGTCGTGCTCTCTTTCCGAATGCGGTGAAGGTTGCTGCACGACCGGTGCCGGCGGGATCACATTCGGTGGCTGGACCCAGGTGGGCTATCACAATGGCGAGGACGGTGTGTTTAACGATGAATCAGGCAACATCAACCTGCATCAGGGGTGGCTCTACGCCGAAAGAGTGGCTGACGGTCGAAATGGTCTTGATTTTGGTTTCCGCGCCGACGTCATGTACGGTATCGATGCAGACGACACGGATTCAGATGGTAACAATCCCGGCAACTGGGATTACAGAAACGGATTCGACCACGGCCCGTACGGATTTGCGCTTCCTCAGCTGTACGTTGAAATGGCCAGTGGCGACTTAAGCGTCAAGGCTGGTCACTTCTTTTCGATCATGGGTTATGAACGGGTGACTTCTCCGGACAACTTCTTCTACAGTCGTTCCAAGTCTCTGGACTGGATTGAACCCCGAACTCATACGGGTGCCCTGGGTACCTATGCCGTGTCTTGTGACACCAATGTTTATGCCGGGTGGACCCTGGGCTGGGATACCGGCTTTGATCAGCGTGAAGGCGGCAGTAACTTCCTTGGTGGTTTCAGTACGGCTGTAACGGATAATGCGACGTTCACCTACGTCACAACAGCCGGCGACATGGGCCGTGAGGGAGAAGGCTACGGTCACATGCTGTTGCTGGATATTGCTGTAACATGCAAACTGAACTATGTGATTCAGAGCGACTTCCAGGATATGGAAGAATCGGATGGTGACATTGACAATGACGTGGCAATCACTCAGTACCTGTTCTACGACGTGAACGATACCTTCTCCGTGGGTGGTCGCTTTGAATGGATTGACGACGATGGCGCAAGTCAGTTCCAAACGACTCTGGGCGTGAATGTCAGGCCCACAGACAACATCGTGATTCGTCCTGAAGTTCGGTTTCAACCCGATACCAATGTTGATGGAAGGGACGATGCGGTGTTCGGTGTCGATGCCATTCTGGTCTTCTGACAATGTGCCTTGGAGCATAGTTGGGTCAGGAGTTTAAAACTGAAAACGCCCGTCTGCCTGTAACGGCAGGCGGGCGTTTTTGTAATGTGTTTCAACGAGGCCATCCCAAAATCGTTAACTGGCCAGCACGTTGGCTCTTTCTTTCGTGGGTGGTCTTCGGCTTGTATATAAGCATCCTGCTTCTCGTCCTGCGGACTTCGCAGGGGGTATTACGGTCTGCCGTCAGGCCGGGAGTCTGGCCACACGGAATGGTGTCTGCGAAACGAAGCGCGGTGATTGATGCCCGTTGTGTTGCGCAAACACTCACGTCTCGGGAAGCTGCCTCGCACAATCGGGTGTGGGACTGGAATGTGCCCGGTTAATGAACCATCATGCGGCGACTGTGGAACGAAGCCAGTCATGCGAAGTGACATTGTCTCACAGTCAGTCTGTCAACTCATTTATATCGATCCACGATTGGTCCAGTGGTGACCGAGCCGCCCGCTGCCGTTTTGCGACTTGTTGATGTCACGAAGACATATCCCGGTGTCGTCGCTGTCGATTCCGTGTCGTTCGATCTGCGGAGTGGCGAAGTCCACGCGATCGTGGGTGAAAATGGTGCTGGAAAAAGTACGCTGATCAACCTGATTTCCGGAGTCCTCCAGCCCGATTCCGGCATGGTGTTGCTGGATGATCACGAAGTCAGACTGACGAATCCTGTTGAAGCTCGCAGACGCGGCATCGTGACAGTCCATCAGGAAGCCGAGCTGTTTCCCACGCTGTCGATTGCTGAGAACAGGGGCTTGGTGCTGGGTCTGCCAACCGGACGATTCGGGCTGGTCGACTGGAAAGCCTTGCGGGACTCGTCGCAGGCTGCTGTTGACCGGATCGGCGAACCGATCGATGTCGACGCGCCGGCTGATCGACTGAGTGTCGCCCGCCGCCACATGATTCAGGTGGCCGCGGCTGTGACTCAGGAATCACGCATTGTAATACTTGACGAGCCGACAAGCGCTCTGTCCACGGCAGAATCCGAATGGCTGTTCACGCAGATCACACGACTCAAAACGGCAGGTGCCGGGATCATCTACATCTCGCATCGGCAGGACGAGATTTTTCGACTGGCCGATCGGATTTCCGTACTTCGGGACGGACAGGCCGTGTGGACCGGAGCCAAATCGGAACTGAACAGAAACCGTCTGGTGGAATTGATGGTTGGCAGAGACCAGCCAGCTGCAGCAAACCCGAATGTTGATACCGCACAGCATCAAAAGCAAAAATCGGTTGCCGCAGATCCTCCGCCGGCGCGGCTTCAGATCAAAGGACTCAGCGATGCAGACGGTCAGGTTCGTAATGTGAGTCTTACCGTGGCCGCAGGCGAAGTCTTGGGAGTGTATGGACTGGTGGGGGCCGGGCGTACAGAACTGGCACACTGTGTGTTTGGGCTGAAACCGATTGCCGCCGGTCAGGTGGAAGTCGACGGCCGCCGTCAGGCCATTCGTTCACCCGGACACGCACTGGACGCCGGGATTGCCTACCTGCCGGAAGATCGACTGAGACAGGGCATCTGTCGAGGTCTGTCTGTTCGGGCAAATTGCGTGCTGGCCGGCTTATGGCGTCGGGGATCCGGGCTGCTTGCAATCCCCGGCCCCGAACGTGCTGCAACCAATGAGATTGTGCGCCGACTGGACGTGCGGCTGAATTCGATGGAGCAGTCAATTGGCGACCTTTCGGGTGGGAATCAGCAAAAAGTCGTACTGGGACGCTGGCTGCTGAATGAGCCCCGAGTGCTGATCCTGGACGAGCCAACCCGAGGGGTCGATGTTGCCGCCAAAGTTGAAATCCACCGGCGACTCCGCAATCTGGCCCACGGCGGCTGCGCGGTACTGTTAATCAGTTCAGAGCTGCCGGAGATCATGCAAAACAGTGACCGGATTATCGTGTTTTGTGAAGGTTCGGTCTCCGGCGAATTCGATCCGCGACAGGCGTCGCCGTCCGACGTTGCCGGTGCAGCACTTCCGGCGGCAACGCAGACGTCGTCCGGAACTGATTCTGACAGTCCTGTGAGTACAACTGTCACACGATCGGCTGTTCAGACCCGCCCGTCCCGTGTCCGCTCGCTGCGTTCAGGAAATGAATTCGGACTGGCGGTGGTGACGCTTGGTCTGTGGCTTTGTCTGGCCGCCGGCAGCACCGGTTCGCAAGACATTATGTCAGGGCTCACGAATCTCGCGACATACGCTCCGCTGTGGGCACTTCTGGGACTTTCCGCCGCATGTGTGATCATCGCCGGCGGAATCGACATTTCCATTGGCTCCGTGGTTGCCCTGTCGGCGGTGTGCTGCGGCCGGGTGCTGCAGCTTGATGTCTCTGATGTCCTGCGAATCCCCCTGGCGGTGGGGGTCGGGATTCTGGTTGGTACGGCCGGAGGTCTTCTGAACGCGTCGATTTCGCTGATTGGGCGTGTGCATCCGATTGTGGTCACCCTGGGCACGATGACGGTTTACCGAGGCCTTGTCATTGTGATTTTGGGCGGCACGGCACTCACCGGACTACCCGGCAGCTTCACTCGACTTGCCGTCGATCCTGGCACCGGCTTTCGCGGCATTCTGGCAATCTCGGCTGTTGTCGTGTGTCTCACCGCAGTCTGGCTGAAGTGCTCCCCGTCGGGACGTCATTTGTACGCGTTTGGTTCTTCACCCGTCGCTTCGCGTCTGGCAGGTATCTCACAGACCCGCGTGTGGCTGACCGCGTTTGGCGTGAGTGGTGCCCTGGCCGGTCTGGCGGGAGTACTGGAATTGTCACTGAATACACAGATGCAGGCTCGTCTGGGAGCAGGATGGGAACTGCAGGCCATCGCCATTGCCGTCATCGGCGGAGTGGCCATCACCGGTGGTCGTGGTTCTGTTCCTGGGGTGGTCCTGGCCGCCATCCTGCTGAGGCTGGTCAACAGTGCGCTGGTGCGCTGGGGCGTTTCGGGACCAAAAGTTGATTTGGTGGTGGGTACACTGCTGCTTGCCGCCGTTCTGCTGGATCTGGTTTGGAGACGTCGTCGCCAATGAACACCACCATGAACAAAAGGATGGTAACTCGTGCGCCAACACTCCTGGCCCGTACGGCCGGATTGGTACCGTGGATGCTGTTGACGGCCGCTGTGTGGATGGTGGCCGCCAATGCCCAAAATCCCCGATATCTGTGGACCGTCTTTTCACCCTGGGCGGAAGTTGGCTGTCTGGCCGTCGTGATGACACCCATTATCCTCACCGGTGGCATCGATCTGTCAGTCGGTTCGATCGTGGCTCTGTCGGGAATGGTGCTGGGAGTCCTGTGGCATGATGCGGAATGGCCGATCTGGATGGCCACCCTCGCAGCCGTGTTCACAGGCACTCTGGCAGGTTCACTGAATGGCTGGCTGGTTGTGATCGGGATGCCTCCGCTGGTGGCGACTTTGGCCACGATGGCCTTCTTTCGCGGACTTGCCATGGCCATTTCCAATGCACAGCAGGTGGACCGGTTTCCGGAAACCTTTACTGATCTGACAAGGATCCAGGGAATCCCGATTCAGTTCTGGCTGCTTCTGGTGACTGTGATCACGTGCTTTGTTGTTGTTCATTTTTCCCGGTTCGGCCGGTCGTGTTTCGCGATTGGCGACAACCGGACTGCCAGTCGGTTTGCTGCGGTTCCCGTCGCACGAGTGGAATGGCTGTTGTATTCGGTCAGCGGACTGATGTGCGCGTTGGTTGCGATTTCCAACGCAATCAAACAGGATGTCGTGTTGCCGGATGCGCAGATGGGAGTCGAACTGAGTGCAATTGCCTGTGTCGTCATTGGAGGCACGTTGATTACCGGTGGACGCGGAGGAGTCCTGCGAACCGTTCTGGGCCTGGCCGTTGTGTCGAACCTGGACGTCGGCCTGAATTTTCTGAGCAGCCGGATCAGCTGGCTGACCGGGGAGTCACGGCTGATTGTGATTGGCGTCCTGCTGATGGTGGTCGCCGTCCTCAACGAAAAAGCAACTCGGGACAAAGATCGATCTGCGCTGCTGACATCAGGGCGGGGGCAGAACGGATGATCTGATGCGTGTGCGAACCAACAACCTGCCGTATTGAAGTCCACGGAGCAAACAACAGATGATCGGATTCATTCGTCAAGCTCGTCAAACCGGAACCATTTTTCGGGTGACTTCTCTGGTGTCATGCCTGCTGCTGTTGGGATGCGCCGATTCCGAACCGTTGACCGGTGACCGTTCGGATTCCTCTGCAACGTCTGCCGGTGAATCACTGCGAATCGGGATGATGCCCAAATTGATGGGCATCAGTTTTTTTGATGCGACCGGTCGGGGAGCAAAAGAAGCGGCTGCTGAACTCGGTGTGGAATTGATTTATGACGGGCCAACCGAATCACGTTCTGAAGATCAGATCCGCATGTTGGACGGCTGGGTGGCTCAGGGATTCGACGTGATTGCGGTCGCTCCCAACGATCCGGACGGCGTGGCCCGCACTCTGAAAAATGCACAGGAAGCCGGTGTGACTGTGGTGACCTGGGATACCGACGCAAATCCGCAAACATCCAAACGCCCGATCTTTGTCAATCAATGCGTCCCCGAATCAATCGGTTACGCGCTGACGGACGTGATGGCGGAAGGCATCAAACGTCGCGGCGGAGACCTGGCCGGTGATTATCTGATCGTCAGTGGAACGGCGACGGCAGCCAATCAAAACGTGTGGATGGAGTTCATGCGACGTCGTATTGAAGAAAAATATCCCGAAATCAAACTCCTTGAACCGCTGTATCCGGGAGAAGATCATCAAAAATCACAGGAACAGGCAGCAGAAGCTGTGGCGGCGAATCCTGACATCAAAGGCATCTGGGGAATTACTTCGGTGTCACTGCCCGCGGTTGCAAAGGTGGTTCGCGATGCCGGCAAAGCCCAACAGATTTTCGTCACGGGTCTGAGTCTGCCGAACACCATGCGGGAATACGTTAAGGACGGTACCATTGACGAATTTGTACTGTTCAGCCCGGTCGATCTGGGGTACCTCACCGTCCACGTGGCCCGCCGCATGGCAAATGGTGGCCTCGAACCGGGTACCTATGACTTCGGTCGCCTCAAAGAGATCGAAGTCCGTGACGGACAGGCCATTCTCGGGCCGCCACTGATCTTCAGTCAGGCCAACATCGACGATTTTGATTTCTGAGGCTTTAAGTCAGTATCACCAGACTATCGCCGGCAAAAACACGCGGCATGGCCCGGACTCCCACCACGAATGCATCCTGCGGACTGGCGACTTCCTCAATGATGTTGCCTTCCAGGTCACGAACGTAGGCGATCTTCTGACCGGCGCGGATGCGGTCTCCCGGCTGCACCTGCATCCAGGCCAGCCCGGCCCGGGAAACACGAAGTGCTGTGTCGGTGTTGCCCGATCCGCACAGTTCTGTCGGGCTGTACGATTCAGGGCGGCCGGCAACCGGCAGATCCGCGATGTCCAGATACTGCAACAGATTGGCGAGGCCCCGAGTGTAACAGTCGACATCTTCAGGCCGTGCATGACCCCCGCCGCGGGCTTCGGTATAAAGCGACGGAATCCCCAGCTCGTTGGTCGCCGAGAGCGTACGACCGCCGGTCTGCGGATCGTGGGGATGCTCCCAGATGAAAGGTGCCCCAAAACATCTGGCGGCTGCGCGAGCCGTACTGACCTGACTGCCATAGTCGGAGTACCCGCATAAAGTCACCCAGTGTGATCCTCGACCGGCACTGTGTAGATCAATATACAGGCTGGCGTGACGCAGGACACGATCCAGCAGGCGAGCGGCCAGACGCTGACTGGCACTTCCATCCGTCGTACCCGGAAAGACACGAGCCATGTTGCGTCCGTCCAGAGGATTGACCCGACAGGCCATCCAGTAGGCGGGAAGCGTTACCGCCGGAACGGCGACGAAAGTTCCGCTTACTGAAGACGGGTCGAGTGCATCAAAGGTTCGATGAATGGCTTCCATGCCTTCATATTCGTCGCCGTGTATTCCGGCGGTGGTCACCAGGGTTTGACCCGGATGAGATCCGCGAACCGCCAGTACCGGGATGGAAAGAGTCCCGTCACGAAACGCACGGTCGATTTCACTTTGAATGCTTTCGTTCAGACACAGGTCACCGGAAATCATTTCGATGGTGTCTGCGAGATCACACGATTCCCGAACGTTCACCGTTAACCGGTAGGCCTGTTTGGTACCGGCAGGCAGCCGATCAAAGTCAAATTCCTGTCGCTGATTCATATTGGTTTCTCAGCAGGGGTTTACAGTGTGTGACACAAATGCGGAGCGGCGATCACCGCAGAACGCAGCCTGGAAGTCCGCGGTCAACAGCATTCACTTTGTAACGAAACGGCGTGAGCCGTTCGGTCCGCGATTCGCAAAATCTGCCAAATACCGTGAGACTCACGGCACTCCACGACTGAAATTTCAATCGGTACAGGTTTCGTGTGCGTCTCCCAGGGGATGTGTGCGGCCGGGGTTCATCAAAGTGACTCCGAGTTGCCGGTAAATCTCCAATAAGGTCAGACCGAATCAGACAAATCGAAAAATCAGCCTGTTTGACGATCCGATGGCGGTGTTGGAAGATAACAGTGCGGAGTTCAATGACGGCTGAGTTCTACTTTTTGTGTTGTGTGTGCGTTAAGATGCAGACCGAAGTTCATCGACCCGGATTATCAGAGGAATGACATTCATGGCAGGCAATAATGCATCCACTCGTCGTGATTTTCTGACATCAACGTCTGCAGCGGCCGGGGCCCTGGCCCTGCCGGTCTGGTGGCGAAAGAACGCGACCGCTCAGGTGCCGGCCAGTGACCGCATTGTGCTGGGTGCGATCGGCACGGGTGTGTATACAAATCGTTACACGGGGTCCGGCGATCATCCGGGCCGCGGCATGACGATTGCCCTGCAGGCAGCGACTTTGGGAGAAACGGTCGCCGTGGCAGACGTTAACCTGAAGCATGGTGAGTTCTTCAAAAATCATTTGAACAAAGACATTGAGGTCTTTCAGGACTACCGAAAACTGCTGGATCGGAAAGACATCGATGCGGTGACAATCGGTACACCGGATCACTGGCACGTGAAGGTGGCCATCGACGCTTTGCGTGCCGGCAAACATGTGTACTGTGAAAAGCCCGTCAGTCTGACCGTGGACGAGGGCCGGCAGCTGAATCAGGTTGTCAGAGATACGGGTTTGGTGTTTCAGGTGGGAACGCAGCAGCGCAGTGAGTTTGGTCGGGATTTTCTAAAAGCGGTTGCCATCGCCCGCAGTGGTCGACTGGGTGACAAACTGCACGCACTTGTTTCGGTTGGAACCGGGACCCAGGGAGGTCCGTTTGCAACATCCGATCCGCCGGCCGAACTCGACTGGGACATGTGGCTTGGTCCGACACCTGCGGTACCGTACTGCAAAGAACGCTGTGACTACGATTTCCGCTGGTGGCTGGAATACTCAGGAGGTCAGGTCACCGACTGGGGTGTCCATCACATGGATATCGCTTTGTGGGCTCTTGGCCTGGAAAACACGGGGCCTGTGAGTATTTCAGGTCACGGCAGTTATCCGAACATTCCAAACGGCTACAACGTGGCCGTCGATTTTGACTGCAGCCTGACTTTTGCCGACGGACAGGTGTGCCGTCTTTACAGTGGCAAAAACGAACTGATCCTCGCGGGGGATCAGGGTCGGATTCGGGTCAACCGCGGCGGGTTAACCGGAAAACCGGTGGAAGAACTGACGGCGGCTGACGAAGACCGGATTAACGACCAGATCATTCAGTTGTGTCACGGGAAGGATCCGTCCGGAGAAAACGGAAATGACGACAGGGCCGGAGCTCACATGCACAACTTCTTCGACTGTATCAGAGATGGCGGTCTGACGATTTCCGATCCGTTTACACATCATCGGTCGGTGAGTGTCTGCCATCTGGCAAACATCGCCATGATCCTGGACCGAAAGCTGACCTTTGATCCCCAAAAAGAAACCTTCACCGACGACAGTCAGGCCACTGCGATGCTCAAGCGCGAGCAGCGGCCTGAGTATTCCATTTATGCCTGAGCGGGTGCGCGTCAACGGGTTTACCTGTGAAAGGGTTCAGGCATGATACGAATGATCCGGCCGGCAATCACGCTGGCATTGCTGTGTTCCGTTGGTCTGGTCCGCGCGGATGAGACAAAACATCAGACGCCGTCTGCTGTCAGGAACAATCGCACAAGAACGGTTGTTCCCGTGTTTCGACTGTCGGGAGCCATTCCCGAACGGCCCGTGCCGGAAGATTTTCCGTTTGCCTTTGGTGACCGGCAGTCCGAATCCCTGCACAGCCTGCTGACACGTCTGGCGAAGGCCAAAGACGATCAGAACGTTCCGGCCATCGTGCTGCAGCCTGGTAACATCACCATCGGACGGGCTCAACTCGAAGAACTCGTGCGGTCGGTGGAAGCAATTAAGGACGCAGGGAAAAAGGTTCACGTCCATACGGATTTGTTTTCCACCGCTGAACTGGCTCTGATCAGTCACGCCAGTGAAGTCAGCATGGTGCCAACCGGCCACATGTTTATCACGGGGCTGTACGGGGAACAGGTCTTCCTGAGGGGACTGCTGGACAAAATCGGCGTGGTACCGGACTACTTCACCTGCGGGGACTACAAGAGTGCCGCCGAAATGTTCATGCGGCATGAACCCAGTGATGAGTCTGCGGAAATGTCGCAGTGGTTGTACGACAGCATTTGGGACAACACGGTTTCCATGATTGCCGGCGGTCGGGGAGTGACGACTGAACAGGCGCAGGAATGGATTGATCAGGGGGTGTTCACGGCAGAACGTGCGGCTGAGGCCGGAATCATCGATGTGGTGGAACATCATCAGGATTTTGAGAGACGACTTAAAGATCTGTATGGTGACAGACTGAAGTTTGACCGTCGCTATGCCAGGAAATCGTCAACTGAAATCGATTTTTCTTCTCCCTTCGGAATGCTGAGTTTCTATGCCGAACTGCTGGCTCCCTCAAAGCCGCGCCGCAGCAAAAAACCGGGGGTCGCCATTGTCTATCTGGAAGGCGCCATTATGCCGGGCAGCAGTGGCAGTAACCCGCTTCTGGCAGACGCTGCCGCGTTCTCTGATGACATCCGCCGGGCACTTGACGAAGCGGCAGAAGACGATGCCGTCAAGGCTGTCGTGTTTCGAGTCAATTCGCCTGGTGGATCCGCGGTGGCCAGCGAAGTGATTCTGAATGCGTCCCGGCGTGTGGCCGCCAACAAACCGCTGATCGTGTCCATGGGAGATGTGGCAGCCAGTGGAGGTTATTACGTGGCCTGCGGTACGGACACCATCTTTGCGGAGGCTTCAACGATCACCGGTTCCATCGGTGTTGTGGTGGGCAAATTCGCCACCACGGCAATGTGGGACAGGCTGGGGATCCGTTTTACCCCCGTCAAACGCGGAAGGAATGCGGCCATGCTGAGTTCCGCGGAAGTGTTCTCTGATTCAGAACGAACGGCGATTCGAAGTTATATGGATGAAACGTACGAAGTCTTTAAAGGCCACGTGACCCGCAGTCGCGGCGATCGACTTAGTCAGCCCATCGATGAGATCGCCGGTGGACGTGTGTACAGCGGCAGACAGGCTCAGGAACTTGGCTTGGTCGACCACATGGGGGGATTGAACGATGCCATTGCTCTGGCTGCAGAAAAAGCAGAGCTCAAACCAGGTTACGATGTGCGTATTGTGCCGCGGCCGAAGAATTTCATGCAGCAGCTGATGAATGACATGACGGGCCCTGAGGATGACGGGAAGAATTTATCATTGAACCAAATGCAGATCCCGGCGGCTCTGGAGGCTGCCCTGCCGCTGCTGCAGCGGCTTGACCTTCGACGTGTCACCGCCATTAAACAGGCTCTGCTGCAGTTACTCGTACTGCAAAAGGAGCGAGTGTCACTCACCATGCCGATCATCACAAACTGAATGCCTGGCCCGGCCATGAAGCGATCGTTGATACCAGCCATTGCCCTCTTACTGACGGCATCCGTCCACAGTGCCAATCAGGTCCACAGCGGCGATCACGTCCACAGCGGCGATCATCAGGAAATTGTGACTCTGGCCGGAACCGGAGAACCCGGATTTTCCGGTGATGGCGGCCCGGCCACGGCGGCGCAGATCAATCAGCCGTTCGGTGTTGAGGTTGGGCCGGACGGTCAGCTGTATTTGTGTGATACCGGTAATCACGTTATTCGCAGGATTGATCGAGTTTCCGGCGTGATCACCACCATCGCAGGGCAGGGCGGTCGCAGCGGGTATTCCGGTGACGGCGGTCCGGCGACCGAAGCCAGGTTATTCGAACCGTATGAGATCCGTTTTGACCGACACGGCCACATTTTCATCGTGGAAATGATGAACCACATCGTGCGACGGATTGATGCGGAAACCGGCATCATTTCCACCGTTGCCGGGACGGGCGTGCAGGGATTCGCCGGGGATGGAGGACCCGCCGACCAGGCACAGCTCAGTCGGCCCCACAGTATCGTGCTGGATGCATCCGACAACCTGTTGATTTGTGATATCGGCAACCACCGAATTCGTCGAGTCGACATGGGCACCGGAAAAATTTCAACTTACTGCGGAACCGGTCAAAAGATAGGACCGGCCGATGGCGCGGCCATCTCGCCTCTGACTCCGCTCAAAGGGCCGCGGGCTTTGATTGTCGATTCGAAAAACGATCTTTGGCTGGCCCTGCGGGAAGGAAATCAGGTTGTCAGGTTCGACCGGCAGGCGGGGGTGATCCGGCACGTGGCCGGAACGGGAACAAAAGGCTTCACCGGAAACAACGGTCCTGCTGTGGACGCAACGCTTTCGGGTCCCAAGGGGATCGTGGTTGATGAAGTTCGTCAGTTGGTCTTTCTGGCCGATACAGAAAGCCACACCCTGCGGGCCATCGACCTCAACACAACGCCTCCGATCCTGCGTCTGATTGCCGGAACCGGAGAACCAGGAGACGGCCCGGACGGAGATCCACTGCGCAGCCGGATGGCCAGACTTCACGGAGTGGGTGTTGATCCGGCTGTGGGCGAAGTGTTCATTGGTGACACGGGGGCTCACAAGGTGCGAGTCATTCGACCCAGGAACTAATTTCCTGCGGGTTTCAGCCAGTCTGCGTTTGTCTGAGCTGATCAGTCATGCGGCCGGGCTTTGAGTTCTCACGCGCCGAGGTCTCTCCGGCTTGGCCTGCCGCGGGCGTGCTTAAGTTGACCCCGGCCACTGTGAAACGTCAGTAGGGATCAATCACTGACTGCGATATCGCAGGGCACGCCCCGGCTGGTCCTGCTGTTCAGCGCCAACCGCCGCGCCCGCCGACAACACCAGCTGTCCGTTGATCATGACCGTATCGATTCCTTCAGCAATCTGATGCGGGTCTGTGTAAGTCGCCGTATCGCGGATTGTATCCGGATTGAAGACAAACAAATCGGCAAACGCGCCTTCTCGCAGAAGTCCGCGATCGGTCAGACCGAATCGTTCGGCCGGATAGCCGGCAGCCTTGCGCACCGCGTCTTCCAGAGTGAACAGTTTCCGTTCGCGAACCAGCGGACCAAGCAGACGCGGGACAGAACCGTAGACACGCGGATGAACAACACCGTCCGGGTAGTAGATTCCGTCACTTCCCAGCATGAACCGGTCATGCTGCAGGAACGGATCCACAACGCTGTCGACATCCTGATCGGAAGTGCCAGGACCGAAGACGGCCAGTACGGCCAGATTTTCCTCCATCAACAGATCACAGACGGCATCCGCAGCGCTCTTTCCGGTGTGCCGTACATATTCTCCCACCGTCAGACCCTGGTATTGTGAGTTTTCTTTGGAGGCGCACCAGGCCAGCCGCACGCCGTCCAGATCGCCAAGACTCGCCATGGTGGCGGCCACCAGTCGCCGTACTCGCGGTTCTGCGAGTTTTGGAAGCACCCGCAGCGGGCCGTCTTCCCAGACATCGTACGGCAGCAGTGAATGAAGCATCGTGCTGCCAGGCAGATAGGGATACACGTCGAATGAAAAATCGACTTCATTCACCGCAACGCGGTCGATGTAATCCAGGACCTGTTCGGCGAGTTCAGGTGTCCTGGCCTTCAGGTGGGAAATATGAACGGCGACACCCGCACGTTTGCCGATCTCCACCGCTTCCTGGATGCCTTCGATCAGACCTTTCTTATACCGCACGTGGGTAACGTAAAGACCGTTGTATTCGGCCATTGCCTGGCAGGCGCTGACGATCTCATCGGTCGTGCAGAACGACTGGGCCACGTAATCGATGCCCGTCGAAATTCCCACCGCACCGTCTTCCATCCCCCGCCGCACTTCGGCCTGGATCATCTGCTTCTGGACGTCATCTGCAGGATCTCGCCTCCATCCCATGATCAGTGTTCGCACGTTGGCATAAGGAATGTGTGCGATGGCGTTCTGAGCCGTGTGGCCGTCCAGGCACTGCATGTACTCGGCAATGGTTTCCCAGCCGGTGTACTCGGGGATGGTGAGTGCATTGATGGAACGCAGATAATGAATCCACTCCGGTGTCGTTTCCGCTGCCACCGGAGCGTAGGAGATCCCGTCAGCCATGATCACTTCGGTTGTGACGCCCTGACTGATCTTGGGCAGGAAATGGGGTTCTCTCAGCAGCCAGCCGTCGGAGTGGTTATGCACGTCCACACACCCTGGAGCGATCATCTGCCCGGCCGCATCAATGGCCACGTCACCACTGGAAGCGTCCAGGGAACCAATTCGGGAGATGCGATCACCGTTGATGCCCAGGTCACCGCGAAGGCCCGGTGCACCGGAACCGTCAATAATCGTGCCCCCGTGAATCACTGTGTCAAATTCTGCCATGTGCGTTCGCACTTTCCCTGAGAGTGAATTGAAGATCAGGCTTTGGCTGCAGGAAACATCCTGCAATACGTTGGTGTCTTCCGATGTGTCGGGAAGATCCTGAGTGTGTGTACTTTAGAAATTGAGTGCTCTGTGGATAATCTCATGAACATCTTTGGACAATCCGGGATGTTCAGCAATTCGTTTCAGCTCGTTTTCCATCAACAATTGCCGCGAAGGATCAAATCGGCGGTAGCTGTTCAGGGCAGCCACCAAACGTGCGGCCAGCTGAGGATTGACGGGATCAATTCTCAGCACAAACCCGGTCAGCAGTCTGTAGCCGGCTCCGTCCGCCTGATGAAAGTGATGTTGATTCTGAGTCAGTGCTCCCAGCAGGGAACGAACTCGATTGGGATTTTCGACATTGAAATCCGGGTGTGTGGTCAGATTTGTGACGACATCGATCGTATCGCTTCGACGTGACAGGGCCTGCACGGCAAACCATTTGTCGATCACCAGAGGATCGTTCCGGTATTGATCGTAAAACGTCTGCAGTGCCTCGTCACGGTCCGGCCCCGGCAGATCGGTCAGAACCGACAGCGCGGCCTGTTTGTCTGTCATGTTGTCAGCAGCATCGAACTGTTGACGGGCCAGAGCGACAATCCCGGGATCGTCGATGGTCGCCAGATACCCGAGCACGACATTCTTAAGTCGCCGCCGACTGATGGATTCCCCGTCACTGCTGTAAGCCTGGTCGGTGGTCAGATCGTGGTAGATCGACAGCAACTCAGAACGCCATTCTGCCGCCAGACTTTTGCGAAAGAATTCCCGTGCCGCATGGACGGCATCAGGATCAATCACGTCCATTTCCTGACCGAGCACCGATTCCCGGGGAAGTGTGATGGCCAGCGCTTTGACGGATTCGTCCAGCGAACGGTCTTTCAGCACAACACCAAACGCCTCACAAAACTCACCAGACATCTTCAATGTTCTGCCATGGGCCGCATCGTTCGCCAGATCCAGCAATCGGTTCGTCGCCAGCGTCTGGCCGGCATCCCAGCGATTGAATGTGTCGGTGTCGTGAGCCATCAGGAACGCGAGTTCCGCATCGCTGCGCTGCATGCGCAGCCGGACGGGGGCCGAAAAACAGCGCAGGACCGATGCGATCGGTTTTTTGCTCAGACCACTGAAGGTAAATGTCTCCGATTCCGATTCCAGCAGTAACACCTGCGCGTGTTCGGCAAGTTCCGCGCCGGTTTCTGTTTCCAGTAATCCGACTCGAACGGGTATGGGCACCGGCTGTCGATCGGAGGCCCCCGGGATGTCTCCCGACAGATCCGGATAGTGTTGCTTCATGGACAGGCGAAACTCGCCCGCAGTCGGGTTCCAGTGTTCGCTGACGGATAACTCAGGGGTTCCGGCCTGGGAATACCAGCGGTCGAACAGATCGAAATTCACGCTGTTGGCGTCACCCATTGCGGCCCGGAAGTCGTCGCAGGTCACCGCACTGTTGTCGTGCCGCCGGAAATACAGATCCATCCCTCGTCGAAACCCGTCCGCTCCAAGCAGCGTATGGTACATGCGAATGATTTCGGCCCCTTTGCGATACACAGTCGCGGTATAAAAATTGTCCATCGAGATATACGACTCGGGGCGAATCGGGTGAGCCATGGGGCCGCTGTCTTCCAGGAACTGGCCGGAGCGTAACCCGGCAACGTCATCGATTCTTTTGACATCCGCAGACGTCTGATCAGCAGTGAACTGCTGATCGCGGAACACGGTCAGTCCTTCTTTCAGAGTCAACTGAAACCAGTCCCGGCACGTGACACGGTTTCCGGTCCAGTTGTGAAAATATTCGTGGGCAATCACGGCTTCGATCGATATGTAATCTGTGTCGGTCGCGGTCTCCGGGAGGGCCAGAACATACTTGGAATTGAAAACGTTCAGGCCTTTGTTTTCCATTGCCCCCATGTTGAAGTCGTTGACGGCCACGATCATGTAGATGTCCAGGTCGTATTCGAGCCCGAACACTTCTTCATCCCACTTCATCGATTTTTGCAGTGACCGCAGCGCGTGTTCACATTTGTCGATGTTTTGTGGTTCCACCCAGATCTCCAGCGCCACTTCGCGACCGCTGAGTGTGGTGAACGTTCCCCGATGGCACTGCAGATTGCCGGAGACAAGAGCGAACAGATAGCTGGGTTTGGGGAAGGGATCTTCCCAGACCACTTCGTGCCGGCCGTCGTCCAGGTCGCGGGCCGCCACGCGGTTACCGTTGGACAGCATGACCGGACACAAGGTCCTGTCACCACGGATGGTGACCTGGTAAGTCGCCATCACATCGGGCCGATCGGGGAAATACGTGATCCGGCGAAACCCCATGGCTTCGCACTGGGTGCAGTAGTTACCCGACGTCTGGTAAAGTCCGGAAAGTGACTTGTTGGTCACCGGTGAGATCACCACAGTGGTTTCGATAACGCACTGCTCCGGCAGACCGGTCAGGATCAGCAATTCGTCCGTCACCGCAGACCTGCCCGGACCCGCTTCCACACCATCGATCAGCACGGATTCAAGCTGCAGTTGTTCCCCGTGCAGTTCCAGCTGATCCTGCGGCTGATCCTGATTACGACGGACCGTCATTCGTGTTGTCACACGCGTTTGTTTTGGATCCAGGTCGAATTCAAGGGCGACATTTTCAATCCACCAGGCCGGTGGCTGATAGTTGCTGCGCTCAACGGTCTGAATTGTTTTCGATGCACTCAAATTTCCAGCTCCGAATTTCACAGGACTCCGGCCTTCTGCTCATGTTCCAACATGCTCTGCATTTCCGCCGCACATTTGAAACTCCGCGCAGAAAACCCGATCGCTGCTGTTGCTCACAGGGGGCGTGCCCCTGAATCCTTTTCCTGCCGGCGTTTTCCCGCATCCCGGGATTCGGCTGCTCGTTCACCCGTCTGTGCGGATCACGTACGAACGTGACATCATCAGACTCTAAAGCCCAGCCTATTGAAAAATCATTGGAATATCTTCACTGACCGGTACCATTCCGTCGATTTGGAAAGTCGGGATGTTCCTGATACCCGGCTGGTTGTCTGTATTGCTGTACCACGATCGTCCGTCAAAAAACGCGTCTGAATTTACGGCGTCATGCCGTCGGTCGGTGCGTCAAATTCGGGTCCGGCTGAACAGCATCGATGGTCCGGCGGCTGTTTCAACTTTCCAGATATGCGCTGCATTCTTCCGGGGAATGGATTATAATCAGCGTAACCTTTGAGGTGCCCGCTGTCGTTCAAAACGACGCGGGACGACTTCACGGATGCCCGGTTTCGGTGTGTTTCAGCGTGGAGTCTGCGGGATAACGATGAAGTTTTCGCCCACCTGTTGAGTATCCACCATGCCTCCTGCGTTTCCGCAAATCACCAGTCGTCGAGAAATGCTGTCCCGCTGCGGACTGGGGATGGGAGCCCTGTCGCTGGTCCCGCTTCTGCAGCAGACGGCTGTCGGTACGGAATCCGCGGGGTCAGGCAGTTTTATCTCCCCGCTGGCTTCGAGGGAGTCGCATTTTCCCGCCCGGGCCAAACGAATCATCCATATCTTTCCTGAGGGAGGACCGTCTCAGGTTGATACATTCGACGAAAAGCCGGCACTGGATCAGTATCACGGTAGTGGAGTCAATGAAGTGCAGAAGGACTACACCAAAAATGGTGTGGTCGTTGCGATCCGTCAGCAGGTCGGCAGACTCAGCGGGAAAATCAAGCGTTCTGCGTTCCCGTTTACCAAACACGGTGAATCCGGTATCCCCGTCAGCAACCTGTTTCCGAAGCTGGCCCGGCACGTCGATGAGATGTGTATTGTTCGATCGATGCGCACCAGCAGCAGTGTTCACGAACCGGCGCAGCTGATGATGAACACCGGCGATGTGATTCAGGCGCGTCCCAGTCTTGGGTCGTGGGCCGTCTACGGACTTGGTACTGAGAATGAGAACCTGCCGGCGTTTGTGGCCCTGTCTCCCAACGGAACGACTTCCAGCGGTGACAAACACTGGAGCAATGTGTTTCTGCCAAGCTGGTCTCGTGGAACAGCGATGGCCACCGAAGACACCAGCGTGGATCGTCTGTTGGAGCATCTTCGCAGCGGAAGTACATCGCTGAGTGAACAGCGGCGGCAGCTTGACCTGCTGGCCCGGCTGAACCACCGGCATCAGGCCGTACGACCGGGACAGGCCCTGCTGGAAGGGCGGATCACCTCATTCGAAACCGCGTTTCGCATGCAGGTCGAAGCCACCGATGCCTTCGACATCGCCCGGGAACCACTGCCGGTTCGGGAAATGTACGGAGACACGCAGCAGGGACGACAGTTACTGCTGGCTCGCCGACTGGTGGAACGCGGCGTGCGATTTGTCCAGGTATGGCACAAGGGCTGGGACACACACGACGAAAACGACGAACGACACCGCGATCTGTGCGGGGCGGCCGATCAGCCGCTGGCCGCCCTGCTGGAAGACCTCAGACAACGTGACCTGTTGCGGGATACACTGGTGATCTGGGCAGGCGAGTTCGGACGTACGCCGACCGCCGACAACAATGACGTTGCCAGCAAAAAATCGATCGGACGCGACCACAATGCCGCCGGCTTTACTATCTGGATGGCCGGTGGTGGAGTCAAACGCGGTTTCATCTACGGGGCAACAGATGAACTGGGAGCTGTTGCCGTTGAGAACCCGGTGGATGTTCATGATCTGCACGCCACGATTCTGCATCTGCTTGGTTTCGACCATGAACAGCTCACACACCGTCACGCCGGACGTGACTTCCGACTTACAGACGTGCACGGCAGAGTTGTCAGGGAAATCCTTGCCTGAAACCGGTGTCTTCGTCTGTTACGTAACACATCAACCGCAGCAGCACAGTCATCATGAAAGATTGCCTGATCCTAACAGTGTTGCTGGTTGCGGGGCACGCGGCTGTTGCCGTTGCCGGTGACGAACTTCCTCCTGAGCAGACAGAATTCTTTGAGCGCAAGGTCCGTCCACTGCTGGTGGAACATTGTTACGGATGTCACAGCGCTGAACACGAACAGGAAGGCGACCTGTTGCTGGATTCCCGGGCCGGTGTTCTGGGTGGCGGGGCCAGCGGTGCGGCCGTTGTACCGGGTGACCCGGACAACAGCCTGCTGATCAGCGCCGTTCGTTATCACGGTGACCGACAGATGCCGCCCGACGGAAAACTCAGCGATGCTCAAATTGCCGATCTGGAAGCCTGGGTACGAATGGGAGCCCCGGATCCACGGGACGGCCCGCGGATGCTGGTCGGCACGGCAAAGCTGTTCGACGAAGCCACCCGGCACTGGGCGTTTCAGCCGGTCAAAGAAACACGACCGCCGACTGAAGACACAGCCGCTCGCACACCGATTGATGCCTTTCTGCTGGCAGAACTCGGGAAGCACGGTCGAGGCTTTTCAGCCAAAGCCGATCGGCGGACTTTGATTCGTCGGGCCTATGCTGATCTGATCGGTCTGCCGCCGTCTCCGGAAACCGTGCAGGCATTCATCACGGATGACCATCCGGATTCCTTTGAACGGCTCATCGATCGCCTGCTGGAATCACCACACTACGGTGAACGCTGGGGTCGGCACTGGCTGGATGTTGCCCGCTACGCTGACACCATGGGAGCGATCTTCAACGGAGACGACAGTTATCCGTTTGCCTACACCTATCGCGACTATGTTGTTCAGGCGTTCAATGAAGACAAGCCTTACGATCAGTTCGTCACCGAACAGCTGGCTGCCGACCTGCTGCCGCAGCCACCGGAAGACAATCGTGCGCACGCCGCACTCGGTTTTTTGACAGTCGGTCGCCGAACCGATCGTCGTGTGGACAATGATGTTTACGACGACCGGATCGATCTGATCACCCGCGGTCTGATGGGACTCACGGCGGCGTGTGCACGCTGTCATCATCACAAGCTGGAACCCGTCACTCAGTTCGATTACTACGCGTTATTCGGCGTTCTGCGCGGCGGCCGGGAATCGCAAGTGTATCCGCTGATGACACCCCAGCCTGTGAATGCCGCCACAGATGATTACGGAAAACAAAACCGTGACGTGCGCAGCCGGTACGTGGCGACTCTGCTGACTGCTTCAGAAAATGTAACCGTGGCCGCCTGGTCACGGGTGGGTGACTATCTGCTGGCCGCTCACGAATCTGACTGGAAAACCACAGACGATCACAAATCCTTTGCAGAAGTGCTGCAGGAACGTGATCTGCACAAAGAACTGCACAATGCCCTGGTTGGCGCACGCGAAAGCTGGCTGGAAGCGCATCCCGAAGTGTTTTCACCGTGGTTAATGCTGATCGCGCTGCCCGATGATGACTTCCCGACGATGGCGCCGGAGTTGTTTGCACAGTTCCGTTCCAATGCAGATCAAAAACTGCACCCGGCTGTGGCAAACATGTTTCAGGAGGACCTGTCTGCAGCTCTTGAAGATGTGGCCGAACGTTACAACCGGCTGTTCGCCGATGTGGACACCCGGTGGCGTCCGCTTGCCGCAATGCCGCTGAAAGAAGCCGCCGCTCTTCGTGAAGACGATCTTAATCCTCCGTTCAACCAGTTTCGCTCAGGCGTACTGTCCCGACTGAACGAAGTGCACAGCGGACTGGCGGTATCAGATGCCGGTGTGGAAGCCCTGCGACAGATACTGACTGTCGCCGCTTCTCCTGTGAAGATCACTCCGGACCGGCTGCAGGCCGGTCAGTTATTTACTGAAGAACACCGGAAGAAACTTGATGAACTGTCGGCGGAGATTAATGCGCTGAGCAAACATCCGGGGTCGCCCGTGCGTCTGATGGCCATGAGGGACGATGGGCCCCACAACGGAAACATCTTTATTCGTGGTGATCCTGGTTCTCAGGGTGACCCGGCTCCCCGACGGTTCTTCGAAGTCCTGGCGGGCCCCGACCGACCCGTGTTGTCTGAAACAACAAGTGGTCGGCTGGAACTGGCCCGGGCTATCGTCAGTCCCGAGAATCCTCTGACAGCACGTGTGATCATCAACCGCGTCTGGAAATGGCATTTCGGTCGCGCACTGGTGGCAACGACCAGCGACTTTGGTCTGCGGGGTGAAGCTCCAACGCACCCCGAACTGCTCGACTGGCTGGTGACAGAGTTCATCGACCAGGGCTGGAGCCTCAAACAGCTGCATCGAACGCTGCTGCGGACTGACGCATGGCAGCAGCGCAGCGATGTGTCGGACGAATTGCAGGCAACCGATCCGGTGAATCGGTTACTGGGGTGGATGAATCCCGGACCACTGGAATTCGAACCGTTTCGAGACAGCCTGCTGGCGGTATCCGGTCGTCTGGACTCGACACTCGGCGGCAGGTCGCTTGACCTGTCGGAACAAACGGCCGTTCGGCGGACAATCTACGGCACTGTGGATCGCAAAACCCTGCCAGGTTTGTTCCGCAGTTTTGACTTCCCCGATCCGAACTTCAGTGCAGCGACTCGAAATCAGACCGCACTCACACCTCAGTCGTTATTTCTGCTGAACAGCCCCTGGGCGATAGATTGTGCCCGACTGCTTGCGGAACGGTCCGGAATCGAATGCACCCAATCCGGGTCGGAGGCCGACCCGGCAGAATTCAGCTCAGCAGAACCGGCAAACGTGACAGACAGTGGCGAACAGGATCGGCTGAATGCATCTCGAGTGAACCGCCTGTTTCAACTGGCGCTGCAGCGGGATCCCACCGACCAGGAAGTTGCCGGGGCGTTGAGCTTTGTTGACGGCTATGCGGCTGAGGAAAGTATTATGCCGGAAGTCACTTCCTGGAGTTACGGTGCGGGTGATTACCAGGAAGACACCCAGTCTGTTGTGAATTTCCGACCCCTGGAGTTTTCCGATTCCACGGTGCGGGGGACACAGACTGACGGGCTTGATCTGACCGGACTGGAAATGACGGCCCAGGGAGGAACGACGGCCCGGGGCAAAGCCACGATCCGTCGCTGGACGTCACCGTTCGACGATCACGTGGACATTTATGCTGAATTGATTCATGCCGATGAAACGGGCGCTGGTGTGATTTGCCGCGTGGTGTCCGGTCGCACAGGACTGCTGGGCGAGTGGTCGGTAACCGGCAGCAGCCGTCTGACCGAACTGTCGGACGTGGAAGTTCAACGCGGTGACATTCTGGATTTTGTGACCACCAGTCGAGATGACTCCCCGGAGGACAGTTTTCAGTGGGCACCGGTCATCACAATGCCGAATCGTGATCTGCCGACCATGCAGGGAATCCCCATGCGTTGGGATGCTCAGAACAACTTTCGGAACCCCGGCAGTCTTCCCCGGCCGCTGAATGCCTGGGAAGAACTGTCTCAGGTTCTTCTGATGTCGAATGAGTTTTCCTGGGTCGACTGATAAATCTGACCGGGTGCGACGCAACCGCAACCACGGTCATGCTGTGAGCGTCGGAAACAGACAGCCGGCGCCAATCACCCGGCCGTCGAGACTTTCACAGATCTCCACCAGTGTGTCCCACAGATACATGGCGTAACTCGGATCGACCCAGATCCGATAACACAGCACCTGCCGGACAGTGTCCGGTAAGATGCAGCAACTGACACCGGCAACGCGTGTGAACACGGCCTGTTGAGGAACCGCTTCGCTGAAGTTGATACCGCAGGTTTGGGCAAGGACTTCCGGCCCCCGCGAGCCGCTCACCAGGAAGCTGGCTTCCTGGTGAGCCACGCGAAACATCTGACCCTGACTCTGATCCACGCTGTCAGAGACGGCTCGCACACTTTTGTCCTGAAATCCACTTTCCAGAAAGAATTCGTCGGAACCGAAACGCACAATAACGCCGCCGTCCGTCAGAGGACGCGATTCAAAAATATTGTGTGGCACATCCAGACGGGCTGCCTGCAGTGCCCTGTGTGCATCGGGTCCCTTAAGACCCAGTTTGCGGAGTCCGCTGACATCACAAAGTCCCAGGGTTTCCATGGCCGAGCGTTCGATTTCATCAGACGCAAACCGCAACACGAATCGGCTGTCTCCCACGGTCGTTTGCTGCGCTTCGTGTTGATCCAGCCAGTCCTGGACGGGGCTGCGCGGTACGACATTTTCAGCGGACGGCGTCATTGGTTTTGCTGACTTTCTTAATGACCCAACCGGACGGGAAGGAACAGCAGACCGGCTCCAGGTCGGTCCTGCCCGGCCCGTCCTGCCAGGGTGGTCATGACCCGTGAAACGGTTGGGACATCGGCGGGTTGGGTGTGTGTCTGTGAAATCACGGCGGGTTGGTGAGCTATTGCTGTCGAGTATTCTGAGGATCGTAAAACGGCAGATCGGCCACCTGGGCGGTAGCCAGTGTTCCGTCGTCGCGGCGAATTTGTACGTGTGTTCCCGGCTCCGCCAGATCCGGCCGCACGAACGCCATGGCAACAGGATGTCCAAGAGTCGAACGGGGAGCGATGCTGGTGATTCGTCCGGCAATTTCCTGTCCGGCAATGATCAGATGACATTCTGCCGGCAGATTGTCGCCGGCGTCGGCTGGAAATTTCAGTCCCACCAGTTGGCGGTTCTGTGTTTGTTTCTGAAGGATGTCCAGACTGCGTGAACCGACGAAAAACGATTTGTTGCGGCCGATCGCCCACCCAACATCGGCTTCGTACGGATTCGTCAGGGCGTCTGTGTCCTGACCCACAATCAGATGTCCCTTTTCCAGACGCAGCTGCCGCTGAGCTTCCACACCGAAGGGAGCAATCCCGGCCGTTTGGCCGGCCTGCATCAGTGCGGTCCAGACATGCAGACCACAGGACGCCGGAACGTGAATCTCAAATCCCAGTTCCCCCACAAATCCGACTCGCATCACCGTGGCCGGTGTTTTGGCGACTTTGCATTCCCGGACTCCGGAGTACGGAAATCCTTCGCTGGTCAGGTCCAGTTGTGTCAATTGCTGCAGCACATCGCGTGACTGCGGTCCGGCAAGATTCATGGCGGCCAGCTGACCGGTTGCGTTGGCCAGGGTCACATTCATGTTCCACATTAAAGCCCAGCGCTGCATTTCTCGGTAGAATGCGGCCGCACCGCTGCTGGTTGCCGTTACATAAAAGCGATCATCAGCAAGTCGGGCAATCACACCGTCTTCAATGATCACACCGGTTTCGTCGCAGGCCACGCCGTAGCGGATCCGTCCCACAGGCTGTTTGGCAAATCGGCCGGTGTACAGACGTTCAAGGAAGCGGACGGCGTCCGGGCCGCTGACCCAAAGCTTACCCAGCGTTCCCACGTCGATCAGCCCCACCCGCTGTCGAACATTTTCGGACTCACTGAAAATGCAGTCGGCACGAGATTTCTGTCCTGAGTTGTAGTATTCCGGACGGAGCCAGGCACCCGCATGAATCATTTGTCCGCCGGCCTGCACATGCCACGAATGCATGGGCGTCCGCCGCTGCGGGTGAAACCGACGACCTGCCAGGTGATTCAGCGGAACCGGCTGATGAAACGGGCGTGAGGTTGTTGTTCCCGTCTCGTCAATCGATTTTTCATTCAATCGAGCCAGAATTCGGACCGCGCTGCCGTTTGACAGCTTGCCCTGGCTGGGGCCCATTCCCACTGTCGTAAAGCGTTTGATCAGTTCGATATTGTCGTACCCTTCCTGATGGGCATTGCTGAAGTCTGCCAGATGCAGATCTTCATCCAGGTCAACAAAATTCTTTTTCCCGGTGTGGGCAAACACCGGATAAGGATGACCGGGTGCAGGCGCGTCGTGCAGCGGTGGTTCGGGGATCTGTCCGCTGAAGCCACCGATGCGGGCAGCGGCAACCAGACCGGCACGCGATCCGTCTTTGATCTGGTCCTGGGGACTGAACACACCGTTGACCCGGCCGGCTGCAAAAACATGGTCGGGCATGGTGTGCGGGATCAGCTGTTGCACCCGATCACTGTAGCGGAAGCGACCTCCGGCCTGATAAATCAGACCGCAGTTGGCGGCCCATCCCACACTGACGGCGATGCCGTCACAGTCCATTCGCACTGCCTGCTGTTCTATGGGCTGACCACTTTCGTCCAGCGGACAGATGCGGGCTCCGCAAATGCGTTTTTGACCGCGGACCGGGATTGCTTCGGTCACCGTCTGTCCGCGGCGTATGTCGATTCCGGCATCGTGCGTCTGTTGTGCCAGGTCGCCCGATTCGCCCTCATGTCGCAGGTCCACGACTGCCGTGACAACAACACCCGCCCGGTGCAGATCCAGAGCCGCCCGATAGCCGTCACTGTTGGCCGTGCACACCACGGCCCGGTCAAACGGTTTCACCGCATACAGATGGATTAACCGCTGGGCAGCTGAGGCCAGCATCACACCCGGGAGATCGTTGTTCTGAAACACGGCCGGCTGTTCAAAGCATCCGGTGGCCACCAGCAGTCCTTTGGCCCGCATTTTGGTCAGACGATCATTGTCGAACAGCCCAATCCAGTTGTCTGCGTAGCAGCCGGCGGCCTGTGTCCGGCAGCGCAGTTCGATGTTGTCACTGACTTCAATCTGCTGCAGCATTCGGTTCAGATGGTCTTTGCACGCGGCGTCACCCTTCCACTGCCATGTCAGGCTGCCGCCGGGCCTGGGCTGCTCATCAACCAGCACAACTTTCAGTCCGTGTTCCGCAGCCGTGATTGCTCCGGCCATCCCGGCCGGTCCGGCGCCTACCACCAGCAGGTCGCAGAAGGCATAGTCTTTTGGTGAGGGTCGGGATCTGTGGTCCGGATTGATGCGACCCAGACCGGCCACTTTTCGCATCTGGTTTTCGTAAAACGGAAACAGCCATCGCGGAGTGTGAAAGGCTTTGTAGTAAAAGCCAACCGGCAGGAAGCGGCTGAACCATTCCATGATCCGCAACCGGTCGCGTTCCAGTCCGCCGAATGTATTGACCGAACGCACGTCAAGTCCCGGTTCGATCTGCAGCTGGTCACCCCGCATATTTGTTCGGGACGCATCTTCAACCACGACATTGGCATCGTGACCGGCCAGGCTGCAGATTCCCCGCGGCCGATGATATTTGAAGCTGCGCCCCAGCAGCCGAACATCACTGGCCCACAGGGCTGCCGACAGCACGTCCCCGGCAAATCCCTGATACGTTCGGCCTTCGAATCGAAACGTCACCGGCCGGGTGCGATCGATCCATTCGCCGTCACGCGGCGGCAGACGTCTATCCATCGGAGTTCTCCGCTTCGAACAGATACGTATTCAGGAATTCGTCGGTTTGATTGTTCCGTTCGGCGATGAACCACACACCGCTAGGAACGTGATACCACCATTCGCGTTTCACACCCGGTTCGCCTTTGCGATTGAACACGTAGCCGGCCCATTCGGTGTCGGTCGCTGCCTGCGGATCGGGCATGTCCCGCAGTTCTCCGCCGTAGTGGAATTCCTGCAGCGGTCGGGGACCGTTGAGTGGACAGTTGATGATTTTCATGGTGAATCAGTGTCCTACCGAGGCTGCGCCCTTTTCACCGACCAGATTGAACTGTTCAAATCGTGACAGACTGAATGCCTGAATCAATTCGTGATTGTGATCGTGAGCCAGTGTATGCGCCATTGTTTTGCCGCTGACCGGTGTTGCTTTGAATCCCCAGGTGCCCCAGCCGGCGTCAATGTAAAAACCTTTGATCGGAGTGGTCCCCATGATGGGCGAAAAATCGGGAGTCATATCGCAGAGTCCTGCCCACTGACGCAGCACCCGCACATCGCCCAGACAGGGGAACAGATCGAGCAATCCGGTGCTCATTCCTTCTGCAAAGTCCAGTGATGACCGCATTGAGATCAGCTCATAAGGATCCAGCGACGCGCCGGCCACCAGTTCGCCTCGTGATGACTGACTGACGTACAGGTGCAGGCTGGCCGAAACCACGATGCTGTTCAGCCAGGGTTTCAGAGGTTCGGTGACCATGGCCTGCAGCGGATGAACGACCAGTGGTGTTCGCAGTCCGGTCATCTGAGTAATACTGGTGGTCCAGCCGGCGACTGCCGACAGAACTTTGCGTGTTTTGATGAATCCGCGGTTCGTGTGAACCCCGGCGACTGCACCGTCCCGGATTTCAATATCGGAAACCGCGGTTTTCTGATGGATCTCCACGCCTCGCTGATCGGCTCCCCGGGCATAACCCCAGGCAACCGCGTCATGACGGGCGATGGCTCCCGGCGGATGGTAAAGCGCCCCGTACACCGGCGCCTGATGTCCGCCAACATTCAAATCAATCTCCGGAACCGTGTCTTTAATGAAATCGGGAGTAACGACTCTGCTGTTGACTCCCAGATGTCGGTTCACTTCGGCACGCCACCGCTGTGTGTTCAGTGAGGCCGGAGAATGGGCCAGGGTAAAGTGTCCCCGTTCAGAGTAGAACAGGTTGAGATTCAGATCGCGTGAGAGATCCTGAAACAGATCAACGCTTTGCCGATAGAACCGAACACCATCCGGGGTCAGATAGTTGCACCGAATGATTGCCGTATTGCGCCCCGTTCCTCCGCCACCGATATAGCCCTTTTCAATCACGGCCACATTCGTGATCCCGTGATCCTTAGCCAGGTAGTAGGCTGCTGCCAGCCCGTGGCCTCCACCGCCGATGATCACCGCATCGTATTCGTCCTTCAGCTGCTCCGGCTCACGAAACATGCGTGGTTCCGGATGCTTTTTGTTCAGAGCAAACCTGAGAAGTCGGTGAGGCATGAGGGAGTCAGCAGGTGAGGAGAACGGGACAAAAAGTGAAGGGCTGCGAGTGGAATTGAAGGTTGAGATCTCGCCGCCGTGTCCGGATCTGCTGCCCGGATCAGGCCACGTTCAGCCTTCTGCGGTTCCCTTAAAAATACGTCAGATAACGGTCAATTTCCCACTGTGTCACCTGATTGTGATATGTCTGCCATTCCCGGGTTTTCAGATCGATGAACTCATCAGCGATCGCACCAAGTGCGCCGCAGATGACTTCGTCCCCGCGAAGCTCTTCAATCGCTTCGTGCAGTGACTGCGGCAGGATCTGAATGCCCTGTGTCAGCACTTCTTCCAGTGGCCGTTCGTACATGTTGCCCAGGTTTGGGTCTCCGGGATCAATTTTGTTCTGAATTCCATCCATACCGGCTGCCACGTAAGCGGCAAGGGCCAGGTACGGATTGCACCCGGCCGACACCGTGCGATCCTCGAAATGACCAGGTCCGGCCGTGCGAATCATTTGAGTACGATTGTTGTCTCCGTACGTTATGAATGCCGGTGTCCATGTGAATCCGCTGCGTGTTGAATTCAGCCCGGCACCAAGCTGCAAACGTTTGTAACAGTTCACCGTGGGACTGGTCACGGCACACAGCGCGCGGGCATGATGCAGCACACCTCCCACGAAATGATAGCCCAGTTCGGAACAGCCCAGGCCGCGCGGGTCAGCGGGATCTTCAAACACGCCACCGCCATCGTCAGCACCCGCCAGATGAAAATGAATATGCAGACCGCTGCCGGTCCGGTCGCCGAAGGGTTTGGGCATGTGGGTGGCAATGGCGTCGTATTTCTTTGCCAGCTGAGATGTCGCCATTTTGAAAAACGTGATCCGGTCGGCCGTTGTGAGTGCATCCTGATAGTCGAAGTTGACTTCGAATTGTCCGTTGGCATCTTCATGATCGGTCTGGTACACCCCCCAGCCCAGCTGGTTGAGCGAATGCGTCAGTTCCTGCAGATATTCCATGGCCGGAGCCATGGACCTGAAGTCATAGCACGGTTTTGACAGCGAATCCACGTGGTCCGGATCCCACGGAACAATCGATCCATCAGGATTACGGGTCACCAGAAAATGTTCCGGTTCCATTCCCACGTTGAACACATAACCGCTGCTGCGCACGTCAGCCAGAACGCGTTTAAGATTTGTCCGGGAACAGAACGGAAACGATTCGCCATCCACATACAGGTCCGTGGCAAAACGGGCCGTGTTGGGCATCCACGGAAGTCGGGTATAGCTGTTCAGGTCGATGCGGGCCATCATGTCGTGCGAATGCGGTCCCTGCCCAACGCCGTCCACGGCAGCACCGGCAAAGCCGGCTCCGTCGTCCAGTACATCGTCCAGTGACGACGATGGTACCATCTTCACCTTGGCGGCACCGTGGACATCGACAAACTGCGCCAGGATGAATTCAACACCATCCTCTTTCATCTGTTCCTGAATTTGTTCCCGGGTACTCATGGTGTTGGTTTCCGAATCTGTAAAAAAATTGCCGGCCGCAAATCCTTCCGTTGTTGCCGGTCGTTTTATGTTGTCACGTGCTGCCAGTTTCGGGCCGCTCAACCGGATGGCCCGCACCGCAGATCGCGATGGCTGCCGCGGTGGATCACCACAGACCTAACCGCATCATCGATTCTGAACTATTTGACTCCTGGAATCCAATCGGTGCCGGCCAGTGGAACTTTTGCCATGGCGGCGGCTTCCACAGTCAGGGCGACCAGATCTTCCTGTTCAAGATGGTGTACGTTGGACTTACCGCAGGCACGTGCCAGGGTGGTGAGTTCCATGTTGAGCACCCGCAGATAGTTGCTCAGCCGCCGGGCACCGGTCTCCGGTGTCAGCCGGTCCTGCAGATTCGGGTCCTGTGTGGTGATTCCAACGGGACATTGTCCGGTGTGGCAATGGTGGCAGAAGCCCGGTGCCGTGCCCAGTCTGGTGTAGTCTGCTGTTGCATCCACGTCCTGTCCATTGGCGGAAAATGTATCGTGATTGCAGCCCAGGGCCACCAGCACCCCCTGTCCGATCGATACCGCGTCGGCGCCAAGTGCCAGGGCCTTGGCCACGTCCGCCCCCGAACGAATACCACCGGAAACGATCAACTGCACTTCACCCGTCACGTTCATGTCTGACAGGGCTTCCACGGCCTGTGGGACTGCGGCCAGGGTGGGAATGCCGGTGTGTTCGATAAAGACCTGCTGGGTTGCCGCCGTACCGCCCTGCATTCCGTCGATGACCACTACGTCTGCTCCTGCTTTGACTGCCAGTTTGACGTCGTCACGAACTCGGGTGGCACCCAGCTTGATATAAATGGGAATCTGCCAGTCGGTGATTTCCCGCAATTCCTCCAGTTTGATTTTCAGGTCATCCGGTCCGGTCCAGTCGGGATGCCGACAGGCCGAACGCTGATCAATGCCTTCCGGCAGCGTGCGCATCTTTGCCACACGCGGACTGACTTTCTGTCCCAGCAGCATTCCGCCGCCTCCCGGCTTGGCGCCCTGGCCAATCACCATCTCGATCGCATCTGCCTGGCGCAGATCATCGGGATTGAACCCGTAGCGCGACGGCAGGCACTGGTAAACCAAAGTTTTCGACGACTGCCGTTCTTCCGGCGTCATTCCTCCGTCACCGGTGGTGGTCGACGTTCCCAGTTGAGTGGCCGCACGACCCAATGCTTCTTTCACATTGGCCGACAGGGAACCGAAACTCATCCCGGCGATGGTGATCGGGATTTCCAGTTCGACGGGTTTCTTTGCGTACCGGGTTCCCAGCACGGTTTTTGCCACGCACTTTTCGCGGTATCCCTCAAGCGGATATCGCGAGGCGGATGCAGTGAGAAACACCAGATCATCAAATGACGGCACCTGCCGCTTGGCGCCCATTCCGCGGATTTCGTACAGACCGCATTCGGCGGCTTCACGAATATAGCGTATCGCCTGACGATCGATTGAAGCACTTTCTTCGCGGTGAACCGGTCTGGACAAACTCAATACTCCTGATGTGCATCTGCATTCCAGTGATACAGACTGCGAGCTGAGGCGACACGCCTGAAATTTTTGGAATCACAATCAATTTCGGCCGCCGTGAGCAGATGATCCACTTGCTCAAAATCTTCCGCCTGCATTTCTTCTTCCTGAGCATCCGCACCCAGACTGTGAATTTTGCCGCGGACGTAGATTGTTGCTTCGTACAGGGAATCACCGATATTGGGCCCGGCGTCGCCACAAACAACCAGTGTCCCGGCCTGGGCCATGAAAGCCGAAAAATGTCCGACGCTGCCTCCCACCACGATGTCGCAGCCTTTCATGGAAATGCCACACCGTGAAGACGCATCTCCTTCGATCACGACGAGGCCTCCGTGACCTGATGCTCCGGCTGATTCTGACGCATGACCTTTCACACGCACAGTGCCTGACATGATGTTTTCTGCCACGCTCCAGCCCACGTTGCCGTGGATGGTGACCGTGGCCAGCTTGTTCATTCCGCCGATGAAGTACCCGGCATGCCCCAGCAGGTCGACTGTGATCTCGCGGTCCAGTCCGGCCGCAATACTGTGCAGACCGCCGGGATTCAGAATCTCAACACGCTGTGTTCCGCTGTCGGGAAGTTCGTGGTGCAGAATCTGATTGACCTGACGGACATTCAGCTTTGACAGATCCAGCTGCGTCACAGAGTCCATGAGTAGATTTGTTCCGGGGCCGGTTCGAAAACGTCGGCCTGTTTGATATCAGGAAGATGCGCCAGCGCGCGAAATTCAGAGGCCACTGCAATGTAACCGTCGGTTTCGGCGACGACGGCCGGTTTACAGGCAAACGCGTCGCGCACCAGAACCATTCGATCGGCCGTGGCCATCAGAAAGGTGAAAAACCCGTCGAGTTCTGTCATCGAGGTTTCAATGGCCTGTTCGAGAGTGTCGCCTTCGCGCATTCGCCACTCCAGAAACCGGCAGCCTGCTTCGGTATCGTTGTCCGTTTCAAATTCAATCCCGCGGCTTTCCAGCCTGCGACGAATGCTGTACGGGTTGGAAAGCGACCCGTTGTGTACCAGACAGAAATCCTGACCGGCCGTGTAGGGGTGAGCGTGTGCCGGAGAAACGGCCGATTCGGTGGCCATTCGCGTGTGCCCGACAGCATGCGTGCCTGTCAGTTGGGGGAAGTTGTATCGCGCAGCAATTTCACTTGGAGTCCCCTCGTCCTTGTACATTTCAATTGCATGGCCGGTGGAAATTAAATCCACCTCCGGGTGAGAAGAACTCAACCACTGTTTGAAGGTGTCGACGTCAATCGACGAAACCTGTGCCGCGTGTTTTTTGGTGAAACGGATCGATCCGGTACTTTGAGTGTCACGTTCAAATCCGTCATGAAACGACGGCCAGTCGAAATCAGCACACGATGAAAACAAACCGAACCGAGTCTGTTCCGGGTTCGGCAGCGGGTGAAACACTGCCAGACCTGCCGAATCCGGGCCACGCGTGCTCATGCAGTCAAGCATGGGTGTAACCAGTTGGCCCAGACTTTCCCGCAATTCACGGTTCTTCAGCAGCAGGCCGACAATTCCACACACAGTGTGCTCCGGGGATGTGATGATGAAGGTCGAAAGTCCGCAGGAAAAGTTTCACGATTGGACATATAAAAAAGTGCGCACCGCCAACGTGCCCATCGTCCCGAGGTGTGACCGGTAGGAAGTCACCCGGTTGACCCGACAGTCCGAAATCCAGGCGGAGCCTCATGGTACGGTCGGTATGATTACTTTCAAGTCGCACCGCTCGTTTCAACTCACTCGAACATTGCCCCGTCGGTGAGGCTGTGATGTTGTTTGCCGGTACTATGTCAACCAGCCACCGCGGCACTCAATTTGCAGGATGAATTGTCCGGACCGCGGGGTTATGCTGATGGTAAGTCTCTGAAACTGTTGATACCGCAGCCACATTCATTGCGCCCCTGCCGGGGAATCACCGATGCCTGATCCCGACGCCTCTGCCAATTCACCTGGCTCTCTGCAGCAGCAGATTGATGCGATTTGCGATCGTTTTGAAGCGGCCCTCAAAACCGATCCGTCCGCAAAGATCGAGGACTTTCAGGAATCACTGCCGGGCGACAACAACCACGAACTGCTCAAAGCTCTGATCGATCTGGACATTCATCACCGGCGAGCTGCGGGCGATGACGTGACTCCGGCTGATTACCAGCCGCGGTTTGGCAAAGCGTTTGCTGAGATTCAGGATTCGCTGTTTTCTCCCGCAGATCTGCCCACGATTGAGCCGAATTCCTCCTCCGCTGCCCGGCCGGCCCAGGCGGCAGCGTCAGGGGCTGTTGCAGGCGGTTATCAGCCGTCTCAACGGATTGGCCCGTACAAGCTGCTGCAAAAGCTGGGTGAAGGCGGGATGGGTGAAGTTTGGATGTCCGATCAGCTGGAACCCGTTAAACGACGGGTGGCTTTGAAGCTGGTCAAATCGGGGATGGACAGCAAGCAGATGATCGCTCGGTTTGAAGCCGAACGTCAGGCTCTGGCCATGATGGATCATCCGCATATTGCCAAAGTACTGGACGCAGGAATCACGGAAGACGGGACTCGCTGCTTTACGGCGAAACGCTTCAACGTCCATGAAATCGCCGGGTGAATCCGTTAGTTCTGTGAAAATCAGAAAAAACAAACAACGATCAGGCTGTGGTTGGTCATTAGACTGTTCGACTTGCCGAAGCAGGACGGGTTGTCAATTTGCTGAACAACGGGCGTGAGAGATGAGGAGTGGTCTTTGGGGCTGCCGGTTGGGCGCGATCGCTCCGTGTGCGTGAGGCTGAGGTTCTCAGAAAGCGAGCCACCACGACAAACATTGTTTGAGGTATTTAAGAAATGCGAAACCGATTTTTAGTGGTGCTGCTTTGTGTTGGCTGGGTTGGTTGTGGCGAGGGTGAACCCGTCAAGGAAGAGAAGATTGAACCGTTGAGCAGTTGGAAGCTGATGCCGCGATTCAACTGCTGAAAGACGGTAAAGCGGATTCTGTTTGGCCGTTACTGAGGCACAGTCCGGATCCGACAGTTCGCAGCGACATTATCGATCGGCTTGGTCCGTCCGGCGTGAGTGCGGAAACGATCATTTCCCGCTACGAACAGGAATCGGATGTGAGTATCCGTCGTGCTTTGCTGCTTTGTCTGGGGCAGTTTGACTTACCCGATTCAGACCGTCAGGTGTTGATTGAGCAACTTCTGGATGCTTACCGGAACGATCCGGATGCGGGCCTTCACGGGTCGGCTGAATGGTTGCTTCGTCGTTGGGGAGCGTCGGAACAGCTGGCTGTGATTGATGCGGATCTTGCTCAGCCGGCCGCACAGTTTTTTTCTGCCGACGACAATGTCCGCGAGTGGTTTATCAACAGTCAGGGGCAGACGTTTTCCGTACTTGAAGGTGGGGAATTTCAGATGGGTTCTCCGGAAACGGAAGCCAATCGTTCAGATAATGAAATGTTGCATCGTCGCGTGCTTGACGGTCACTATGCGATTTGTACGAAAGAAGTGACGGTATCCCAGTGGCTCACGTTCATCAGTGATGTGGGCTTGCGGGATGAACGTGAATTGACCGGTGATAGCAGCGATGACTCACCGGTGGTGGAAGTGGATTGGTATGAGGCAGCGCATTACTGCAACTGGCTAAGTGAGCAGGAAGGGATTACGGAGTCTCAGTGGTGTTATGACCCCAATACAGAGGGCGAGTACGGAGAGGGTGTGCGTGCTCGAGATAATTTTTGGGAGCTGAGTGGTTACCGATTACCGACGGAGTCTGAATGGGAGTATTCGTGTCGTGCCGGTTCAGAAACTCGTTATCACTTTGGCAATCCTGAAGCTCTGCTGTCTGGATATGCGTGGTACGATGAGAATAGTGGATGTCAGGTGCATCCCGTGGGCGTTCTGTATCCGAATGACAAAGGTCTTTTCGATATGCATGGGAATGTATGGGAGTGGTGCTCAGACTGGTATTCAGAAGAATATGGGGGAGGAGTAGTCACGGATCGTACAGGCCCTTCGTCAGGCTCGAACCGGATGAGCCGGGGCGGTAGCTGGAACGACAATGCCAGGCTTTGCCGCTCGGCGCTCCGCATCAGGTACACGCCGGACCGACGCAACAACCGCCTAGGCTTCCGCCTGTGCCTGAGTCCGTCCGTGGCCGGAGGCCGGTGAGACTTCGTCCGTCGCGGAAGCCTGGGGGTCGCGTGGCGGAGCCGCGACAGCCGGGCCTGCATGCGTGACGTCGTTCGTCTGCTCACAGAGGCCGATCGGGTTTGAGTCTGATCACGGACGCCGGACGGTCCCGGACCGGCGGTCGAAGCGGGAGCTTCGACACGCCACGAGCGCCAGACTCGTCTGATATTTTTACGTCACCCACAAAAGTCGCAGCGGGTGAGCGGTGTGCAGTCGTAACGGCTGGTCAATGAATCTGTGGAGTGCACCCACGGTTCTCTAAATTGCATAGTCCGGAGATCCGGTTAGAGTGCCGTCTGAACGCCTCGTCAGCACCCGAACATCGCGTCTGAAGGAGTGTCGTCATGAAACGATTGATTCATGAAGGTGGCATGTACCAGTCAGCTGGATTCGGCGTGCTTGGTGCTTTCTGCGTTTTTGTGATCTACCTGTTGGCTCTGCTGAGCCGTCAGCTCTGGGGGATCCGGCTGCCGATTGAGGGTGTGTGGTGGCTTGTTACTGCCGCCGGGGTTTTCTGCCTGGGGTTTTTGGGCTGCGAACTGCACCGGCGAGGCATCGCAGAGCGACAAACGGGGCTGGAGTCCATCGGATGTCTCCGCCTGACGTCTGAAGAAAACCAGTGGTTCTGCGAACAAATCCAGGGTTTGTTTGCTGCAGGCCTTTCGCAGATCGACCCGTTGGCAAAATATGTCATCCGTGAGGGGACGACACTCTATTTTGCAGATGTCACGGAAGTCGTTCGCCGCGGAAGCGGAGATGACTCAGGGGAATATCGTTCGTCAACCGTGTGCCTTGTTCAGAATCGCGGACTTGTGCTGCCCGTGTTTGAGTTGAACCCCGTCAGCAATCCACTGCGTGTGGCGGGCCGGCTGCTTAGGCTCACCCTGCAGCCTGCAGACTGTCGTAAATTTGAAAATCTTTATGACATCGATCCGGCAACCGACGACCGTCTCCCGCCGGAAGTGTGGGTTTCGGTTAAGCAGTGGCTGGCCCATGTTTCGTACGGGGATCGTTACCCTGCCTGGACCTTGAGAGCAAATGGCGGTCATGTCCTGCTGTACCGCCAGGGGAAAGTCTTTTCTGTTCGCGAATTTAACGGACTGCTGGCAGGGCTGCTGGTCTTCGCAGACATCTTCAGCGTCGAACAGTCCACGTCGAGTGAACCGGAACACAGTGGCATTGACCTGGAAAAAACGGTTCAACGTTTTCCGTTCGGGAAGGCGGCTTTTTCTGCTGAGAGTTACCGGTCTGTGCTGTCACAATCGCCGCCCCGCCAACTTGAGCGGGAATGGAAGAAGCTGACCGCCGTGCATGCGTTTCGCCTGGTCCTGTACGTTTTGTTTTCCGTATTGGCAGCCGGGCTGGTGGTGGGGGAACTGGCGGTTTCTCCTGTCGTATCCGCGGTTGTGTTTATGGGCATTGTCAGTGCGATCAGCGGCTTCGCGTTTGTGCGGCATGTCAGTCGCCCTCGTCGGGCCCGACGGTTGCTCGAACTTGGCACTTTGGTCTACGGACAGATCACTGGGTTTGCTCCCACGGGGAATTACAGCAGTGACCGGATGGAATACCGCATCGACGTTCAGTTTAAAATTGATGACAAGCCGCAAACCGCCCGGTGCCATTTACTGTTCAGTTCCTTACACCGCGGTGCCGCCGATTCCCTGGTGAACTCGAACCGGCAGATGGCGATCCTTTACGACGAATGTGCACCGGACCGGATCCTCCTGCCGCAGCTTTTTGTGTTCACTCGTTGATCTCGCCGTTTTGCGTCTCCATTCGGGAGTTTTCCAGACCCAACATACGGCCGGGAGTTTCCACCGGGAGCAGCGGCAGTGGAATTCGCAGCGGAACTTACACGGGCCTGCGAACCGACGATGATCACCAGCACGTCTGAATTTGAAATCGAATGCTGCCCCCCGGAGGATCAGCCGCCGTTGTTGTTGAGTGCGGTGTCAATGATGTGTTCGTATCGTGAACGAGCTTCGGAATAAACCGACAGCACCGACTGTCGTGCGTCATCATCGGGAAAATGATCCGAGTGAGAATTGGCAATTTCGGCGAGTCGATCGATCCAGCGAAGCATGTATCGGGCATCTTCAGCTGATGCGGTGGGTTTGTTATCAACAGAAATGTAGATCGGACTCGTATGTGCCTGCCGAAGCAGTCCGTGCGGAGTTCGGTACAGAGCGCGGGACGCCACCCAGCCACTGTGTTGTGCCGACAGAGTGAATTCCAGGGTGTTTTCCACCACGAATTGTTCTGCACCCGGCCGGGGTTCCGTGTTCTGCAGGCTGCGGGAGGCCACTGTGCGTCCGTTGTGAATGATCTGCAGAGATTCCAGCCGTTCCCGGGATTGCACGGTGGTCCGGACCGAAATTTGCGGGGACTGATTTGAATTGACGGCAATCGTGTCGCCAATCGTGCTGTGATTGGCATTCAGAGTCAGCATGGGGCCGGTGGTGGCAAACGTCCGGCCGGTGCGAATTGCGGTCCACATTTTGTCGGAGGTCAGTGGTCCATCGATTTTTGCATAAACCAGGTTGTACCCGGTTGGCACGCCCATGACTCCCACCGCGGATCCTCCGGAGACTCCCAGTCTGAAACCACAGTTCAGAAAACGATAGTAGAGTGCGTTGGTGCGATGAAAAAGGCCATCGCCCACAGCCGCATTGGATTCACCGGTGGCCAGAGGTCCGATCATGCCCCAGCCTCCGGGAACGGTTCTGCGACGATTGTAATGGTTGTGGCACACCTGAATGGTGTCGAGCATGCCCAGTGCTGCTCCCACCACCGTTTCTGCCCAGGAAGGTTTGTCACTGTCGAACACGGCCTGCGGGGAGTGGCGGCGGGCCACACGACACAGTTCTGCGTCGGTTGGAAAATGTTCGCCGTTTCGTTTTGCGGTAACGGGGTGATTCAGATTGTAAAGAAAGGTGGCTCCGATGGTGGCTCCCGGATCGGCTTTGTGGGTGATCCGTTCGATCTCCATGTTGTTGCGTGTGATCAGGTGATGACTGTCAACCTCGATCGGCGCGGTGAACGATTTGTCGGGCCAGGCTTCGTGCCAGGGTTCTCCCTGTCCGCGCAGCCAGTACGTGAACGAAGGAATCAGGTGAACGTCGTCGGCCAGTGACAGCTGTTTCAGGACCCGCGGGTTGTCGAATCCAAGATGCACGTGCAGATCGGCCGAGTACCATCCTTTTGCCGGCATATCAATCCAGCGGCCGATCTGAATGGTCTTCGTGACGGTCTCATCCTGTGAAACCACCACGTCCACATCCTGCGGCTGGAATTCTTTGCCCTTTTCCACATGCACCACGGCCGGACCGGCCGGGACCTGCATGGTAAATGATCCGTCACAGCTGAAACTGCCGTCGCCTGGGTAGGGTGTGGCCGTATCGGGATCGGACGGTTCGTACAGGCGTCTGTCACCCACTTTGACCCACGCTCGTGCGGGAGTGAGATTGCCCTGCTCGTCGACAATCCGGATGGCCACCCGACCTTCGGCCGCCCTGGTTGCGGCCGGGAACAAAACAACTGCGATCATCGGCAGTGTCAGGCAGATGCGAGTACAGTTGCTGTGCAGCATGATTTTTCTGTCCGGATTCGGGTGACGATTGAAGTTTGCCGTTGTTCGCTTTGGCGGTGGTTTGTTTTGGGGGTGATTTGCTTTGGCGGATCAGCAGCGTGCGGGAGTCACGGTGGTTATGGTGGTCACGGCGGTTATGGTGGACTGCAAACCCGATGGTTGGGATGTTCGAGTCCTGATCAGGCGATGATTTCTTTGACGATTCGGGCTTTGGTGACTTCGGGGTCGGTTAAACGTTCGGCTCGTCCGTTGTGGACGTACGACAACTGCGTGTGATCGATGCCCAGCTGATGCAGCAGTGTGGCGTGCAGATCGGGGACACTCACACGCTGTTCAATGGCTGCGTAACCAAATTCATCCGTCTGTCCCATTTGATGTCCGGAACGAAATCCTCCTCCGGCAAGAAACAGACTGAAGGCGTGGCGATTGTGGTCACGACCGTTGGCGTTTTCGGTGATGGGCAGGCGACCGAATTCTCCGGTCCACAGCACAATCACATCGTCCAGCAGTCCGCGCTGCTGAAGATCGGTGATCAGTGCGGCGCTGGGGCCGTCGACCTGGGCACAAATCTGTGGCAGCTGTCCTTCAAGATTTTTGTGATTATCCCACGGCTGATTGGAAGGGTTCAGCGGCGGGAAGACCTGCACGAATCTCACCCCGTTTTCCACCAGGCGGCGTGCCATCAGGCACCGAAGCCCGTAGGGAGCCGTGGTGGGGTTGTCGAGTCCGTACAGGGTTCGTGTTGTTTGCGATTCCCGGGCAACGTCCAGCACGCTGGTGGCTTCCATCTGCATGCGGGCAGCCAGTTCGAAGTTCTGAATCCGGGCATCCAGTTCGGAGTTGCCGGGGTAGCGTTGCTGGTGTCGTCGGTTCAGGTCGGCCAGCAGTTTCAGGCTTTGCTGCCGCGATTCGGCCGACACGGATTCGGGACGATCCAAATGATGAACGGGTGTCCCGGCGGAACTGAATTCGGTTCCCTGGAAGATGGACGGCAGCCAGCCACTGGCCCAGACCATTTTTCCGGACGTGTTGTAGCCGGCGGGGTCACGCAGAACCACATAGCCGGGAAGGTTGTGGTTCTCACTGCCCAGGGCGTAGCACACCCACGATCCCATCGCCGGTCTTCCGGCGAACGTTTTGCCGGACTGCATCATGTTGATTGCGAACGGGTGGTTGTTGTTTTCGGTGTACATTGAGCGGATCAGACAGATGTCGTCAGCGATGGACGCAATCTGCGGAATCGTTTCACCCAGATTCATTCCGCATTCACCGTGCCGACGAAAGCGGAACGGGCTTTTGAGCAGGACGTTTTTGTTTCCCAGCTGAAAGGTTTCCACATCGCCAGGATGGGGTTCACCGTTGCGCCGTGTGAGTTCGGGTTTTTCATCGAACAGGTCCATTTGCGACGGACCACCGTTTTGAAAAAGCTGAATCACGGCTTTGGCTCTGGGCGGCACGTCACTCCGTCGGGGCGTCAGCGTGCTTGGCAGGGTGGACGAGTGGGCGCCCAGCAGCCCCTGTTCGTTCATCAGACCTGCCAGTGCCAGTGAACCAAAGCCTCGGCCTGACTGGACGAGCATATCGCGGCGTGAGGATGACGTCTGCATTCCTGAAAGTGTCCGGAGGATCAGTGGATGTAAAGAAATTCGTTGGTACACAAAAGCATGTGACACAGTCCGTCCAGGGCTGCGTCGGAATCAGCTGTGTGCCGGGATTTAAAATAATCAGTGCATCTCTGCAATTCTGTAGTGTCAGGCGGCCTGGAAAGGATCAGTCGAAACGCCGCATCAATCTGTTCGGAGATATCGTGTTCCGCCCGCCTGCGAATGCGTCGGGCGGCGGCAGCCGCATTTTCCAGCATAAAGCTGTCATTGAGCTGAGTAAACGACTGCAGCACGGTGGTGGATGTCATGCGTTTCGTGCAGTTGACGGGCATAATGGGAGAATCGAACACTTCCATAAATTTGAGCGGATACACGCGTCTGGCGAACACGTACAGGCTTCTGCGGTGATGACTGGTGGGGGTGGGGTTTTGTTCAATCCGCGACAATCCGTCGACCGGGGTGGTGACCATCACCGATGGTCCGCCGCGGGTGCTGTCCAGTCGACCGCTGACGGCCAGGATGCAGTCGCGAATGATTTCTGATTCCATTCGCCGCAGTGGCATGGTTGCCAGCAGCCATTCACCTGGTCTGTCAGGCATTGTTTCGTTTGCTGCCGGCAGTGACGACTGCCGATAACTGGTAGATGTCATGATCTGTTTGTGGAGACGTTTGAGACTCCAGCCGTGTTCGATGAAGTCCACAGACAGCCAGTCCAGCAGACGGGGATGGGTGGGCAGACTGCCCGTGTGTCCAAAATTGCCGGGGGTGGCCACGATTCCGGTACCAAAATGATGATGCCACACACGATTCACGATCACGCGTGCGGTCAGCGGATGTTTCGGGTTCGTCAGCCAGCGGGCCAGTGCCAGACGCAGTCCGGTGGAATCATTACCTGTTTCGTCGGGCCGCCGGACCGATTCGCTGTCCTGAGACAGAACTTCAGGAAACCCGGGCTGCACAACCATCCCGGCTGCTTCGACCTGTCCTCGTCGCAGGATGCGGGACTGAGGCATGGTTTTTGTGTCCCACAGGGCCTGAATTTTTCCGTAAGACTGTTTGGTCTGTTCCAGCTGTTGAATTTGTTGGGTGAGTCTGCTGACGGCCGCCGTGTCGTTTGATTCTGCTTTGTCACGTGTTTTGGTCAATTTCTCGATTTGCTTCCGGACGGTCTCATTGTGAGTGTCGATCTGTTTTCTGCGTTTCGCGGAAACGGTTGGCAACCAGCGTTCCTGAGGAGTGAGCCAGTCGTGAGGATTCAGCGCGGGTTCCAGGAACGCCATCAGCCGGTAGTAATCCCGCTGAGGCAGGGGATCGAACTTGTGATTGTGGCAGCGACAGCATTCGATGGTGAGTCCCATGACGGCTGACGTCAGCATGGTCATCGTGTCAAAAACAACTTCATATCGTTTAGCCAGTCCGTACTGAGCTTCGCTGGTGGCATCTTCAATGCTGCGAAAGAACCCGGTGGCAATGAGTTTCTCCGACATTTCGGGGGTCAGTTCGTCCGCATTTTTCCAGTCGACAAGCTGGTCTCCGGCCAGTTGTTCTGTCAGGAACTGATCGTACGGTTTGTCGGCATTCAGGCTGTCGACCACATAGTCGCGATAACGCCAGATGCCTTCATTGGGATAGATCGTGCCCAGATCGCCGTCGAACAGGCGATTGTCTACATAGCCCACCGCATCCAGCCAGTGTCGACCCCAGCGTTCGCCGTATCGTGGTGATTCCAGCAGACGGTCGATCAGCAGATTCCAGGCATTCGGCCTCTGATCGGCCAGGAAATCCTCAAGCTGTTCGGGGGATGGCGGCAGGCCGGTCAGGGCCAGATGGGCACGCCGCAACAGAGTGGCATTGTCAGCATCCGCCGCGAATGAGGTGTGATTCTCTTCCAGTTGTTTCAGCAAAAAACGATCAATGGGTGTTCGCACCCGGTGTTCCATGTGTACCGCAGGGGGGACTGTTTTCACAGGTGTCTGAAATGCCCAAAACTGTCGGTCGGATTCGCCAATCATTGTGCGCGGCGGCAACCGAACGACTGTTTCCTTTGCCGGGATCCCCGCCTGAATCCATCGACGAATTGTGCTGATCTGATCTTCTGTCAGCAGATCCGTTTGGTCGGGAGGCATTTGCTTTCGAACGATCATATCCAGCATCAGGCTGCGTTCCGGGTCGCCAGGTACGACTCCATGACCATTTTCGCCGCCCTGCAGAGTCGACGTGGCTGTCCGAAGATCGAGCTGGGCTTCCTGTGTCTCGCTTCCGTGGCAGTCCAGACAGGCTTCGGCAAAGATTGGCAGAATGTCGTCTTCGAATGTTGGCGTGGGCAACGTCGAGGGATTGCGAGAGTCAGTCGCGGGATGATTCTGCGCACGTTGCTGGCTGTCGCCATCGGCGGGTGCCGGCAGGTTGAATGCCAGGCAAAACAACAGCAGGTACATCATTTTCATGTTGGTGGGCTTTCTGTGACGGCGTCCGCTCTGTCGGTATCTTACCGGTCGGAGCGATGAAAACCGAACGATGTTCTGCATGCGGGGTACCTGAATCGATCACAAATTCTGCGGAACTTTCGGTTTCCGGGGTCTGGTTCCGAGGCCGTTTGTGGCCACCTCGGTTCCTTGCATCGCCGGACCCCCTGGTGACCCTCTCAACAGGGGGTCGGTTCTGCAGTATTCGCCGGTTTGTGAATCGGAGAACCGGCAGGCTTCGCCGGTTTCCTGGGACCAGTGACGGGCCCCCGTGGACTGCCATTGGTGGGTTGGGCCATCGTAAGTATCCTCCGCGACGCATTGCGGCCCGGCTGCCTGGTCAGAGCTGTTTTATTTGGAAGAATCCACCCTGGTATTTGTCATATTAATGTAGGACAAACTCATGAAATCACGACTGACATGTTTGCTGCTGTATGTCAGCCTGATTCTGCTGCCCGGTTGCGCACGACTGTCCAATATGATGGCATTCAATGGTGTTTCCGATGTTCCGAAATTGACCGAACCCGTTTTGGACGATGAATAGCTCCACAGCCTGTCTCTTCGCGAGTTTTTAGTTCAATGCGGTACTTTGTTTCTCTGCTGCTGATCGCTCTGCTTTCCGGTTGTCAGTACAACCGGTCATTCCTGAATATGAACAGCGACAGTGGTGTCCCGTTTCTGGGGATGCAGCTGTCGGTGGATGCCGGTGACACAAATCGGAAACATATTTCCAGGCAGCTGGCCGTCCGGCCTGTTTCGACTGACACCACGACGTCTGAGTCGACACAGAAAATGGCTTCCGTGTTGACTCAGAAAACAAAGACGGCTCGAGCTCAGTCACCCGACCGATTCTCCCCCGACAGCATGAAACCCCTGCTGACGTCAGGCGAATATCGTAATCCGCTGGTGACCGCAGAGTCCGGCGAAAACCCGCTGATGGCAACGGGTCGCCGATTGGTTTCGTTCTGAACAGTCGCAATTTGCGGATTTTCACGGGTTGGTTCGGTGATGAGTGGCTGCAGGGTGTCGGCACACAGGTAAGACGGCCTCCCCCGTGCTGAGCTCAACAGCATTGCCAAATGCAGCTGGTCTGTTCGCCTGATCAACACCACATGAGAATTCAGTTTGTCTGGATTCCCTCCTGGTTCAACATGTCTATGATGCAGGTTTTCCTGGACCATCGTTGCATCTGGAAACAGCTTTGTTCTGACAGAGGCCCGTTATGTACAATCGCACACGACTCATGGAACTGATTTGCGAGCGTGCTCTGCAGTTCGGTGATTTCACTCTGGCGTCCGGCCAAAAATCTTCGTACTACCTGGACGGAAAGCAGGTGACCCTGCATGCCGAAGGTCTTCTGCAGATTTCTGAGGGAATCCTGAGCCTTTTGCGTGGTGTTGATTGTTCCGGATTTGGTGGAATGTCGATTGGCGCCGATCCGATTGTCGGTGGAGTCCTCACCGCTGCTGCCGCGCAGAATATGGAACTGCGTGGATTTTTGGTACGCAGGGAAGCCAAGGGACACGGTACTAAAAAATATGTCGAAGGGCCTGTGCAGCCGGGTGACCGGGTGGTGATTGTTGATGACGTGGTGACCACCGGCGGCAGTTCGCTGGAGGCCGTGGACCGAGTCGAGGACTTTGGCTGTAAGGTCGTTCACGCGATTGGCATTGTGGACCGGCTGCAGGGCGGGCAGGAGGCTTTTGAGGCTCGTGGAATTCCGTTTTCAACTTTGTTTACTGTCCAGGACTTTGGCATCGAGGTCCCGCCACGATAGTTGGCCACAGCCTGTGTTACGATTTCTGCTGCCAAATGCCGGTCGGATTCAGCATTTCGGTGTCCGGCATGGTGGACTGGTGCTGCAGTTGGATAGACTGCTTGATTCTGCCGGCGGTCAGCTTTCCTGCCGTTTTTTTCACGCACTCCTGTTAACAATCGTTGGCTTCTCATGATTGTCAGTCATAACTGGCTTGCTGAATATATAACTCTTCCCGATTCGGTCGACGATCTTACGGATCGCCTGACGATGTCGGGTCTGAATCTCGAAGGCCTGCAGCCGGTGGGCGATGATCTGGCGATTGATCTGGAAGTCACCAGCAATCGCCCGGACTGTCTTGGGCATATCGGTGTTGCCCGGGAAGTTGCTGCATTGTTCAACACGCCGCTCAGCATTCCTGCGGCTGAGGTGGCGGAGTCCAAAGATGCCTGCTCAAGTGCCGCTTCCGTACGGATCGACTGTCCGGACTTGTGTCACGAATATCATGCTCGTGTGATTCAGGGAGTCAGCATCGGCCCCAGTCCGGACTGGTTGCGAGATCGGCTGGCGGCTGCCGGGATCAGCAGTGTCAACAATGTGGTCGACGTGACGAACTATGTGATGCTGGAATGCGGTCAGCCGCTGCATGCTTTTGATTTCGATCAGCTCAACGGGTCATCGGTGATCGTACGACAGGCCCTCGACGGTGAAAAAATCACGGCGATCGATCAGCGTGATTATCTGCTGCCGGCTGAGGCCTGTGTGATCGCGGATGAAGTGGGACCGGTGGCGGTTGCGGGTGTGATGGGCGGATTGGAAACCGAAATTTCAGACGGCACGACCAATGTCCTGATTGAAGTGGCGTCTTTTGACCCGGTGTCCGTTCGGTCAACGGCACGGACACTTAAACTGCACAGCCCGTCCTCGTATCGGTTTGAACGTCGCGTCAATCGGCAAAATATGGACTGGGCCTCTCGTCGCTGCTGCGAACTTATACTGCAGACTGCCGGCGGGCAGCTGTTAGCAGGTTCGGTGGTTGCCGGAGACCGTAAACCAAAGTCTGTCCAGCCGGTTACTTTGCGATTCCATCAAATCAGGCGGTTGCTGGGCATGGAAATCCCTGCTGATGAGTGTGTTTCGATTCTCAGTCGTCTGGGACTGGAATGCACGGATCAGTCGGAGACCGAAGCTTCGTTCCTCATTCCTGACTGGCGACTGGACATCACCCGCGAATGCGACCTGATCGAAGAAGTGGCCAGAATTCACGGTTACGACCGGATACCGGATGACGCCATGCTGCCGGTCACGGCGACGTCTCGCAGTCGGCGCGAACAGACAGGGGACCGAATTCGTTCGCACCTGACAGCCTGTGGTTTTTTTGAGGCGCTGACGCTATCGTTTGTCAGTGAGGCGACTCAGCTGCTGTTTCGCCCGCGAGGAGATCGACCCGTTGTGGCGGTCGATCATTCCACCCGGAGTCTGGAAAATCAGCTGCGGCAGAGTCTGGTGCCCAGTTTACTGCAGTGTCGTCGCCAGAACGAACGGACTGGCACCCCGAATGCGGAGTTGTTTGAGGTGGCTCGGGTTTACCTTTCGGCCGGGGATGGAAAACCCGAACGGGAAGCAGAACCCATGACGGTGGGAATGGTGAGTGGTCGGGATTTCCTGGGGCTGAAGGGTGTTGTGGAGACGCTGGTGCGGGATTTGATTCCAGGGAGTTTGCTGACCACTCAGCCGAGCGATGTCCGGGGGCTGGCTGACGGACGGGGCGCACAACTGACTCTGAACGGGCAACCACTTGGTTATATGGGAGAACTGGACCGGTCCGCCGCTGATCAGCTGGGATTACAGAGCGGCGTTTCCGTGGCCGAACTCGACGTGATGCTGCTGGAAGAACTGTATGAGCCGCATCGTCGTTCAACGCCACCTCCTCGATTTCCCGGGATTTCGCGGGATTTGAATTTTGTGCTGGCGGAAACGGTGAACTGGGCTGAACTGGCTGACGTGGCTCAGGCTGCCGGTGGTAACCTGTTAACCAGCGTGTCATTTGGTGGTCAATACCGTGGAAGTCAGATTGATGCCGGCTGTAAATCCTATGTACTGAGTGCCGGTTTTCGGGCTCCCGACCGGACTCTCACTGCTGACGAAGTTGATGCAGCCGTTGGGAACATTGTCACTGCCTGTCAGGAAAAGCTTGAAGCTCAGTTGCGATGACCCACAATTTCTCTCATACAGCTCGCACGGACACAGATGCCGAAAACGCGAGCGATCACCAAACTGTGCACCTCATAACGCCAGCGAATTTCATCGGAAGACATGATTCGTCGTCTGCTCAAATCCAAAATCCATCGTGCTACTGTCACTGAAGCTGATCTCAACTATGAAGGCAGCGTCACGATCGACGAGCGTCTGATGCTGGCCGCCGGAATAGTCGACTATGAGCAGGTTGATATTTATGACATTACCAACGGCAATCGACTGACTACATATGTGATCAGGGGGCAGGCAGGGTCCGGAGTGATCTGTCTGAACGGAGCCGCTGCCAGACTGATCGGAGTCGGAGACCTTGTGATTATCGTTAGTTATGCCGACTTCCACGAGAATGAGATACCTGGCCACCAGCCGGTCGTTATTGTGGTGGACGAGAATAACCGGCCTTGCCGCTGAGATCTTTGGAAGTCGAACCGGGTTGGCGTGGCCCGGAATGCGGGTGTCTGACGTTGATAGATGCTTCAACGTGATTAACAGGATTCTGTTACCGGCGATTTTGTCAGGCCAACAGAATCATACGGGGGAATCGGTTTCCGGCCTGGTCAGACATTTGTCAATCTGTCGCGCGGCCTGACGGAGCCGCTGTGTGTTTTCCACAATGGCCAGTCGCAGGCAGTTTTCTCCGTCTTCACCAAAACCTCGGCCAGGACTGACGGCTACTCCGCCTTCGTTGAGCAGTTTCATCGCAAATTCAATCGATCCCATTTCTCGCCATTCTTCCGGCATTTCTGTCCAGACGAACATTCCGGCCTTCGGGGGCGGGACATTCCAGCCCAGACGGCCCAGGGCTTCGCACAGAGTGTCACGGCGATGCTGATATTCGCGGGTGATGCTTTCCACGGCAGCATCGCAGTGTCTCATGGCCACGATCGCCGCGATCTGAATTGGCTGAAATATGCCGTAGTCGTAATAGCCTTTGATCGTAGCCAGGGCACGCACCATTTCCTGATTGCCACAGCAGTAGCCGATTCTCCAGCCGGCCATGCTGTAGCTTTTGCTCATCGAGGTGAATTCGACTCCAACGTCAATGGCACCCGGAGTCGCCAAAAAGCTGGGAGCTACGTATCCGTCGTAGCAAATGTCGGCGTATGCAAAGTCGCTGATCACCAGAAAGCCGTATTTCTTTGCGAGCCTGACGAGGTCAATGTAGAAATCCTGTTCGATGACCGTGGCTGTCGGATTGTGGGGAAAATTGACGATGACGACTCTTGGTTTAGGAAACAGGTTTTCACAGGTGTAGGCCACATTGCGCAGAAAATTTTGCGGGTCACGGGTATCCAGAGTAATCACATTGCCGGATGCCAGCATTACGGCATAAACATGAACGGGGAACGACGGGGAGGGGACAATCGCCGTATCACCAGGCCCCATGAGCGCCATGCACATGTGGCTGAAGCCTTCTTTGGAACCGATACAGGCCAGCACTTCGTCATCGGGGTTCAGCCGCACGCCGTAGCGTTTCCAGTAACGTTTGGCCACTTCTTTGCGGAGGTTGCTGATCCCGTTACTGACCGAGTAACGGTGGTTACGCGAATCCTCAAGTGCTTCCTCGATCTTATGAACTATCAGCGGATCAGGAGGATCAGTGGGATTCCCCATTCCAAGGTCAATAACATCGACACCTTCCACTCGCAGCTGGTATTTGCGCTGATTGATGGCTCCGAACATGTATGGTGGCAGTCGGTTGACGCGATCCGCGACAGGGATCGCAAACGGGCTGTCTTCAAACAGAACATCAGATTCGCTGCGCATGGTTGTCTCTGATTGGTGACATGACCTGTTACCTGGTGAAATCTGAGGTCGCGTCAGCCACCTGAAGTGCCAGTGTGATCTGTACTGATGATGTCGCGGTCCTGCTGTTGACGCAGCCGGGACACGGTCAGCTGGAGAAGTTGAACTCTCCAGTTGCCTCCGCAATTCTACCGATCAGTCAGCCTGCGTGCGATCCCGGCCAGGGTGTTGGGAATTTGGAACGGTAGCCTCCCGTGTGCTGTCTGTGACTAACGAACACAGCCGACCAGGGGAGGGGCCGGGTGAGTAACCGGAGCATCTTTGGCCTGACTGAATTGTCCGTGCTTCATCAGGTGTGTCCGGTAACCTGCAGCGTCTTCCAGCAACGGCCGGATTCCGTTGTATTTACGTCCGGTAACAGGCTGGTCCCGGGAAGCCACAGAAAGCCGGACGGCCCGGCCCTGATCACCCGCCGGGCTTCGCTCGTCTGATTCCGGTCACTGTCGGTCTCCGGCCAGTTTCAACAACAGCTTGTTATCGGTAGACACCAGCGATATCATGGAAAATTCCGATTTTTTTTGATCGTTATCCGCCGGAGAATCTGCTGAGCGGCAGTGGCGGGTATTCGATGAAAATCGACTTGCCCGGTTGGTCTTCAAACGGGGACTTTGCTCTCCCGGGTTGCCGGAAATTTCTGATACGTCACCTGCTCGTTTCTTATACGGGAATCGATTTGTGGCACATTGCAGATCTGCCGGTCCCGGGAATTTCTGTCCGTTGATCGTCTGCCGGGTTTGCTGCATCAAGTCAACCGGGTGTACCTGGTTGACGACAACCCTAAAGTACCATTCGACCATCACAGAAGATCCGGGCAGTGTTGATTCTGTGATCAAACATCCCTGAACCACAAAGTAAGTTTAAATCGGTGTTTGAAGGAATCACAGCAGGGCTGACAGACGCGTTTTCGGCTTTCCGCGGTACCGGAAAGATTACCGAATCCAACATCCGTGATGGCATGAAGCAGGTCCGACAGGCTCTGCTGGAAGCCGACGTTGCCTACGATATTGCCCAGGATTTTGTGCAGCGGATGACCGCCCAGGCTGTCGGAGAGGAGGTCCTCAAGGCCCTGCGCCCTGACGAACAGGTTGTGGGAATCGTCCATCAGGGACTGATCGACCTGATGGGCCCGGTGGATCATTCTCTGGCAATCAAGCGCAGTGGTGTCAGCGTCATCATGATGTGCGGGTTGCAGGGAAGCGGGAAAACCACGACCTGCGGCAAGCTGGCCAGGATGCTCAAAGAAAGCGATCAGCCGCCGATGCTGGTTGCCGCAGACCTTCAGCGTCCGGCTGCGATCGAACAATTGAAGGTGATTGGAGAACAGGTTGGCTGTGCGGTGTATGCCGAAGATCCGGCCAAAAGCGATCCCATCCAGGTTTGCCGCAACGGGGTTAAAGAAGCGAAGCGGCAGGGACTGAAAGTTGTCATTCTGGATACGGCCGGCCGACTGGGGATCGACGAGGAGCTGATGAAGGAGCTGCAGCGGATTGATTCGCGTGTCGGTCCGGATCAGTGTTTGTTCGTTTGCGACGCCATGACCGGTCAGGACGCTGTGAACAGCGCCAATGCATTCAATGAGGCTCTGGAATTAGACGGTGTCATTCTCACCAAGCTCGACGGGGATACCCGAGGCGGCGCGGCACTGAGCGTCAAAGCGGTGACTGGTGTGCCCATCAAATATGTGGGCGTGGGGGAACAGCTGGATCGACTGGAAGAATTCCACCCTGACCGGATGGCCGGTCGGATTCTGGGCATGGGCGATGTGTTGTCCCTGGTCGAGAAGGCTCAGCGGGAATTTGATGAAGAAGAGATGCTTGCCCAGCAGCAAAAGATGCAGGAGGGCAAGTTCACTCTGGATGACTTCCGTAAGCAGATGGGCCAGATCAAAAAGCTGGGCACTATGGGGGAAGTCATGAAAATGATTCCCGGCATGGGCAAGATGGTCGATCAGATGGGAGATATGAACCCGGAAGACGACATGCGGAGGATTGAAGGGATTATCAATTCGATGACACTGGACGAGCGCAGTAATCCTGACAGGATTGACCGCAGCCGTCGCCATCGTATTGCGGACGGAAGCGGAGTTGAGGCGTCGGACGTGAACAAGCTGCTTAAGGACTTTCAGTCCATGAGCAAGCTGATGCAGGATATGTCCGGCATGGGGTTACGGGACCGCATGAAGGCTGTCAAACAGCTGACTGATCAGGGCATGATGGATCCGAACGCAGACCTGCGGGAAAGGAAGACCCGCAGCAAACGCGGGCCATTGGATGCTGTTGCTGCCAGAGAAAAGAAGAAAAATAAGCGGAAAGACGCGAAAAGGGCGAAAAAACGTAACCGAAGAAGGTAAAACGACGGACCCTTTCGGAATTGGACCGGTGTTTGGACGATTTTTTACCGGGGTTGGTCACAGGCCCCGCAGAGACATAACGGACGTCAGTGACGTCCGGCAGGGTCAACGAAACACAAACTGAAAGACATGCGGCATCGTCGCGCGATCCACGGGAGAAACAATGTCAGTTCGAATACGTATGAAGCGGCTGGGCAGAAAGCACCGGCCTTTTTACCGCGTTTGCATTATGGATCAGCGCAAACCACGCGACGGCAAAGCCATAGAAGAAGTTGGTTTTTACGACACTTCCATTCCGGATAAGTCACAGCGCATCAACCTGAAAATGGATCGCATCGATTATTGGCTTTCGGTTGGTGCTCAGCCATCTGAGAAGGTCAATGCGCTGATCAGAAAAGTCAAAAAAGGAACATTTGGTGAGGCTGCGGCGCCGCCACCGATGACGGCACCGAAAGCGCCGGAGCCGGAGGCAGCGGGCGAGCAGGCTGAGTCCGCGGATCAGGCAGCAGAAGAAACGACCGAAGCGGCAGAGTGATTTCTGTTTGTTTTGGTCTCAGCAGTGCCGGGACATGGTTATGCGTTTCGACGTGCTGACGCTGTTTCCTGAAATTTTCCCGGGCTATCTCGGGCAGAGTATTCTGAAGCTGGCAATTGAACGTGGACTGGTACAGGTCCGAACTCATGATTTTCGAGCGTTTGCGTCCGGTCGGCATGCTCAGGTGGATGACAAAACGTATGGTGGAGGTCCGGGAATGCTGCTGATGTGTGAGCCGATTTTCGACTGTGTCGAATCGGTGCAGGCGTCAGCCGAAAAACCTGGACGGTTGATTATGATGAGTCCGCAGGGGCGTACTCTTGACCAGTCGCTGGTTGAAGAACTGGCCACCGAGCAGCGACTGGTCATCCTTTGCGGTCGCTATGAAGGGTTTGACGAACGAATCCGGGAAGGGTTGCAGCCCACGGAAATTTCGGCTGGTGATTTCATCTGTAACGGTGGTGAAGTTCCGGCCATGTTGCTGATTGATACCGTCATCCGTCTGATTCCGGACGTATTGGGCGATGAGACCAGCAGTCGATATGATACATTTAGTAACGCAGGGTTGTTGGAATATCCGCAATACACCAGACCTCGGGAATTTCGGGGGATGGCAGTTCCTGAGGTCTTATTGAGTGGTGACCATCAGGCCATTGCGGCCTGGCGACATGAGCAAAGTGTGAAACGGACGGCCGAACGTCGAGCAGATCTGCTCGACAAATCGCAGGCTACAAAGAAAACGGTTCAACCGGGGAGTTCCTGAGATGCGAAATAAACTGCTGGACATTGCTGAACAGTCGAGTCTGCGCGACGAACCTCTTAATTTTGCAATTGGTGACACACTGGATGTCCACACACGAATTTTGGAAGGCAGTAAAGAACGCGTCCAGATCTTCAGTGGTGTTGTGATTGCCAGGCGAGGCCAAGGCACAGGTGAAACATTTACCGTTCGACGAATTGTTGCCGGTGAAGGTGTTGAGCGAACCTTTCCGGTTAACACGCCGAAGATTGCCAAAATCGAAATCAAACGACACGGTCGTGTGCGCCGCGCCAAACTGTTTTACCTGCGTGAACGAACCGGTAAGGCGACTCGCCTGCGTGAACGCAAAGCCAAATCGTGGGAAGTGGATCCCAATGCCAAAAAGTAGGCTGCGGTCGAATAACTGACGTTGCTGACAGTGTGCAGCAGCACCAACGGTCGAGACGCTTTTCTGATCGGCCGTCGCACGATGTTTTGTATCCGGGTATCATTGTGGGTATGAACCGGCTGCTCCGTTTCACAATTCTTCCGGCACTGTGTTTTTTCGGTACTGTTTTCAGTGCAGACGATGCCGCGATTATGTTCTCCAGGCCGGACATGGCGGATGTCCGTTCGGAGCTGATGCAGTGGATCGCTCGTTCAGACGCCGATCCTCAGGTCCGTGAAACCGTGATCGCCGACTGGACGGATGATGGTCAGCTGGCCCGTCTGAGTGATGAGGATTTGCTTGACCTGCTTGTTGAATCATTCGCCGCCGCTGATGTGTCGACTCAACGACTGCTGGAATCCTCGGCGGGTGCCGGTCCTCTTGAGCAGATCATCTACGACGGCATCCGTGATCTTGACATCTACCACAACCATATCGAGCTTTTTCGTGCCCGCTGGATGACTCAGCATCGTCTGTTCGACGAAGCCCTGGAGATCTACGACAGGATTTTACCCGATCGTGTTGTCGATCCGGCCGGAATGTTTTTCTATCGTGCTGTCTGTCAAAGTGAATTGTTCAGGCGTGAGGCGGCTCTGGACAGTCTGAGCCTGCTGCTGAATCACACCCTTCAGGTTCCGCCCCGTTTTCGCACCGTGGCCATGATCCTGCAGAAGGAACTTAGTGGTCGCAGCGCTGACGACCTGGGGCACGTGGCGCGTCTAATGGCCGATGTTAAACGTCAACTGGACCTGGGGCGATCGGGAGAACGGGTTCAGGAACGTCAGGTTGAGGTGATTGATGCGATCGATCACCTGCTGGAAGAAGCGGAAAACAAACAGAACAACGATCAGCAGCAGGGCCAGGGACAAAACGGGCAGCAGACGCCGAATCAGCCGTCTTCGGGCAGAGCCGCTCCCAACAGCAGAATCCATGGTTCACCAGGCAAAGGCGAAGCAGATTCCCGCGAGCTCAAAGAAACCGGCAGCTGGGGCATGCTTGATCGTCGCAGGGAAGTCAAAGCCCGCGAACTGATCCGTCAGCAGTTTCCGGCGAATTACCTTGACATCATCAGTAAATACAGCCAACGCATTGCTGAGGAAAACTAGCATGTGATTCAGCGTTTTTTGTTCAGGAATTATCCCGAGTTTGGGGTAACGGTGCCGATCGTCTGGAATACCGGATGACACCCCGGTATTTTTCGGCGAATGAACTACGCGGAATTTGATATTCCCGGCAACGCACTCCAGGGCGTGGTCACGGTTGGCAATTTTGATGGTGTCCACCGCGGCCACCAGCAGATGCTGCAGACCCTGCGCAGGACGGCCGCAAAGCATTCTGCTCCGGCAGTTGTTGTCACGTTCGATCCGCACCCGCTGAGTCTGCTGAGGCCGGACTCCCCGCTTCCCCGCCTGACAACAATCGAACGCAGGTCAGCTCTGCTGAAAGAATACGGGGCTGACGAAGTGGTCGTTCTGCCCGTAACCAATGCTCTTCTTCAAATGACGCCGGAGGAGTTTTTTGACCAGGTGCTGGTGGAGCGTTTTGCAGCGGCAGGAGTGGTTGAAGGTCCAAATTTTCGTTTCGGCCGCGATCGCGCCGGCGATATTCACAGCCTGGCGAAACTCTGCCAACGTGCCGGAATTGTATTTCATGAGATTTCGCCGGTGCAGAATGAAGGGCGTCTGGTTTCGTCAAGCCGCATTCGCACATTGCTGAGCCAGGGACGCGCCGGTGATGCGGTGGCGATGACGGGGCATGCTCACCGAATTTCAGGCGTTGTTTCCTGCGGAGCAGGGCGAGGAAAACAGCTGGGATTTCCGACGGCTAATCTGGACGGTATCCCCACCATGCTCCCGGCCAGCGGAGTTTATGCAGGAACAGTCTGTGTCGGGGACCAGCGATATTCCGCAGCACTCAGTATTGGTCCCAATCCCACATTTGCAGACAACAACCTGAAAGTTGAATGCCATCTGCTGGATTTCAACGACGACCTTTACGACGACGGTCTGGAGATTGATCTTCTGAGCGAAATTCGACCACTCCGTTCTTTTGATTCGGTTGATCAACTTATCGCACAAATTGCTGCAGACGTTGAGCAATGCCGGATGCTGGTGGATCGACTTTCGAAGCCCGTTTACAAAATCTGTTCCAGCAGCGAATGGCAGCAGGCTGTGGCTAAAGGAGAGTTCAGTGGTTCGGAGGCGGACCTGGCCGACGGATTTATCCACTTCTCTACGGCAGACCAGCTTAGAGAAACGGCTGCCAGACATTTTTCCGGTCAGTCAAATCTGCTGCTGGTGGAAGTTGACCCCATTCGTCTTGGATCGGCGCTGAAATGGGAGTTGTCCCGGGGAGGCCGGCTGTTTCCTCATCTGTATGACTGCCTGCCCGTCGACGCGGCTGTTGGCACACAACCACTGCCGTGGATCAGCGGGACTCACAGGTTTCCCCGGGAAGTCGACTGAGAGACCCGCAACGCCTGACTTTTGCGGCAGCGGGCTGTTCTGCTTGTGAAAGATCCGCGCGCTGAGTGCGGCGACCGGCACCATGCCAGCCAGTCACCAGGGGTTTTCCCTGTTAACCGGCAGCAGCCCCAGCAGGCGAATGACCAGCACGGTCAGAATACACAGCCCGAGCAGGACAATCATGAGCGGTAACACGCAGCTGCCAATGACCGGGGACGGAGCCGCGTTCTGACACTTTGTAACAGGCTGCTGGTGATCGGGGTTTCAGGAATGATGACTTTGCCATTTGGTCAAATGGGATCAGCGAGTGCGGAGCGGTCCCTGCATTCCGTGAATGCCGGATATCCTGTAACAACAATGGGCTGACACGGTCGAATCAATTTGACCCTGCAGGTTTAGTATTTTGCCTGTAAACCCGCTTTGACTCCCGATGTTACCTGGATTTTCGTTAGCTGAACAGAAACGGCTTAGGGTGGGTCATAGCCGCCAGGGTGCCACGGATGACAGCGACTGATTCGACAAATCCCCTTCCAGCAACCGATCAGCAGTCCCTGTTTGCGGACAGCCAGCACAAAATATTCACTGCACGAAGGGTGAAATCGACACGTGCGGCCCAGCAGAGGACTCAGCAGCTTCTGATAACAGCGAATCAGCAGAATCACCATTGTGCCGGGTAATCTGAATACGAGCAGAACCAGGTTGATCCAGAAGCTGAGAATCGGAAGCCTGCTCTGCATTTTAGCGGGTATGATTCATGATTGGTGACGAACAAGGGGTCGGATGCATTCCGAACAAACGATATCAGTCAGATACGACCTTCGCAGGGCAGATGCCCTTTCCTGTTTCGGGATGCATCCTGCTGTGCCGACAAACAGGGACAGTCAGGATCCGGTCTGGCGGTCCGTCTGACAACCTCCTGCACGTTGTCAGGGCCATAATCCATCCCGAGGATTTTCGGGGGCGACTTCGTCCAGACGCTGCAGTAAATCCCTGGCTTCATCATTCAGCTCTTTGGGAACGGTCACTTTGATCACCACGAACTGGTCACCACGTTTTCCTGTGGTACGATTCATGACCCCTTTGCCGCGCAGCCGTAACCTGCCGCCGCTCGACGTGCCTGGCGGTACAGACAGAATCACAGTTCCTTCGGTCAGGGTTGGAACATCAATTTTTGCACCCAGTGCGGCTTCGGTCACAGAGACGGGTACATCCAGAATCAGGTTGAATCCGTCGCGACGAAAGTAGGGGTGCGGTGCCACTTCAACGGTGACAAGCACATCTCCGCGAGGGCCGCCCAACTGACCCGGATGACCCTGGCCGGCCAGACGAATCGACTTTCCGCTTTCCATGCCTGAAGGAATTCGGAAAGTCAGACGTTCCGCCTTGTCCCCGGTGCGAACCGTCAGTTCGTGCTCGCCGCCTTCCACTCCAACCAGAAACGCTACACGCACACTGGTTCGCAGGTCTTCACCTTTTCGTGCCTGCGGGCGTCCGCCAAACGGGCTGCCACCTGCCCCCCCAAAAACTCCACCGAGAATATCGTCAAGCGAAAATCCGCTCCCACCTCCGGGGTGGCCACCACCAAATCCACCAAACGGGCTGCCTCCGGTTGCTCCTTCCGGGACACGATTCCAGTTATGTCCGAACTGGTCGTATTTTTGACGTTTGTCAGAGTCTCCTAAAACTTCGTGAGCTTCGGTGATTTCAGCGAACTTTTGCTGTGAATCAGGATTTTCCGCGTTTGCATCAGGATGATATTTCCGGGCAAGCTTTTTGTAGGCTTTGCGGATTTCGTCGGCGGACGATGTTCGGGGAACCCCAAGAATTTCGTAGTAATCGCGCGATGACACCAATGCGGCCCGGGACAGAGTATGATGAACAGTCAGGGAGTTTGACGGACGGATTGTATCCGGGAATTCCGTCCGGTCACCGATCAATTCTCGTTCAGCCGGCTTTCGGAGTCCAGCGGTCAAACCCAGGAACGCTCGGTCGATGCCTCATGTCCATTGACAGGTTCTGATGCCGGAACCCCTCAGGTTTGCTCTGTTGGTATTGTTGACCAGGGGTGCCACAACCAGAAACGAGGAAGCGGCAGACAATTCTTCCGGCAGCGTTGCCACTTTCGGTGAATTTTGGGGAATGTTGATACGATTGTGTGTGTGGCAATGTTCTGACCTGAGTCAGAACGTCAACCGGTATTCCGGGATGAACTAAACACCGCGTCTGTCTCCAAACTGTTCCACATGCAGGCGTGGCGAAAACTGAAAACCGTTTGCGACGGCTGCGGCCTGAACCCAGCCGGACTGCGTCTTCAGTTCCTCCTGAGTGCGTGCCTGCGGCATCAGCCACACCTGACCGGCTGCAACTTCCGGGAACTCTGTCAGATAGTCGTGGACATCCGTCACATCAGTCTCGTGGTTAATCACAAACTTGAGAACACAGTTGTATTGATCCAGCAGTGAGCGGATGACAGACGGCTGATGTCGCGTCTGTTCATGGTGTTTTCTCCAGTGTGGGTCCTGGGGAGCCGAATTTGGCCGCTTGGGACTGATGGCCATCAGATCACATTCCACGGACCGATCGACCGTCGCCGCAGTTTCAATGGTGACGGTTCGGTTCAGCTTCTGACAGATCACCGTGAGTTCCGTCAACTGGGCTGCCAGCATGGGTTCCCCGCCGGTGATGACCACGTGTTCGGCCGAACATTTCTGAATAGTTGCGGTCAGCTCATCAAGTGTGCGCTGGTTGCCTTCGGGATGCCAGGACGTGTACGGGGTGTCGCAGTACCAGCAGCGCAGATTGCAGCCGGATGTTCGGATAAACAAAGATCGGGTCCCGGCCCACGGCCCCTCGCCCTGAAACGATTCGTATGTCTCGGCAATGAACATCAATTTTGGTACCCGTGCCGCTTTCGGCCCGGCTGGCCATTCATGAGCATGTCACTGGTCGTTCTTGCGCTGGTATTGGATTGGGTCGGTGACACCGGCTTCGCGGAAACCCTTCAGGCGTAAGCGACACGAATCACACACACCGCAGCTGACACCGTTTGCATTCGGATCGTAGCAGCTGTGGGTCAGACCGTAGTCGACACCCAGCTGCAGACCACGCTGAATGATCTGTGACTTCGTCAGGGACACAAGAGGTGTGTGTACTGTAATTTGCGTTCCTTCCACTCCCACCTTTGTACCCAGGTTTGCTGTCGTCTCAAACGCTGAAATGAATTCGGGTCGACAGTCGGGATAGCCACTGTAGTCGACGGCGTTCACTCCGATATAAATGTCGGCGGCGACGATGGATTCTGCCAGTCCAAGCGCCACAGCCAGGAAGATCGTGTTGCGAGCCGGAACATACGTTACGGGAATCCCGGTACTGATTTCCGCATCCGAGCGCTGATGCGGTACCGGAATATCGCTGGTGAGTGCTGACCCGCGAAAAATCCGGGCATCAAGCGGAAACACCACATGGCTGGCCACAGATTCGGCCTGACACACACGGGCGGCTGATTCCAGCTCGAAGCGGTGCCGCTGACCGTAGTCCAGTGAAAGGGCATGCAGTTCGCAACCGGTTTTCCGAGCTATCGCCAGCACGGTGGCAGAATCAAGGCCACCGCTTACCAGAACCACAGCTTTATTGGGAGTCGGCATCTGAGACCAATTCGTCGTTCGTGAAACGACCCGCCCGGCAGGGGCCAGTTTTTCGGCGATGAAAGGATGAAGTTCGCGTGACTCCAACATTGCCCGTTTCGGTGTTGCGTGAGGACAATGGCGACAGGCAGGGAGTTCCGGACACCCACCGGCGGCCTGAGCGCGAACATTTGTGTTTTCGGTGTGTCAGTCTGACGCTAGGATGGGCCGGATGCCGCTGCACACTGACTTTATCCTCAGATTCTCCTGCAATTCAAAGGCCAAGGACTGTTGGGCGATCCCAAACGCGAAGAACTCAAAGTTGCCAACCAAAAGGCGGTCCTGACCGGCGTGTTCAGTCCGGGCAACTGTTGGTCAAAACACGATGCACTGAATGAGCTCAGAGGACTCGCCTCCACCGCCGGGGTGGAGGTCGTAGGGGAAATTGTTCAGTTTCGGGACACGCCCCACCCGGCTCACTGCCTTGGTACAGGTAAACTTGAAGAACTCAGGCTTCTGGTTGCTGCGACCGATGCGGAACTGGTTGTTGTGGACAACAACCTGACACCGTCCCAGGGACGTACGCTCGAACAGGAAATCAACAAACCGATCGTTGATCGCAGTGAAGTGATTCTGGACATCTTTGCCACACACGCCCGGACTCACGAAGCCATGCTGCAGGTCGAATTGGCGCAGTTGATGTACTTTCGTACTCGTCTGAAACGCATGTGGACTCATCTTGAACGAATTACCGGTGGTATCGGTGCAGGGCGTGGCCCCGGAGAAAAGCAGCTGGAAACAGACCGCCGTCTGATTGACCGACGTATCTCAGAACTGAAGCGACGACTGGCAGGTGTTGAGCAGCGGCGCGAACGCACTGTGTCCGGTCGCCGTGAACACCCCACTGTTTCACTTGTCGGCTATACCAATGCCGGGAAGAGCACGCTGATGAGGCGACTGACAGGGGCTGATGTGCTTGTACAGGATAAATTGTTTGCAACTCTGGATACGCGCACACGCCGCTGGGCTGTTCCCGGATACGGTGAGGCCCTGCTCAGCGACACCGTGGGATTTGTCCGCAATCTGCCGCACCATTTGGTTGCTTCATTTCGATCGACGCTTGAGGAAGCCCGTCACGCTGACCTGCTGCTGCATATCGTCGATGCCGGCCACCCCGAAGCTGAGCAGCAGATTCAAACCTGTTACGAGGTCCTCGAGGAAATCGGTGTTGACTGTACCAATGTGCTGCTGATCCTGAATAAAGTGGACCAGGTAACTGATCAGTCATTGATTGCGGTACTGCGTCGGCACTACGAAGACACTGTGACGATCAGTGCTGCCACCGGGGTTGGAATTGACCGGCTGAATCATGTCGTGGCTGAACGGTTGTCGGGGGGGTATGTCACGGCAGAGATTGAAACGGGTACGGGAAACGGCCGGCTGTTTGCCTGGCTGAAACAGCACGCCGAAGAGCTTAAACGTACGTACACCGATTCGACTGCCCGGCGTGTCATCATCACCTGCCGTCTTCCCCGCCGGTTTACCACGTCCATCGATGACCCCGATACAACGGTTGTGGTGGTTTCTGACGAAGCGGTTGACAATCTGACCGGCAGCGGGGGAGCGTAAAACCGGCCAGGCAGATTTCGAATACGTTGTGCTAATCGGCACTGATGCCGATCATGTCCGGTGTTACGACTGTTCGAAAACCGGTATGAAAGACTCCCGTATCTTCTTCGCCCTTCATTCGGGATGCGACCCGGTATCCGACGCAGTACTGCTCGCTGCACATAAAGGACCCTCCGCGCTGCACGCGTTTGATCAGGTCGGGTTCCAGAGGATCCCAGCTGTTGTCGGGACCCGATGGATTATGAACGGTACTTGTGAGATAGGAATCAGGGCGGTAATAGTCCGAACACCATTCCCACACGTTTCCCGACATATCATACAGTCCGTAATCATTAGACTCGTAGGATCCAACCGGAGCCGTTCCTGTGTGTCCGTCTTTACCCGTGTCTTCTACCGGGAATTCTCCCTGCCAGATGTTCTGCAGCCATTTACCGTTTGGCTGACGGACGTTTCCCCAGGGATAGATGCGGCCATGATGGCCACCTCGTGCGGCGTATTCCCACTGGGCTTCTGTCGGCAATGTTCGTTCGGCCCATCGGCAGTACTCCTGGACATCCAGCCAGCTGACATGGACGACCGGATGATCCATGCGGTCCGTGATACCGGATTCCGGACCTTCCGGGTGTTTCCAGCTGGCGCCCGGAACGTACTGCCACCAGCTGTATGCTCCTCGAGCGTCAATTTCGTTGCGACTGGCGATCGGGAGGCTGCAAATCGAACCAGGCTGATTCATTTCTTCCAGGATGGCCAGCTGATCCAGGTTTGAGCCTTTTTTCACACTCCTGAGTTCCGGCTTTCTTTCCGGCAAAGTGACATATCCGGTCGCATCGACAAATTTCCGGAACCGGGCATTTGTGACTTCCAGTGCGTCCATCCAGAATCCATCGAGGACCAGTGCATGGCGCGGGGCTTCATCCGGAGGTCCGTGACGACTTCCCATCACGAAAGTACCGCCAGGAACCCAAACCATGCCGGCAAGGTGTTCCCTGTCTGCGGTGGAAAGCTGAGGTTCCTCAATGATCAGTGACGACTGAATCTGCTTAGGAATCCCATCGAGCAGCGAACGTGTTTCGGCATCCTGTTCCTGCTGACTGATACGTGCTTCGGGATTCGGCGGACTGTAAGGCAAACGACCGGTTGAGTCAGAATCAACCTGCGCTGTTATCTCTGCGGTCTTTACCGGCGGATTCAGATTCACGTGATCATTGCGCGGGAACAGCAGCACGGCACACAGTGCTGCGGCCGAGGTTGCAAAAATCAAAACAGCAGCGACGGGATTTTTCAAAACGCTTTCCCGTTTCAGAAATTACCGAACATCCCGGTCGGAAGGCTGCGGTGTTCCTGATCTCTTCGTGTTGACAGCCGGAACCCCCAGACGTCCTGTAATCAGGTACGAGTGAATCACATCGGTTGACATATTACCGGAACGAGCCTTAATTCTATCCTTCCGCAGGATGGGGAAGCAACGATTTGACCCGGGACACTCCATTGAGGACGTCCGGCTCACGATGACCACCGTACGTTCGTTCCACACAAACCCAGCCGGCATAATCCGCCTCAACGAGTGTCGGCAGAAACTCTTCCCAATCGACAATCCCATCTCCCAAAGCCGTTTCTGTTCCGGTGACGTCTGAATTCCGACGTCCGTCCCGAGCCCGGATGTCGCCCACGTTTTTGTAAAGTTTGCGATAGGTATCGACTACCGACACGCCTGTAAAAACGGCCACTGCCGGGTCAAAAACAATCTGCAGGGGACCGGTTGTCACGGCTGCCGTCAGTCGTTCAATCAGTGGTACGTCGTAGTTTGGCAGCTGCAGTGTTAAGGTGCAGCCGATATGATTTCCATAGCCTGCCAGGTCACCGGCCACCTGACACAGCGTACTGAATTCATCGTCAGCTGTGACTGTCTTTGGCGTTGTCGACGAATCTGTTGCCGGTGAGAACAGTTTTTCCACAGGGTGGACACTGGAATTGTCCGGTTCTGCAGCCGGCTGCATTGCCGACGGATCGGGAATGAGACCGCATGGCACGAACACGTGGGACGTCTTCAGGGGGAGGGCCAGATCCATTACGGAGCGAATCAGTGAAATTCGCTCTTCCAGGTATTCCGGATCCGCCAGACTGTGTCGAACCGGACAGCTGAGTCCTGCGACTTCCATTCGGTTTTCCCGCACGTATTGCCAGAGCTGTCTTAATCCTGACGAGGAGAAGTTCTCTGCGAGGATTTCATGACGCGCGTTTAATCGAATGCCGGAGACCTGGGCCTTTCCTGCGCGAGGAATTGACCGGCGAAGTGGTGTTCCGAAATCGGCCGTTGCCACGGCAAGTCGAAGTGACATGATCGTTTGACTATAAAACGAGAATCAACAGTCTAGGGTTCAGATAGAGAACACTGCACCCGGAAAACCGAACCCGGAAAACCGATAATGCCCGTTGTTTCTGAAGTTTGTCGATTTCTGGATCAAATGGCTCCGAAGGAGCTGGCTGAAGACTGGGATAACACCGGTCTGCTGGTCGGTCGGGCTGACGTCGACGTCAGCCGAATCCTGACCTGCCTCACACTGACGTCCGATGTTGCCAAAGAAGCTTTGAAACAGGGAGCCCAGTTGATTGTTTCGCACCACCCGGTGCTGTTTCGGGGTGCCAGGGCCATCTCCGACCAGACCAGTGAGGGCCGTTTGCTGCTGGAGCTGATTCAGGGGGCTGTGGCCGTTTACAGTGCTCATACCCGGTTCGACAGTGCGCAGTATGGCGTCAATCAGCAGTTGGCAGAAGGTTTTGGACTGCGGAGTGTTGTGCCGATCCGCCGCTCAGAATGCCTGCCGGAGATTGGCAGCGGGCGAGTCGGGCGGTTGTCCGGTCCCTGTCTGCTCAAGGATTTTCTTGATGTGGTTCGTGAGGTCTGTCAGGCGAAATACCTTGAATACTGCGGAGAAGAGGACGCAGTGGTGGAGCACGTTGCCGTAGCGTGCGGGGCTGCGGCCGAGTTTCTGGATGACGCGATAGCAGTGGGGTGTGATACCTTTGTGACCGGAGAAGCTCGTTTTCATTCTGCGTTGGCGGCGCGAGCGGCGGGCGTGAATCTGATAGTGACGGGGCACTATTCCAGTGAACGGCCGGCAATGGAATGGCTGGCTGACAAACTGCAGGCCTCATTTACCGGAGTGGATGTGCGAGCCAGCATCAATGAACAGGATCCGTTTCGTCTGAGCCATTGACAGTAGCCGTTCTATGACTTTTGAGCATCGTTCTGAATCCACTGTATTCGACTTGTCATTGGGCCGGGCGTTGTCTTTAGCGGTCAGGATTCGTTGCCCGTACTGCGGCAAGGGGCCGCTGTTTGCAGGACTGCTTCACATGCATGCGATCTGCTGTGAGTGCGGGACACGACTGGAGCGGGAACCGGGATATTTTCTGGGTTCTGCTTATATCAACTATGGAATCACCGCCGGATTTTCCTCTTTGACTTATGTGGTGCTGCATATTGGCCTGGGCTGTTCAAATCGAGTGGTGATACCGGGATTGATGGCATTTTGCCTGATTTTTCCCTTACTTTTTTTTCGCTACGCTCGTTCACTGTGGTTGTCGCTTGATTGTTTTTTTGATCCGGTGGGGGCTCAACAGGTCAGGTTGAGTTCGCAGCGGAAGGAAAGCCGTGACGAACTCCCAAATATCGGTCCCTGAGGCCTTGACAGGATCGAGTGGCTCGGTAGACTTTCCCGCCCGCCTGAATTCGGCCATCTCCATGCCTCGACGTAGTTTGCGTCAACGGGCGTGGGTGACACGGCCTTGGTTAGGCGCCGTTCTTTGACAATATGGTTGAGATCTGTGAGTCTGTGAGTTTTGGCTAACGATCTGCACTTGCCATCTTTTGACCGGGATGGCGAACAGGTATCACTCTTTTCATGCTAATCGCCGAGCGATGGAACAAAGGCTTTGTTCTTTGTCTTTTGCTTGGTAAGCATATTTTTGAAGGGTTTGATCCTGGCTCAGAATGAACGTTGGCGGCGTGGATTAGGCATGCAAGTCGAGCGAGAATTTGTTTTGATGAAGCTTCGGTGGATTCATTCAGAGGACAGCGGCAAACGGCGTAGTTATGCGTAGGTACGTACCCTCAGGTCGGGGATAGCCACGGGAAACTGTGGGTAATACCCGATGATGTCTGTGGACCAAAGGTGTGATTCCGCCCGAGGAGCGGCTTACGTGATATTAGCTTGATGGTGGGGTAATGGCCTACCATGGCGACGATGTCTAGGGGGTGTGAGAGCATGGCCCCCACGACCGGAACTGAGATACTGTCCGGACACCTACGGGTGGCTGCAGTCGAGAATCTTCCGCAATGGGCGAAAGCCTGACGGAGCGACGCCGCGTGCAGGATGAAGGCCCTTGGGTTGTAAACTGCTGTCAGAGGGGATGAAATCATGGTAGGTTATCCTTCCATGTTGACAGAGCCTCAAAGGAAGCACGGGCTAAGTACGTGCCAGCAGCCGCGGTAACACGTACTGTGCGAACGTTATTCGGAATCACTGGGCTTAAAGGGTGCGTAGGCGGTTTATCAAGTCAGATGTGAAATGCCTGAGCTTAACTGAGGCACTGCGTTTGAAACTGATAGACTTGAGTATTCCAGGGGTATGCGGAACTGCCAGTGGAGCGGTGAAATGC